>NZ_JAMPKE010000005.1:0-259036 GCF_039961955.1 Trichocoleus sp. DQ-A1
AAATGGTTGATACTTTGCTTGCTACTGCACTTGATTTAGTCAATCCAAAACACCTACGCAACTGGTTCACAAACTGCTGCTACTGTACTTCATGAACTTGCAATCTGCTGTATAATGCTTGTTATTTGAATCAAATATAGAACCTAACCCCCTACCCCCTTCCCTTGAAGGTAAGGGGAAAAGCCCCTCTCCTACGAGGAGAGGGGTTGGGGAGAGGTCACAATGTACTGCACCCAATTGCAAACCCCAATATTTCCACCTTCTTAGCCCACGCAGCCGGACTTTATTTGTGTAGCCCCAGCCTTCTAGGTGTGGGCGTTATCAAGTAGGATTTAATCAACCAAATGTTGACCCATCCCAGCCCCACATTGAACCTTTCGCATCAGCAAACTCAATGTAAATCCGGTTTGTAGATACACCAAGTTTCTCATTAATTTGCTGACAAAAATCTTGGCTCATTGCCTTTGTTTGCGACGGACTCATGCTACCGACACTTTTAATTTCGACGTAGCAGACGGGATCGAGAGTCCCCCCAAATGTCATCGCCACACTCGGCTCAAAAGCTGTCATCACATAAGATTCCGGTTTGCCTGTATGCTTGGCTAATTTAGCAGAAAGACTTTTCAGCAATCCCTCGACAGCACCCCGATCGGGAGAATCAACAGAAGTTTGAACTTTGATTAGCGGCATAATCTTTTACTCTAATTCCTTTTAAAAGGGATTAGGTAATGGGTAATCGTTATTAGTCATTCGTTATTAGTCCTTTGCTACTAACCAATTACCAATTACCGATTACCAATTACCGATTACCCACCATATTGCCAAGGGGTATTTTCGAGTAAAAGCGGTTTACCCTCGCGGTGGACGCCAGCAGCGATCGCTTCCCCGACATAAACCGTATGATCGCCGTGTTCCACAGCACCGACAACCTTACACTCCACATAACCAAGGGAGTCGGCGATGATGGGACAGCCGGTTTCTTGTCCTAGATAAAATTCCACATCTTCAAATTTATTACCGACGCGGCGCTGCGGCTTGAAGAATTTTTCCGCTAAGTCTTGCTGTCCCTCATCCAGGAAACTAAGCGCAAAAACGCCACTGGCTTTGATCATGGCGTGGGATTTAGAATCCTGCTTAACGCAATTCACAACCAGCGGTGGCTTAAACGAGCCTTGCATCACCCAGCTGGATGTGAAGCCGTTAACTTCTTCGCCATCTTTGACACCGCAGATATAGAGTCCGTGAGGAATCTTACGCAGAATAGTTTTTTTGGCTTGTTCGTCTAGCAAAGTTTTACCTGACAGCTACTGATACATCGCTTAGTTTATCAATGTCTTGGGAAGAAACATCAATCTGGAGATAGTTCCATAGGGGCATGACATTGCACAGCGGTTTCAAATTAAGATTTGGTGGTTGAAACCGCAGCTATACAGACAAAACCTGCCTAGCCTTCGGCACGCTTCGCTAACACAGGTTCAAGAATGATTTTTCCTTAGTCCGCGAAGGCGGACTTCGTTTGTATAGCCGCGATTTCCAATCGCCAGGGCTTAAGTAGACTTAAAAGCAACCGAAGCGCAGAATGAGCGATCGCTTCTTAAGCAACCCCGTACTTTTTAAACCAAGCTTGCAGGCGTTTCCAGCCGTCTTCTGCTTCCTCTTTGCGGTAGCTGGGGCGGTAGTCGGCAAAAAAACCGTGGGGCGTGTCTGGATAAAGGATAATTTCCGAAGCATTGTCTGCTGCTTTCAGCGCCGCCTGCATCTTCTCGACTGTTTCGTTCGGAATGCCGGTATCGCTGCCGCCATAGAGTCCCAGTACGGGCGCTTTCAGCTGATCAACTAGATCGAGAGGATATTTGGGAATGAGGGGCAAAGACTCGCCTACTAGGCGTCCGTACCAGGCAACGCCAGCGTTTAGCGTGGGATTATGTGCCGCATACAGCCAAACGATTCGCCCACCCCAGCAAAAGCCTGTAATTCCCAGTTTATCAGTGTTGCCCTTACTGGACTTGGCTGCCCAAGCAACCGTTGCATCCAAATCTGACATAACTTGAGCATCGGGGACTTTAGAAACTACTTTGGTGATAATTTCTTGAATATCGCTCATCCGGGAAACATCGCCTTGACGCGCATAGAGTTCCGGCGCGATCGCTAAATAACCCAGTTTTGCAAAACGGCGACAGATATCTTGCAAATGTTCGTGGACGCCAAAGATTTCCTGCACAACTAGCACGACGGGGAAATTCTTACCCCTGGCAGGCATCGCCCGATAAGCGGGGATGGCCCCATCTTCTACGGGTATCTTCACTTCACCCGCCACCAAGCCTTTCTTATCGGTAGTGATGACTTGGGCAGAAATGGGGCGAACTGCTACGGCAAACCCTGCCGCCAGCGTAGAGACCATGATAAATTCGCGGCGCGTGAATTTCATCAGCAGTTTTCTCCAAAAAACTTCTTCAAGTCTAGATTGTGCATCAGTTGGGCGGGGATAACCGCCGATGTTCTCGGCAGCAGCCTTCAGCGCTAGGCTAACGCCTCGCTTCGCTAACGCGATCGCGCAATCATATCCCATACGCTTTGAATTGATGCTGACACCTATGAGGACTTACGCAATAACTCTCTAAAACTACTTATTCCTTCGCGTCCTTGGCGTCCTTGGCGGTTCGTTTTTCCATAACGAGAGCGTAAGTCCTGATCTATGTTAAACGGACTTCTCAAAGCCCTGCTTCTCCGGAGCAAAACCTTCCCCCTGGAAGAAGCCGCAGCCGATCAACTGTTACAAGCTGGATCGAGGTGAGTAAAAGCATTTTGCTCATTAGCGATCGCTAGCTGTAGGGGCAACTTATCAATCGCTTCTACTCAAATTCACAGTTTACCGGGAGGGGTGATGCCGCAATATTTTGGAAAACTGCCTACGACAGGGACATCTTGGTCAACAATTGGAACCCTAAAAACCATAGAACGCCACGATCGAGGAATCTACGGCGATTGTGAGAATTCGCGCCTTGCCATTAGCATCCTGGCACCAAACTTAGTCCGAGTACGCTGGGCACCCAGCGGCGATTTGATGCCACGTCGTTCTTGGGCAGTCACCTTGGACGATCCAGAATGGTCAGTCGTACCCTTCCAACTTCGGGAAACTGACGCAGCGGTAGAAATCGAAACCGAGCAGATGCGGGTGTACATCCACCGCCAAGGGTGCCGGATCGAGTGTTTTGATAAAACTGGGCGACCCTTCGCGCAAGATACCGGGATGGGAATGGCTGAACGCATAGGCGCGATCGCTGCCTGGAAGCGCATCGAAGCCGATGAACATTTCTACGGTTTTGGCGAACGCACCAAGCTACTCGACAAACTCAGCGAAGTCCAAACAAACTGGACAGTTGACGCCCTCGATTACAGCTCCTTTACCGATGAAATGTACCAGGCGATTCCATTTTTTATGGCGCTGCGTCCAGAACTCGCCTACGGTATCTTCTTCAACACCACTTTTTGGAGCCAGTTCGACATCGGTGCGGAACAACCGGGCGTCTGGCGGATGGAAACACGGGGCGATGAACTGGATTATTACATCATTTATGGCCCGGAACCGGCGCAAATTCTTAGCACCTACACCCAGCTAACAGGTCGAATGCAACTTCCGCCGAAATGGTCGCTTGGTTATCACCAATGCCGTTGGAGTTACGAATCTGAAGAGGTGGTGCGAGAACTTGCTCAGGAATTCCGCAACCGTCGCATCCCTTGCGATGTAATTCATCTCGATATTGACTACATGAAGGGCTACCGGGTGTTTACCTGGAGTCCCAAACGGTTCCCCGATCCTGCCCAATTGGTCAATGACTTGGCGCAGGATGGCTTCAAGACGGTGACAATTATCGATCCGGGCGTCAAGTACGAGCCGGAAGCCGATTACCACGTTTTCGACCAAGGCATCGAAAATGACTATTTTATCCGTAAGGCAGAGGGCGAGCTATTCCACGGCTACGTTTGGCCCGATAAAGCGGTCTTTCCCGATTTCCTGCGTCCGGAAGTGCGCCAGTGGTGGGGCGACTTGCACAAAAGTCTGACTGAAGTCGGCGTTGCAGGTATCTGGAACGATATGAACGAACCGGCGATAGACGATCGCCCGTTTGGAGATCCGGGGAATAAAATATATTTCCCCCTAGATGCGCCCCAGGGTGCCCAGGAAGAACGCACCACCCATGCTGAAACTCACAACCTGTACGGGCAATCAATGGCTCAATCGGCTTGCGAAGGGCTGAAGCGGCTGCGTCCTACAGAGCGATCGTTTGTGCTGACACGCTCCGGTTTTGCCGGAATTCAGCGCTGGTCGTCGGTGTGGATGGGCGATAATCAATCGCTGTGGGAGTATCTGGAGATGTCGCTGCCGATGCTCTGCAATATGGGACTATCGGGTGTGGCGTTTGTCGGTTCGGATATTGGCGGTTTTGCTGGCAATGCCACGGCGGAATTATTTGCCCGGTGGATGCAAGTGGGAATGCTTTACCCGTTGATGCGCGGTCACTCGGCAATGAGTACGGCAAGACACGAACCTTGGGTTTTTGGCGATCGCGTTGAAGCTATCTGCCGCGAATATATTAATCTCCGCTACCAGCTATTGCCCTACATTTATACGCTTTTCTGGGAAGCCGCAACCACTGGCGCACCGATTTTACGTCCCTTACTCTATCATTTCCCCAACGACCCGAAAACCTATAAACTCTACGACCAAGTATTGCTCGGTTCTTCCCTCATGGCAGCACCCATCTATCGACCAGGGGTGGAATATCGGGCCGTGTATCTTCCTGAAGGCACTTGGTACGACTGGTGGACAGGAGAACGTTACGAAGGCGCGACGCATATCTTAGCTCATGCACCGTTAGAGCGAATGCCGCTATATGCGCGTGCGGGAGCGATTATCCCCATGCAGCCGGTGATGCAATACATGGATGAGCGTCCCCTTGACGAACTGACTCTCCGCATCTGGCCTGGAAATGGCGAGTTTAGACTCTACGAAGATGATGGGCATACGTTTGAATATCAAACGGGTGCCTTTGCAACTACAACCTACCGCGTTGATTCCCAAGGGCAACAAACGAGGGTTGCAATTACAGCGCGAGAGGGCAATTGGACGCCACCCAGCCGCGAAACCATTGTGCAGCTAGTGGGCGTTGGCGAACAGCGTTTCGTTGACGATAGTACGGCGCGTCAACTGACTTTTTAAATTGCCCGGTTCTTGGGTTTGAACCTCACCCCCAGCCCCTCCGTGAAAAAAATTTATTCCTTATCTTCCCCCTGCTTGCGGGGGGATAGAGGGGAGCCGGAGTGAGGAGGTGCTTCTAATGGGAGGCGCGATCAACCAGATTTAATTTCAATCCTTTACGGTTAGCGATTTGCTCTTGAGGGCAAATCGCTTCTTTTGGCATTCTTTACTTTCTATCAGAGCGATCGCAGATCCCAGATTCTCGCTCAAGCCATCTTGCGAAAACTAAAATATATCTAAAGACTGATGCAAAAAATTTAATTAAATATTAAAGCAAAATAAAATTTGCTTAGAAAATTTTATTTTAGCTGTAGATTTGATTTGGGCAGGTGTTGATAACTTCTATAAATCTTTGTTAGAGAGCTACCAAACTTTACACAATCAGCATATCAGAAATATCCAAATGATGTTAAGACCCTGTGCGAACATCCCTGATTTGCATAAGTTCACAATGGGGATCAAAGCTAGATAGACCCATATTCCCAAAGAATGATTCATTGTAATCATCCAATTGATTATGGATAATTATCAAAAAGGTTGCCATAATAGTCTAGAAAGGTAAATTGATTTTTTCCGCATTGCGTAAAGCTAAATTGTTAATTTAGCTACACTTTCACCGGATAGTATTGGTGTTAAACCTAGCAATTCTCTGGTTTTAAAAAACTGATTGACATGAAAACTTTAACAATGCAGCTCGTCCAAGCAATTAGGTGTCCTAACTGTGGCAGTCCGGGTGAACGACATTTCATTTCTAGCAGCCAGCTAACGCGGACACAATGCCGCACTTGTGACTACTTGATGGTGACTTGTTCTCGAACCGGGAGAGTAATCGAAGCATACGCACCCGGTCTGGATGCAAGTCGTCTGTAAAAGCAATCCTCAAAGAATTGCTTTTACAGATTATTTAGAAGCTCGAAGTTGTCCGCAGGCAGCATTCGCTTCTAAACCACGAGAGTAGCGAACGCTAACAGCAATATGCTGTTTTTTCAAAGCTGCCACAAAAGCTTGAATTCGACCGGAATCTGGACGCTGATAGTCAGCATCGTGGATAGGATTGTAGGGAATTAAATTGACGTGAGTTTGGAATCCCCGCAGACGAGACGCAAGTTCATTCGCGTGTTGGGGGAGGTCATTCACACCCGCAAGCAGAACGTATTCAAACGTCAATCTGCGACCTGTTAATTGAACATATTCCCGACATTCAGCTAACAAATCTTCCAGGGGATATCGCTGCGCCGTGGGGATAAGTTTTTCCCGAAGTGCCTGATTGGGTGCGTGGAGGCTAACTGCGAGGGTGATTTGCAAGTGATGTTTCGCTAAATCGAGGATGCGATCGCGTACTCCCACAGTGGAGAGCGTCATCGAACGCTGTCCAATTCCCACATCTTTATTTAGTATCTCTAGCGCTCCCAGAACATTTACCGTATTCAGTAAAGGTTCGCCCATTCCCATAAATACAATATGGCTGACTCGTCGCTTAAAGTCTTCCTGAACCGTTAACACCTGATCGACGATTTCATGGCGTGCGAGATTGCGGGTAAAACCACCCTTCCCCGTAGCGCAGAAGTCGCAAGCCATCGGACAACCCACCTGGGAAGATACGCACACCGTGAGGCGCTTTTCTGTGGGAATACCGACTGTTTCGATAATTTGACCATCTGCCAACCGCAGCAGATACTTCACCGTGTCATCTGGAGCAACAGAACGATGATGTATCGTAGAGCGTCCAATCGGGACATCTGCTACTTGGTCGCGCCACTGCTTAGAAAATACAGTAATGTCAGAAAGCGATCGCGCTCCTTTTTCATAAATCCACTGATGCAGTTGCTGTCCTCGGTAAGCCGGTTGTCCTTGAGCAAGCACCCATTGGGTTAATTCAGCTAAATTTGCCCCTAAAAGGGGAGGAATTGTTCTGGCTGGGTTTTTATTCGTTACCCGCTGTTTATCAACGGGAGCAGTTTCATCAAATTGATTTTGATGCTGACTGCCTGTAGAAGACTGAACCTGAGAGCGGGGCGTAGCAGACATAAATAATCAAAAGTTTTGGCTAGGATCTCTATCCTAGAACCTCTCGATCGACGCTGGGGTTTACTTTATAAGTTTGCCCAATGGGAATCTCAATTTGAAACTCTGCGCCTTCCCCAGGTCGAGATAGACATTTCATCTTTCCCCCATGCTTATCGACAACAATTTGATAGCTAATCGATAGCCCTAGTCCGGTGCCTTGACCAACTGGTTTGGTTGTAAAAAACGGGTCAAACAGTTGCCCCCGGACACTTGCACTCATTCCCGGCCCATTATCTTTAATTCCAATTCTCACCCAATTCTTGTCTAAAAGTTGAGTAGAAATTGTTAAAGTGCTGGGTTTCTTTTTAATTTCTTCTGAGCTTCGCGCTTTATCTTGCTCCTGTAAAGCATCAATCGAATTATTCAAGATATTCATAAATACCTGATTCATTTGTCCGGCATAACATTCCACCAGCGGCAAGTTGCCATATTGCTTGATGACCTGAATAGGCGGAAAGTCTGGTTTATGCTTCAGACGATTGTGCAAAATCACGAGGGTACTATCGATTCCCTCATGAATGTTGACAGGTTTCATCTCGGCTTCATCCAGCCGAGAGAAGTTACGCAAAGTCAGCACAATCTCCCGAATCCGGTTTGCTCCTACTTTCATCGAAGACAAAGTTTTCGGCAAATCCTCAATTAGAAAATCAAGATCGATCTCTTCAACCAAGCCTTGAATGTTTGGATCAGTGTAGGAATAACCCTGCTGGTAAAAGTTAACTAAACCGAGAAGATCCTGAGTGTAGTTACCCACATGGGTCAGGTTTCCGTAGATGAAGTTGACAGGGTTATTAATCTCATGGGCAACACCCGCAACGAGTTGACCGAGGCTAGACATTTTCTCAGTTTGAATTAATTGAGCTTGGGTTTGCCGGAGGTCTCGCAGGGTTTGTTCTAGAGCGATCGCTTGCTTTCTAGCAGTCTCTTCCGATTGTTGCAATGTTTCTTCGGAGAGCTTGCGCTCCGTGATGTCCCGTAGGATGACAATATACTCTTGAAGCTGGCGATTCGAGCGGTGGGAGAGTGTCACCTCGATCGTGCGTAAGCTCGTTTCATCCTGCCGGAATGTCTGTTCGCTGCGACTTTGCCAAATCTCAGGCGACCCAGCTAACCCAGAGAGGAAATCGTTGAGGCGACGCCCAATCAGCTGATGAGCGTCCATCTCGAAAAGGGCAACAGCGGCTGGGTTGGCTTGACGAATCGCGCCGCTCTCATCCAAAACGAGAATGGTATCCGGAACCGTGTCTAGGGCAGTGATAAAAAGATTTTCCGCGTGTTCCCGTGCTTCAGCGATCGCAGCCACTTGAGGCAAGCTAGTCCAGCAGGCAACTGCGATCGCTACAAAAGCGAGCGTCATCAGCAAAATGACTAAAAGATTGTTACTGGCATTCCCAGAAATCTGCCCAATCCCGTTCCGAAGCACCCAGGCGATCGCCGTCGCGCTACAAACCAATAGAATCAGGACGATCACCTGAAAGGCAACAAAATCTTTGACCTGAAAGCTTTTCACCCGGTAACGCTCAATCCACCAGGCTGGGTGGAAAGGCTCAAATGCGATCCGACGAATCGCTGCATCACAAGCCAAAACAGCGATCGGAGACAGCAGCCCAACTAGCACATCTTGCCAGCTCCAACTTAAACCCCCCACTACCAGAACAACCGCCTCGAGGGCGAAGAAGCCCAGCGACCACCAAGGCCAGCGCACTTCGGGTTTGCCTCGCTGCAACCACAAGCCCAGCTGGATTGACATAATGGCGACAAGATAGCCAGTACCCGTTACTACCACAATTCGAGAAATATCTCCCCAAAGCAAATAGATCAAGCTGATGCCAAGGGAAAATATTAGGGCAGGTTGCAGAACGCCTTGCCGGGAGACGACCGCGAAGACGGGTGAAAGGTGTCCGTCTAGGGCAAGTTGGTACAAAATGCGGGGAGAATTAGAAACCGCAGTCGCGCAAGCGAGAAGGCAGCTAGAGACGATCAGGAGGGTCACGATTAAGGAAGCTGACTCGCCCCAGAAGGGCTTTGCTGCTGTGAAAAAGTTCAAGAACGTGTCTTCGCCCAAGTCTGGTACAGTTGCCAAGCGCATGAGTACCCAAGAACCGCCCAGAATGACCGGCGGCATTAGCCAAGCTGCCAAGCTGAGAAATCGCAGCGTTTCTCCAGGGCGTCGGCTGTCGGCGACAAATGCGGAGGCTGTCTCGCAGGCGTAGGCAATGTAGATTGCGAAAAAAGACCACTTTGCCCAATCCACAAAGTTTAAGGTTGACCAGGTGCTAGGAAAAAATCCGGGACTCGCGGGCGAGAAGGCTAACCATCCTAGACCTTGAAGACAAAACACCAATAAGAATCCGACTGCTGGAAGAATGAAAAACGTGTGCAAGATTGCTAAAGCTCGCGTGCCGCTGAACGCGACAATATAAGCAATCAGCGTGAATCCTATTTTCAGAGCCGTTTCCGGACAATCAATCCCTAAAGGTTCTAGATTAGTCTTGATGAGATTCGTGAGGATAATTGGGTTGATTGGCAGATATCCTGCCCAGCCGATGAAGTACGCGATCGCCGCATAACGAGCTAGACCGGGATAGTTTTTGAGTAACTTAGTCGTGTAATTTGGAGTTCCTCCCGATATTTCAGGCCAGTGTTCTCCTAAGCGTTTCACTTGCAGATTCAGCAGCATGCCCACAATCGCTGCGGGCAACCACACAAAGATGGCAGATGATCCTAATGCTGCATGAATTAGCGGGGCTGTGCCAATCCAGGCTAGATGACCTGTGAACCCAAAACCCCAAGTTTCTAAGGCACTCAGGCTGCGCGGCAGGTGCATAGATGAACGCTGATTTAGGCGCAGATTACGATTTTCAACGATAGGATTTTGAGTAATTCGGTCTTCAGTCATCTCTGTTCGATCTCAGCGTGATGGTTCCGCGAATGCTGCCATCACGGTCGTATATAAGTACAGTTGCAATATCAATATCTATCTATCGGATCGGTACTCGCTACCGCTATTTGTCTTAATCTTGCTGCTTGCGATCGTGAAACTTGTTTATTTGCACAATTTGACAGTTTTCGCAAGGGTCAGCAGTAATTTGATTGATTGAATGTTGATTGCCCTTTGAAAGGGGTGTCAGCGTGTCCAGATTTCCACGGAACTGAGACCAGGGGACTGAGAATTGGCTAGAGGCGTGTGAGCGATCGCGATCTAGCTGCTGCTATGCAAGACTTGAATCAAGCATTCGATAAACTATGAAGTGCTAGCAGCGAGTCTTGTCCGGGCTACGCTGGAACTCAATCAAAGCCGATGCTTCTTGATATTTCCTCTCTGCCTTTGGCATTTGAATTTACCTCTCCAGGCCCAATCCTCATTGAGCTGGGACCGTTTACCATTCGCTGGTACGGTCTATTAATTGCCTCAGCCGTATTAATTGGCGTCACCCTTTCTCGATATCTGGCGTCCCGCCGTCACATCAACCCAGATATACCGGGCGATTTCGCACTCTGGCTAGTTGTAGCGGCGATTCCCAGTGCCCGACTTTACTATGTTTTATTTGAGTGGGAACAATACGCCCAAAGACCGGGTGACATCATTGCCATCTGGAAAGGAGGCATTGCCATTCATGGGGCGATCATCGGTGGCACTTTGGCAGCTTTGATTTTTGCCCGAATCCAAAAAATCTCTTTTTGGCAACTTGCCGATTTAGTCGCGCCCTCTGTCATTTTGGGTCAAGCCATCGGGCGTTGGGGCAATTTCTTCAATTCTGAAGCCTTCGGGGCACCTACCGATTTGCCTTGGAAACTGTTGATTCCGGTCGAGAACCGTCCGCCCGATTACCAAAATTTTGCCTACTTCCATCCCACCTTTCTCTATGAATCTCTTTGGAATTTAATAGTGTTTGGGTTGCTGATGACCTTGTTTTTTCGGGATTTGAAGAGACCACGTCTCAAGGCAGGTACGCTGTTTTTGGTTTACATGGTGGCTTATAGCGCCGGTCGCGTTTGGATTGAGGGGTTACGCACCGATAGCTTGATGCTGGGGCCGTTGCGAATGGCACAAGCAATCAGTTTACTGGGAATGGCGCTGGGATTGGCGGGTCTGGCTTGGGTTTATTTGTTGCGTCGTTCTCTGCCAGATGTCGTGTCAGCTTCTAGTGATAACAATGCTACCAGCGAGAACACCCAACGATGAATCCTCCCATTTCACGGGGGCGAGATTAAACCTCAGATGCCTCAACCGTCTTTATAATCGGGCTTTGAGAGTTGAAGTGTCGCGTTAATCAAGTGAATTGGTAGAAAAAGCTAGGTTTCAGGAGAAATTATTCCCAAAAAAATCCCAAAAAAAATGCTCTAGAGTCAAACTCTAGAGCAAAACCAGGGTGCATCTACCATTCCTTAATTACCGGGGAAGTGGAACGAATCCGGAAAGTGTCCGTAATCAATTTAATTTTTTTGACTCGGTAGGCGCAGATAGCTACCGCTGTACGGGAATCAGAAGCAATCTGCAATTTTGTCAAAATTGCAGAACGATCAACAGATGACTGATAAGTTACACACTCTAAAAGAGGTTTGTCTGAATTGGCGACTAAATTTATTGGCGAATCATTGTCTCCTCTGGCACCAGCCGTTTACATTGTCGGTGCAGGGCCGGGAGATCCAGATTTATTGACGGTTAAGGCGCAGAAACTACTCGCGGTTGCGGATGTAATCTTATTTGCCGATTCTCTGGTGCCGGTGCAAATTTTGCAGGGGGTGCGTGCGGATGCAGAGATTATTCGCACCGGGAATAAAACCCTCGAAGAAATTCTGCCAGTGATGATTGAACGAGTGCGATCGCATAAATCTGTGATCCGCCTCCACTCTGGCGACCCCAGCCTCTACGGTGCTGTCTTCGAGCAAATGCAAGCCTTAGCAGAGGCTGACATTCCTTTTGAAATTGTCCCCGGCATCAGTGCTTTCCAGGCAGCCGCCGCCAAGCTCAAAGTTGAGCTAACGGTGCCAGGACTGGTGCAGACGATTATCCTCACCCGGATTAGCGGACGCGCCTCAGCGGTGCCGGAACGAGAAGAATTAGCCTCCCTAGCAGCGCATCAGGCAAGTTTATGCCTTTATCTAGCGGCGCGTCACGTCGAAGACGCGCAAGCGAAACTGATGCAGCACTACCCCGCCGATACACCTGTGGCGATTTGCTTTCGAGTCGGTTGGCCTGATGAGAAAATCTTCCTGGTTCCTTTGGATCAAATGGCAACTGTGACGCAGCAGGAAAATTTGATTCGGACGACGCTTTATGTGATTAGTCCCGCCTTGGGGACGGTGGAAAATACACCAGGGTCTTTGGCGACAGCGAAACGTCGTTCGCGTCTGTACGATCCTGAACATACTCATCTGTTTCGCCAGAAATCCGCGAACCTCTCCCCCAACTCCTCCTTATAAGGGTAAGTTTTGAATATTTAACGCTCCCAAATCGTCAAAAACCTACACCTGTAGGGAAGAAGTTTCCCGGTGCAAAATGTAAGGTGAGAAAAGTCTGATTGGTAACAGCACCCAATGCAGATGAAGCGTTAATAAGCAGATAACCATCCAGGCAATTTTGTAAACTATGCTTTCGCAAATCGTGCGCCCAATGGTTCGCACTCAAATCCGGTTACTCGCTAGCTGTCAGGCAACTCGTTCCACACTGATTGGGACGATTGCCCAGTGGCTGGGCTTTCTCGGTGTACGTGCCCAAGTCACGCACCTCAACGCCGGTTCAGACCAAAAAATTAGCATTTCGCTGACGGTAGACCAACCAGAAGGGTGCGACAAACAAGACTGGCAGCAAATTGTCAGCAACCTTAACCAAGAAACCGATGCAAAGCCAGCGGAGGATTCCCAGCCTCAGCTAACGCCCCAGCAACAAAGTAAGCTACAGCGGTTGCTGGCTTATTTGATTCAGGCGGCGGAACCGGAAGTCAGGATCAGCTGGGAGGTTTGGTCTCGTCAGCTTCAGGCACTCGGTTTAGAAGAACCCATGCTGCTGGGTGTCAGATCGGCATTGAAAGTGCCCCAGTCGCTTGAGCAATTGCTGGAAGGACTCGATCCAGATATTGCAGCGATCGCACTTCCCAAAGCGGTCAGCATTGCCTTGCTCGATCGCCGGGTCAATGCCTCGGAAGACAAGGCTTTGACAGCACTTTTGCAGCTAATGAAGCCACGCAATGAGGGTTGATCGCTGGTTAGTTTTATTCACCCTCGATCAGCAAGGCGATTTTACCTGTAATCGATCCGGCTTCTAACAGTTGGTGGGCGGCGGCGGCGGCTTCTAGAGGGAAAGTTTTAGCCAGGTGAATTTTCAGCGAACCTTCATCAATCCAGGTTGCACACTGTTCTAAAATTTCTGCGTGATGCTGTTGAGCTTCCAGAAGTCCTTGCAATGCAGGGGTTAGCATCAATTCAAAGCTAATCCGGAGATTGCGCGATCGCGCAATCTTCCAATTAGAGTAAGCGGGGTCTGGCTCCAGAATCGTCACCAGATCGCTATAAACTCGCACGGCGGGGAACGTTTTATAGAAGGTTTCTCCGCCCACCGTATCAAAGGCTAAGTCTACGCCCTCTCCTCCAGTCCAATCTAGAACCGCCTGTACAAAGTCAGTTTGCTGATAAAAAATTACCTCATCGGCACCTAATTCGCGGACAAAATCAGCCTTGTCCTGAGAACTAACGGTGGTACAAACTTCCGCACCTTTCAGCTTCGCCAGTTGAATGGCGACGTGACCGACACCGCCAGCACCCGCGTGAATCAGCACCCGTTCCTTGGGTTCTAGCCGCCCCCGTTCAAATAAGGCTTCCCAAGCGGTAATCAGAACTAGAGGGGCAGCGGCGGCTTCTGCAAAGCTTATAGAGGCGGGTTTCTTGGCAACAAATCGCTCATCGACAACCGCCATTTGAGCATAATTTCCCAGCTTTGCCCCCAGTCCACCCGCGCAGAAATACACTTCGTCGCCAACCTTAAACCGCTGGACGCCAGAACCGACTGCTTCCACGACTCCCGACCCATCACAGCCTAAAATAGCGGGCATTTGGTCTGGGTAGAAGGTGCCCCGCTGCCGCAATTTAGTGTCAATCGGGTTGATTCCCGCCGCCCGAAGACGGACTAGGATTTCTGTGTCTTGTTCAATCGTCGGGTTTGGGACTTCCTGAAGTTGCAAGACTTCCGGTGCGCCAGATGCTGTCATCAAAACTGCTTTCATCAGGTCGTTCTTGTTGCTAAGCCAAGGGTCTTTTATTGAGAACTCTACCGCAAGTCTGGGTTCCTAGCGTCACATTGCGATCGCATCTTTTTCCGGAAATTTTGCATCATAGTAAAAGTAGCCCTTGCAACATTTCTTTGCACAAGGTTGCCGCCAGTAAGGTGAAAGCGTGGAGGGAGCGCGGTGATGGACGAAGCCCCAAAAAAGATAGAAGTTAATGAATTAGATGAATTAGATGAAACCTGGGACGGTGACGAAGAATCCTCCGACGACGGCTGGAAGCGGAGCCGCAAAAAAAGAGGTCTGTCTGGTTGGAAGGGTGTGGCGCTTGGCTTAGGGCTAGGCATCGCCCTCACCGCAGGCGGAATGAAACTGCTTTCACAGCCTAAGACTGCGAAGAAGCCAGATGCCACGCAACAGGCAGCACCACCCAGCCAAAGTGTCACCGCAACTGTCGCCCAATCCGCCGTGGTTGCCCGCACTCTGACAACCAGCGGCACAGTAGAAGCCCGCGAACTCATCCCCGTTTTGTCCCAGACAACCGGCTTACAAATCCAGAGAGTTTTGGTGGACGAGGGGCAAACCGTAGAAGCCGGACAGGTAATGGCAGTTCTGGATAATTCCGTCCTACAAGCGCAACTCGATCGGGGGAAGGCACAGTTAGAATCAAGCCAAGCCGCTGTCCGGCAAAGACAAGCTGCCTTAGCGCAAAGCCGCGCCACCCTGGCAGAAGCCCAACGGAACCTCCAGCGTTATCAGCAACTGGCTCAGGCAGGGGCGATTAGTCGTCAAGAGCTAGATGCTCGCGCCACCACTGCCGCAACCGCTAGAGAAGAGGTTCGCCTTGCCCAAGCGAATATCAATAGTGCCGAAGCCGAGGTCAGGAGCAGTGCGGCAAATCTGCAACAACTGCAAACTCAGCTAGGGCAAACCCAGGTTCGCGCTCCGGCTAGCGGCATTGTTACCAGACCAAAAGTAGATGATGAAATTCAGCAAATAGCCCGGATTGGGGATGTCACTTCTGGCAGTAAACCGCTCTTTTCGATCATCCGCAACGGACAACTGGAACTGGAGGCACAACTTCCTGCTATCCAACTGCCGCAAGTAAAAATTGGGGCACCCGCCACGATCACCTCGGATAACGATAGCCGCATTCGCTTGCAGGGGCGAGTCAGAGAAATCGCGCCCCTCGTGAACGCACAAAGGCGGGAAGCAACCGTCACGATCGACCTGCCGCAACCTTCAAGTGGGGAAAGCTTGTCTTTACGACCGGGGATGTTTGCCCGTGCCGCAATTACGACTACTACGACAACTGGGGTAACGGTGCCTGCCAAGGCGATACTCCCTCAGCCGGATGGTAGTGCAATTGTATTCCTGCTATCGGGTGAAGACACGGTTCAAGCTCGGAAGGTAGAACTAGGAGAAGTGGCGAGCGGTGACACCAGGGAGATTAAGAGCGGGTTAAAACCAGGCGATCGCGTCGTCGTCGCGGGTGCCGGATATCTCAAAGAAGGCGACAAAGTTCGAGTCGTCGAGAGTCAATAGCCAATGGCTAATCGCGAAGGATAATCAGCGATTAGCCACGAGCAATCAGCAATCTTTTAATCTTTCAATTCGCCTTTTATGAACATTTCCGGCTGGTCAATTCGCAAACCCGTCCCTACCCTGGTCTTATTTTTGATTTTGACCGTGGTAGGTTGGTTTTCTTTTACAGGTTTGGGCATTGATATCAACCCAAATATCGATCTACCAACGGTTTCGATTACCGTCACCCAGGCAGGGGCGGGACCAGCGGAACTGGAATCTCAGGTGACGAAACCGATTGAAGATGCTGTAGCGGGTCTGGGAAATATAGACCAATTAAATTCAACAGTTAACGACGGCGTCTCTACCACCGTCGTTAATTTTGTATTGGGGACAGATAGCGATCGCGCCACGAATGATGTTCGCAATGCGGTCGCCCAAATTCGCCAAAGTTTACCCGCAGACATCAACGAACCGATCGTGCAACGGCTGGAGTTCTCCGGTGGGCCGATTATGAACTACGCCGTCATTTCTAAGCAAAAATCGGTAGAAGAATTAAGTAATCTGGTTGACGAAACGATTAGCCGCGCCCTGCTGTCGGTGGAGGGAGTCGCTCAAATCAAGCGGGTTGGCGGTGTTGACCGCGAAATTCGCGTCAATCTCGATCCAGATCGTCTGAAAGCTCTAGGCATTACAGCGACTCAAGTCAACGACCAAATCCGCGCCCTCAACGTCAATTTACCCGGCGGACGAGCGGAGTTAGGCGGGAGCGAACAAAGCATTCGTACCTTAGGCAGTGCGCCGAATGTCCAGGCGTTGCAAAACTATGAGATTATCCTTCCGGGCGGGGGTTCGGTGCCCTTATCCGCTTTGGGAGAAATCCGCGATGGCTCTTCTGACCCCCGGCAGGCGGCACTGCTGAATAATCAACCCGTGGTGTCTTTTTCCGTCTTGCGTAGCACTGGCAGCACTCTGGTGACGGTGGAAGAAGGGGTACGCCAGAAAGTAGAAGAACTGCAAAAAACCCTGGGGACGGATGTCCAGCTAAAACTCATCTTTACTCGCGCTGACTTTATCCGCGAATCCTACGATGGCACCATTGATGACTTGATCCAAGCGTCTCTGCTTGCAGTGCTGACGATTCTAATCTTTTTGCGGAACTGGCGTGCCACGTTGATTACTGCCGTGGCACTGCCGTTATCCATGCTGCCTACCTTTGCCGTGCAATATTTGCTGGGTTACACCCTCAACAACATGACTTTGCTGGCATTGGCGCTGGCGGTGGGGAACTTGGTGGATGATGCGGTTGTTGAAATTGAGAATATGGATCGCCACATGGATATGGGCAAAACGCCCTTCCAAGCGGCTTTGGATTCTTCAGCGGAAGTGGGTTTGGCAGTGCTGGCTAGCGCCGCGACGATTATCGCGGTGTTTTTGCCAGTGGCGTTTATGGGTGGGATTCCGGGACAGTTTTTCCAGCCGTTTGGGGTGACGGTTGCTGTCTCGACGATCTTCTCTACTCTGGTGGCGCGGACGATTACCCCGATGATGGGCGCTTATTTGCTCAAACCGAAGAAGACTTCACCCGCCAATCATGCACCCGGAAATGGGAACGGGAACGGTGCTAACAGCCGGAAAAAAAATCGATTTCAACCGTATCGCTTTGTGCTGAAGTGGGCTTTGCGGCATCGCCTGACAACGATGGCGATCGCTCTGGCATTTTTCCTGGGCAGTTTGGCGCTAGTCCCGTTTATTCCTAAAGGTTTATTTGATAACGGTGACATTGGTTTCTCGGAAGTTGCGGTGCAACTCCCTCCCGGTTCGACGCTGGAAGATACTAAAAAAGTTGTACAGCAGACAACTCGGTTAATTCAGCAAAGCCCAGCCGTTGACAGTGTCTTGGCAACGACAGAAGTCAATACTGCCAATCTTTTTGTCAACCTGAAGCCGAAGGAACAACGAGAGGATCTTCCTCAGAAGGAGTTTGAGAAACAAATGCGCCAAGCGTTCTCCCAAGTGCCAGGAGCGCGGATTAGTTTCCAAAGCCAGGGAGCCGGAGGAACGAGCAAGGATTTATCAATTGTCCTCAAAAGTGAAAACCCTGAAGCTTTGAACCTGGCAGCGGATGCTCTGGAAAAGGAGATGAGAGGCGTACCGGGTTTAGTAGAAGCAACCTCTACTGCCAGTTTGGTGAAGCCAGAAATTCTGATTATTCCCGATGCGGCACGAGCTGCGGATTTGGGAGTGACAGTGCAAGCGATCGCGCGTACTGCATCCCTTGCCACCATTGGCGACAATGAAGCGAATCTGGCTAAGTTTAACCTCCCCGATCGGCAAATTCCGATTCGAGTACAGATAAATCCCGACGCGCGGCAGGATATTGACACGCTCAAAAATCTTCAGGTGCCTAGCCAAAACGGCAATCTTGTCCCCTTACTGTCGGTGGCAGATATCCGCTTTGGCAGCGGTCCAGCGCAAATCGATCGGTTTAATCGCGCTCGTCAGGTCTCGGTACAAGCGAACTTACAGGGTCTTGCTCTAGGAGATGCGGTGCAAGCGGTGCAACAGCTACCTGCCCTCAAAAATCTGCCTCCCGGAGTCGTGCAGGAATCCGCTGGGGATGCCGAGATTATGCAGGAGATTTTCGGTCGCTTTGGTTCGGCAATCGGACTGGCAATTATGTGTATCTATGCCATCCTAGTGCTGCTATACAACAATTTCCTCCATCCCCTGACAATCATGGTGGCGTTGCCTCTTTCTTTAGGCGGCGCACTGTTGGGTTTAATGATTGCCCAAGAAGCGTTGGGGTTATATGCGCTAATTGGGATTGTCTTGCTGATGGGGATTGTGACGAAAAACTCCATCCTGCTAGTGGACTATACCTTGATTAACCAGGAGGAAGGCAAGTCGCAATATCAGGCGCTAATCGCCGCTGGGATGGATCGTCTGCGACCGATTTTGATGACTTCTCTAGCTACGATTGCGGGTACGATTCCCCTTGCATTGGGAATTGGTGCGGGGGCTGAAGTCCGCGCTCCGATGGGAATCGCGCTGATGGGCGGCTTCACGACTTCCACGCTGCTAACGCTGGTGGTGGTGCCGGTGCTATTCACCTACGTGGACAACTTGCAGCGCTGGCTTGTGCAACTGCCGAAGCGCGGATTTGGCAGAAAACGGGGGCACAAAAATGGGGAGGTTCGTAAAACAAAATCAGAGGGAAAGCGATCGCTTCCCACTACTCCCAACCCAGAACAAGATAAATTCCCAGTTGGTAAAAAGTAGTAAGAGTGCATTTCACAACTAAAACCCCGTAAGTATCAACCTACGGGGTTTTATTTTATAGAAGCGATCGCGCTGTTGTGTAGTAGATGATAAGGGCAAGGGGTGAGTGCCCTGTGATGCTTGAGGCTAGATTGAGCGAGCGCTATTTAAATGGGGTGATTATCTAGAAGATAAGGCTTACGATGAGGATTCTTCCTATCGAGGCCAAACCTTAACTGCAATATTAGCTAAGTATTCAGCGCGGCATCGAATTGCCTCGGCGTTCCATGTTTCTACATTTTTAAAGTATTGATTGTCTAAAGTTAGAGCGCTTTTCTGGAGGTATTCTAATTTTTTACTAAAGGGTGAGTTAGACATTTCTGAGTTATAAGAAGGAGGAGTCAAAGTCAGATTTCCTAATGTGTGAAGCCAGTTTTTAGATATTTCCTCCGCATTGACTCCTAGCAATGCTTTCCATGCAGGGGTCAATTTCTGAGGCATTATGTGTTCAAGAGTAAGATCCTCTGTTTTCACTTGAAACTTAGTCAACGGTTCTTGCAAGCTTGCTAACAAAAACTTCACCCTGCTGTCCTTTACATTCACAGAGTTTTCAATAATGCTCTTGCGAAACGAATTCTCATCAGGCCAAACTTGACCCTTGTTATTAGTATCGAAACTAGCTAATTCCTCGCGTAATGCAATTACAAAATTACTAGATTTTTTCTCTTCTAATCGCTTGTTGACATCTTTATATAAATTTGTAAAAATTTTGTTCATCAATTGAACAGACAAATCCCCAAACAGCCGACGTACAAAGTAGGACTCTACATAACCCAGAGCTTGTTCAAACTGCTGCAAAGAGAGTGTTTTATTTTCATAGTCTCTATAAAGGTTGAGCAGGAGAGGATGACAATTTCTAAAATTTAATTCTTTTAATCTTTCAAATGCCCGCCGTAACCCAGAATTTTTTTCATTATTTTCAGGAAAAGAAATTCGTATATAATACGTAGCAAGTTGAGCAAATTCTTTGATAACCGACAAAACCTCATGTTCGGATTTTTGATCTAGCCGTGACTTTAGTTCCTGGTAAATCTTATTTTCGCTTGTGGCTACTCCTTCTCTACGTAAGTAACACCAAAAGGCTCTAGTGAGTTCTTTTAAGTATTTTTCCTCTCCTGCATTCTTTTTAAACTCATCTTGTAGGGGCAGCCATATTTTTTTGTAAACTATTTCCTTTTGGTTTTTATCAGTAAGCCGCATAAAAAAGTAGTTACGTATTAAATCCGCCTGAGTTAAGGGTTCTCCTCTGTGATTTAAGCTTTCAAATATAATGTATGGATTGTCTCGGTCATCCAACGTAATGCTGACCAGCGTTATATTCTCCAAAACCACATTTTTTAATTTTGTAATGTCAACAGAGACAGTATCTTCTTCTGAATTGCTATTCTTCATTCGCTCCCAGAAGAACTTATAGGCTTCAGATATTATACTTTTATCTCCATTCATTTGCCCCTCAATAACTTGCTTATAAACCTCTTGATCTGCTTGCGTAGGTAAAATTTTATAGCGGGCTTCACCTTTCTTAAATCTATTAATTAAATACAGTTCATGTAGTTCCGCTGCGGAGTCAGAGTCATGTTTTTTCAAGTGATCCCGCAACGCAGCCAATAGTATAGATAGGGTAGTGAGGCGTTGCTGCCCGTCAATAAGATCAAATGGAGAAACCCCATCAGGAGTCCCAGGTACTGACTGAGTAACAATAGGCCCCAAGAAGTGGTAATCTTCCGCCTCGTTATATACTTCCAGCAGGTCTTCCCAAAGAGCATCCCATTGCTTTTTAGACCATGAATAAGGCCTTTGAAACAGCGGAATTTGGAACTGCTTACTCCCTTCAAGCAAGATACGGACACTGGTTTCCGATGCCTTCACTTCTAAAAACCTCGCTAAATCTCCTCTATCAACGTTAGCGTACTCACAAAGAAACTTATAGGAATTTATTCCCAGTTTCCTATAAAACTCTGCCTGTTCATATTTGCTGGAGCGCGTCTATCAAGTAGTACTTATAGTACTTACTAAAATTAACCAAACCAAAAATTGGTATTGAGAGATCGTTTACTACCTGGTGTTGAGCGATGAAATCCACACCTCAAAAATGCGATCGCATCCCCACACCAAAAATGCGCTCGCGCCTCACTGCGATCGCAATGAGCCAAACTCATCTGGCAGTTCTTCTAGCGTCCATTTCAGTAGACGGCAAAGCGCTTTCATTTCACGGGGGGTGAGCTTTGGTTCATACATACCTGTCTCCCAATTGCTAATTGTTTGGTCAGTCTTACCCAGAGCCAGTGCAATGTCTCTTTGAGTTAAGCCTAATTCCTCTCTCCGCTGCCTTAAAGGAGACTCTCGCTCTTGCTGTCGTTCTTCTGTCATGCTTTCCAAACAAGCTTATCCAAGCAGACTTGACAAAGTAATTACAAGCGTGTTTGGATAAGTAAGAGACTATAAATGAGCAGGTAACTTGAAAAGCTACCATCTAGCTGAATTGCCGTCTGACTTTCTTTGATGCCTGCCCTAACTTTAGTTTCTTACATAACTGTCACGCGATCGCATGATCGCTATCTTTGGCTGGGTTTGTTAGCGACAGCCTTGTAAATATCCATTCAAAACCCATAACTAAGTAACTCGCAGCTATGACTGGGAGAGTTTTATGACGTATTACTCCAAGCTACATCCGTGGTGCATCGTGCGATCGCTTCCGAATATGCGCTCTCTGATTATCGCTCGTTTTCGTCGTCGCAGCGATGCCGAAGCGCAGTTGCAAATCCTCAAAGCGAATACTCCAAACGTTCTCTACTCCATCATTTTCAACACAACCCCAGAAACCAGCGACTCAAGAGTTAAACCTGGAGTGAATTGATTATGACAACCTTGTTTTGCCGGATTCAACCGTCAAAAACATTTCGCCTCACTGTTGCACTGTTGGCGAAATACCTGAAAATACCAGAATCCTTCATTGTGCGATTCGCGTGTTGGCAAAATGTCCTTTTTGTACATCGCACAGATCGCGGCGGACAATTTGTGAGTTATCGTCAATTGCGGCTCTGGTGGGATGCGATCGCGCTTTTATTCCAAACGTGCCACACCCCTACCGCACTCCAACAACTCGGACTTCAGATTAAAGAAGAAAGCCACAAATTCTCCGACTACTACCAAGAGATGATTGAAGACCTCCGCCAACTGTGGACAAAACGCCGAGACTATATCATCAGCTTGCCCAAATCGGAAAGCGCCGCATAAAGTGAGGAAGATAGTACCTTCGGGGAAGCGCGAGAGCGAAGCTTATGTAGCCTTACCGCAAAAGCGCGATCGCTATCCCACACCCAACGGTGTAAACTGCTCCGTGCGACTTCCAGCCAGAGACTTGCGGCGGGAGAAGGCACTGCGGGGTAGCACGCGCAACACTTCCTCAACCGTTGTGATCCCATTTGTCACCTTTTCTGCGGCTGCCATCCCGAAAGAGAAAAATTTGATTTCCCGTAGGTAGCGATTCAGCTGGGTCATCGTGCCGTCATAGATAATTTCGCGCACCGTATCATCGATATCCAGCAACTCAACAATTGCCTCTCGCCCCAGATAACCAGAATTGAAACACTTGGCGCAGCCCTTACCCTTTCGCCAAGTGGTTGAATTTGCCTGAGTTGGTTCTAAACTCAGTACCTGCAAATCCTTCTCCGTCGGCTTATAGGGTGCTGCACAATGAGGACAGACTCGGCGCACCAAGCGCTGAGCCACAATTCCCAAGAGGGCATCACTAATTAAGCCAGGATCTGGGCCAATATCTTTGATTCTGGGAATTGCACCAGGCGCATCGTTCGTGTGCAGCGTGGTAAAAACTAAGTGACCCGTTAGCGCCGCCCGAACTGCGGTTTCTGCGGTTTCGTGGTCGCGGATTTCTCCCACCATGATGATATCCGGGTCTTGGCGCAAAATTGATCTCAAGCCTGCCGCAAAGGTCATCCCCGCTGCTTCATTGACCTGGGTTTGGGTGATGCGGGGCAAAATGTACTCCACCGGATCTTCTACCGTCACCACATTGACGTGTTCCCTGGCGACGGATTGCAGACTGGTGTACAGCGTACTGGTTTTACCGCTCCCTGTCGGGCCGGTGAGGATTATCATCCCTTGGGGCTGTTCCAACCAGGTTTTGTAGGTTTCGAGGGTTGTGGGAGTGAAACCTAAGTTTTGGATTTTAGAAAAGGGGTTTTTGCGCGGGAGTAAGCGAATCACCGCTTTTTCCCCACCCACGCAGGGAAGAGTACTGACGCGCATATCCATTCCCAGTTCTAATTCTTCGCCAGAAGCATATTTCTCCCCAATCCGTCCATCTTGAGGGCGGCGGCTTTCGGCGATATCGATTTCAGACATGACTTTGAGGGCGACGATCACCTTGCGGCTGACATCGACTGGCAGAGTGGTAATGTCCCGCAAGACGCCATCAATGCGATAGCGGACTCTCAAGCCTTCTGGCGCGGGTTCCATGTGGATATCGCTGGCGCGGTTCCGCAATGCCCCAGAAATTAGGGTTTTCAGCCGTCCAATCTGGTCAACTGCTTTGGAGAGGTATAGCTCAGTCGTTTCGCTGATGTTTTCTTGCTCTTGCTCGCCCGTGAGGGGATTCACTAAGGGAGTCGAGGAAATACGTTTGGGGTCGAGGTTTTGGGTGTGATACCAGGTGCGATAGCTCTTGTCCGCAATCGGGATAATTTTGATCTCGGTGAAAGTGCGATCGCTCAGTTCTCTAATCGCCTCTAGAGAAAGAGCCATCGGACTTCCCAGGTAGTAACAGTTTCGCCACAGCAGCAGCGGAACCACCGGAGGCAAAAACTTTCTATCTGGAAATTCCCGAAAAAATCGGTAACTGACTTCCCGATCCAGCAGAGCTAAGTGGAGCGTTCCTTGCTCGTCTACCAGGAGTTTTAGCGCTTCTTCACAGTTAATTTCACGATTTTTCAGCCGTTGCCAAGCGGATGAAGCAGGAGGGGAGGTTTGCATTCTTGTTTCCAGCGAAAAATCAACAGCTGGGGTTGAGACTACACCAGCCTAACTTAGGCGATCGCTCTGTGACATCAGAAGCGTAGGACAAAGTCCGAGGCGAAGCGATCGCGCTTTAATGTGGGGAATGCGATCGCACTTGTAACGTGGGGGATGCGATCGCGTCCCCCAGCCTAAAAAACTATCTGTTGTCAATCAACGACGTACAGCATCACAGAGGTACTTGCCACCTGTTGCACTCCAGCATTGGGTTCTCTTTTTAGCTGCCTCACCGTCAGGAATTGGTGTCAGCGATGCCACAGTGTAGTACCAAACGCCGGAAAAGGTCGGTCCTACGTTATCGAGATCGTCAAGATTGGTAAAGTCCACGCACGTATCTGGAGCTACCTTGCTTTGATTGCGCCATTCCTTTGCTCGGAAGCCATTGACTGCATCACGATACATTCGCACGTACACCGTTTTACCCTGAAGGTTGGAAGCACAAACACGAAGGTTAACTGATTGCTGCGTAATCGTAGCTAAGCTAGAAACACCAGGGTTCTTAAAAGTGGTGTCATTGCTAGTGGTTCTGTTTTGAGACACTATTTTGTCTTTTAAAATTATTTCTCCGCCTGGCTTTTCATCAAAAATCATTGCAATTTCACGTGAAGAGTTAGCAGTGCAATTTCCGTTAAGTTTCTGAATCACAGCAAGGTGCAGATGGTAAGCTCTTCCAAGACCAGTGTTTCCAGATTTTGCTATGACTTGACCTTGCTGCACAGTCTGACCGAATGATACATTGAAACTCTCAAGGTGTAAGTAAATTGAGCAGTAGTTATCGCCATGATCGATTAGTAGATACTTACCACCGTATTGATCCTGTGTAGCACTCCGAACTACACCACCTTTGATAGCCAGTACATCTTCCTTGTACATACCGAAATCAATAGCTCGTCTACCTTGTGCGCGGTTGTGGGTACCAGTTACCTCACGGGACTGACCAGCGCGATAGGGTAGTTTTATGCCTCTGTACTGTCCATTAACTGCTGCTGTTGTTGGCAAGTTTGAGCAAATGCTAAATGAACCGAGGAGCGTGATTGAAGCTGACCCAAGCGTTAAAATTGTGCGTTTGGTAATCATGGTAGTCAAAATCCTAGACTGTTGATTTTGACTATGACAGTACACAAGTACACAAGCTGTGGATGTGTAAGAATACTCACAGAGGGCTGAGTACACAAACTTGTGTACGGTGTTTGTTGCATCCCAAAATCAGTGAATCAGGAAAAATTTGAGCGAGTCTTAGATGGTGTAACGCTTCGGCGCAGACTGGTGTTATTGAAGTTTCTAGCTGGGGAGACTGATAAGTCGATCGCCCAATCTCTAGGCATCGAAGCGTCAACAGCCAGAAAACATATTCAAGAAATCTGCAACGCATTTGGGCTGAAAAACCAGCCTGGTGAGCGTTACTCATTGCGTTCTGAGTTGATTAAGCTGTTTCGTAGGCACAAGCCTGAGTTGGTTAGTCAGGCTACTCTGGAGCTTTCTCCGGAAGTTGAATCGCCAGAAATGGTAAGCGGACAGAATAAAACTGCTACCCTGATTTCTCATGATTATTCGTCACACCCAGATCCGAATTTTATGGGGAGGGAAGATGCGATCTCTCACCTGAACATCCGTGTCAACCAAGGGGCGAAAGTCATCGTCATACAGGCACCTGGCGGCGTGGGTAAAACAACTCTGGCGCAGCAATATCTCAAAAAAACTCAAGGGTTTGATTTGGTGCTGGAACTCCTGATGGCAAAGGAGAAGGAGAACATCACCGCTGTCGAGAGTGTGATTGAAGAATGGCTCAAACAGGACTTTCAGGAGGAACCAGGGCGTGAGTTTGGGGTAACGCTTGGGCGGTTAAAACGTCAACTCCAGACGCGCCGAGTTGGGGTGTTGATTGATAACTTGGAACCTGCACTCGATAAACAAGGTAAGTTTATTGAACCCCATCGCCGCTATGTGGAACTGTTGCGAGTTTTAGCTGACTCAACAGTGCAGTCAGTGACGCTAATTACTAGCCGCGAACCGCTGGGTGAATGCGTAGATGTAGCAAGCTATTCCTTGCCTAGATTGAATGAACAGGCATGGCAAGAGTTTTTTAGCAGTCGCAACATTGATACAGATGATACGGCTCTGCGGGAAATGCACAAAGCTTATGACGGCAATGCCCTAGCGATGAAAGTTCTGTGCGATCCAATTCACACAGATGGGGGTATGGCAGCCTATTGGCGAGAACATAAAGTCGAAGCTGATTTATTAGTGGAATTAGCTGTAGAAAACCTAATTAAGGATCAGTTCAACCGTCTTGAAGAAATTTACCCTGAAGCCTATCGACTCCTCTGCCGTTTGGGATGCTATCGCTATCAGGATGTGCCGACTATCCCGACTGAGGGACTGTTGTGTGTACTGTGGGATGTCCCAGAAGTACAGCGTAGACGCATCATTGAATCGTTGCGAAATCGGTGTTTAATAGAGTGCCAAAAGGGAAAATACTTGCTGCATCCAGTAATTCGGGCAGAGGCGATCGCACGATTGAGAAAAAGTGAAGATTGGGAGATAGCGAACTGCAAAGCAGCAGAGTTTTGGACGGAGAGTGTTAAAACAGTTGAAACTATAGAAGATGCACTAAAAGCTTTTGAGGCTTATTATCACTATCTAGAGATTCAAGACTTTGAGCAAGCTGCTACTGTATTTATCAAGAGAATAAATAATAGATGGAATTATAATCAGTTTCTTGGTCGTTCCCTTTATATGCTAGGACTTTCGCAGAAGCTAACTTTAGTAATACCAATACTCAATAATATTAAAAATTCAAAAGTTTTGGGAAAAATCTATGAATTGCTTGGAGATAGATACTGGATAGAAGGTGAAACAAAAAGAGCAATAAATTATTATATTAATTCCCAGGATTTTGCCATAAAAGCTCAAGACAAAAAGCTGGAATTAATAGCTTTGCTAAATTTAGGTTTATGTAAAATAGGCTTGTGGGAAATTGAAGAAGCATCCAGTTATTTTGCAGATGTTGAAATACAATGTAATCAATATAGTATTTATGAAGAATTAGTATGGTCTTGGTTTTGTCTAGCTTTCGTAAAATCATGTCTTGCTTTAAAACAAGAGGCATATGAGTGGGCTGATAAGGTGGACAATGAAATAACAAAGGGTAGTACCTTATGGAATCATTGCGACACATGGGTTACAGGATATAGTCACTTATTTTTAGGCTCAACATATAACAATTTAGGAGATATGAGAAAATCTTTTGAAATGTACACAAAAACCCTCCATTTTGCAGATGAAAGCGATTACCCTCAATTGCGGGCTAAAGCTCTAAATGGTTTAGCAGAAATTTACCGAGAACAGGAAGATTTTGATACAGCACTTTTAAACCATTTGGAATCAATAGAGCTGCTGGAAAAAATAGGCGCTAAATGCGATCTTGCTGAGGCTTACTATCAACTTGCCTTGACTTATCAAAAGATGGGTAAAAACGAGAAGAGTCAGGCAAATTTTGATGAGGCAATTCGACTGTTTGATAAAATGAAAGCACCAAAGCAAGTCGAGAAAGTGCGACGGGCGATAGCAAGTTATGAGTAGGAAAGGGTCAATTTATACTTAAAAATAAAGGAAGATAAACTAATATGATAAGTTCAAGCATTGAATCAACCGAGGCTAAAGTTAGTGAATGTCCCCAGATTTCTCTAGAGGAATGGATGCAAACTCCCCCTAATAATACAGAGTGGGTGAATGGGGAATTGGTGGAGAAAAACGGAGTGACACTCAAGCATAGCCGGATTCAAGGTAATGTGTACTTTTACTGGAGAAGTTACAAAGACTCCAGCGGACAAGGGGGAGAAGTTTATACAGAGGTTCCTTGTCGCACTAATCAGCAGGGACGTTCTTCTGATGTTGCTTATTTAACACCAGAACTAATTAACCAGTTTGGAGAACCTGCTGTATTTCCCAGGAGTTTCCCGCTAATTGCTGAGATTGTTTCGCCTACGGATATTGCTGAAGATGTAATTGCTAAATCTCACGAATATTTACAATCTGGTGCTGAGGAAGTTTGGCTAGTTTTTCCTGATAATCTTTGGATTATTGTAGTTACTCAAAATCAACGACTTGTATTTATTTCTGGAGAGGTTGCTAGCACTCAAGTTGTGCTACAAGGGTTCAGCGTGGCAGTTGATGAATTATTGGGGTGAGGTGTGGATTATTTAATTTTTAAAAGTCAAAAAGTAAAAAGGGTGGGCACTGCCCACCCTTTTTAGAAGGTTGAATTAGAGAGTTAAAGATTGGGCATTAGTTTCAATCAATTTTGCCAAATCTTGCAGGAAAGCAGCGGCATCGGCACCGTAGATAATTCGGTGGTCGGCGGTAAGATTGACCTGCATCTGTCGGCGCACTCCCATCATCCCGTCTTCCGTGGCGACAACTTGAGGACGCGACGCGCCAATTGCCAAGATAGCACCTGTTCCTGGCGGCAAGATAGCATCAAACTTGTCTACCCCATACATCCCCAAATTCGAGAGGGTAAAGGTGCCAGAACTGTATTCTGCGGGTTGCAGTTGCTTGCTTCTGGAGCGTTCGACTAAATCTTTCCAAGTGCGAGATAGAGAGTAAATATCCTGCTGGTCGGCATTTTGCAGAACTGGCGTAATTAAGCCGCCGCCATCCATTGCTACGGCTACGGCAACGTTAATCGCACTGTGATACTGAATTCCCTGGTCTGAGAAGCTGGCATTCACCAAAGGATGTTTTTGCAAGGTTACGGCTACTGCTTTGGCAAGTAGCCCGGTCATGGTGACACCTTTGGATTTAATCTGCTTGTAGAGCTTATCTAGATTATCCGTCGTGATGGTGTAACCGACGCGGAAGGTAGGCACTTGCAGACTGGCTACCATATTCCGCACCACGGCGTTTTGCAGCGTGTTGAGGGGGACGACACTACCGGGAACGGCAACGGCGGGTACGGGAGCTGCGGCGGCGGGTTTAACGGCGGGTGCAGGTGACGCGGGTGCGACGGGTGCTACTGGAGGGGGAGCCACGGGCGTCATTGTCGGTGTAGCAGTTGTACCGACGGGTTGTTTACCCTTATTCGCCAATGCTTCCACATCTTCTGCGACAATCCGACCGTGGGGACCACTGCCTTGCAAGGTACTCAAATCGACGCCCAGCTCTTTGGCTAACTTCCGGGCACGGGGGGAGACAATGCTGCGTCCATTGCGACGGGCGGCGGCTGGTGTCGTTTCTACAGGGACTGGGGCTGCGGTGGCTGGGGCTGCGGTAGGTTGGGCAGGAGCGGGAGCGGATTCGTTTACCGATGGCGTTGCGGGGGCAGAACCAGGAGCCTGTTGCTTGGCTGTTTCGATTTCGGCTTCGGTTTCGGCGACGAGCGCGATCGCAGCCCCGACCGGAGCTGCTTCACCGGCAGGTACGATAATGGTGGCGAGATATCCTTCGTAGAAGGACTCCACGTCCATATCAGCTTTGTCCGACTCGACAACCACCACGGTTTCGCCTTTTTCCACTTTGTCGCCGGGAGATTTGACCCAGGAGACAATTTTGCCTTCGGTCATGGTGGAACTAAGGGCGGGCATGAAAACTTCGTGAATCATGGGGTGTCTTCCGAATCGACAGTCTATATAAACAAGATTAAAGCCAGATTGAATTGTATCTTGACCGATGGTCATTACAACTATCCGACTCTACAACAGTCTATTGAGTTTGTATCCTTCAACGCCGAATTCTCCGGACGTTGGTGCTGCTGAATAGAATTGGATAGAGAAAACTAATTCAAACTCTCTATTATAACGATGTCTGGCAAGTTTAAATCCCTCGTGGTGTTAGTCGGTATGGCACTGGGCTTGAGTGCTTGCAGCATCAGCAACAGCACTCAATCAACTCCCACGCCTGCCAGCAGTCCAAGTGTTGAGCCATCCTCCCAACAGGTAAGCCAAAATGCACCTGTAGCAGAAGCTGAGCGAACAAAGTATAAACCGATACCGCTACAAGAGATTAAGTCTGCTAACTCTTTGAAAGGGACTGACCCGAAAGCGATCGCAATTGCTCACTTCGGCCAAACTGAATCCGAGGGGGGAACGCGGGAAGTTACGCTTGAGTATCCGCAACAAAATCTAGCGGTTGTAACGATTACCCAAACCGGCGTTGCAGATGATTCTGTCGGTGCTATCAGGCATCGCGTTGAATTCGTGCCGACCTCCCCATCAGCTCAAACACCCAAGGAATGGAAATTGGCATGGGCTGGTTCCCAAGTCAAGTGTCATGTGGGGCGAGGTCATCAAGATTGGTCAACTCAAAATTGTCAGTAGATGCCCCAATATCGACGAATGGCGAATGGCAATCTCCGAATTACCCATTCGCCATTCGCCATTAACCATTCGCATTAAATTTCCCCGCGAATTTCTTCTACAATTCCATCGCGCAGGAGAATTTCTACCTGCATTTTTTGAATCAGATTATCTCCCGGCTCTACTTTAAAGAAGCCTTCAATCTGACCGTGATTCACTTCGTCGTTGAGTTCTATCAGCTGCACTTGTTGCAACTGTTGCAGAAGTTGATTTTTCTGCTCAAGCAGTTCGCTTTTCTTTTGATTAACCTGGATTTGGATATTGTCAATTTGTTGCATCACTTGAGGGCCAGGGGGTTGCAGATTCTGCTTTTGAATTTCTGAGATTGCCCGCTGTCCTTGCATTTCAAGCTGTTGCAACTGAGAGTCAAGCTGGTTAATTTGCGCCTGGAGTTGTTGCTGTGCTTCCTCTTTCCAACGAGGAGTAACAACGGCCTTGATTGTAACGGGTCGCTTCAGCAGCAGGTGTGATTGAGAAACATCCATATCCGTTTTGCTTGGAAAAATTAAAGAGTAAAGGTTTGTAGGAAAGGCGCTCAGGGTGAGAGCTAAAGGATGAAGGCGGTGTGTGTAGTTCGCACTACACTTCATCCTTCAGACTTTTTTCCAACTTTCCGACCAAATCAGGCAAACATCCCGTCGATCATATCGCGGTAGCGTTCCATTACGACAGGTCGGCGGATTTTCAACGTCTGGGTCATCATGCCATTTTCAATGGAGAACGGCTCCAGAATTAGCTTAAAGAGACTTATCCGGTCATCTGGGCGATAACCAGGACGATTTTGCACCTCCCGGTTTAATTCTTTCTTGAATAATTCCTGAACAATCTTACTATTCAGGTCAATTTCTTGAGTGGATGCAGTCGGGATATTGCTAGCTGAGGAAGTTTGTTCTGGGAGACGCAAGTGCAGATTGTTGTCTGCTGCCCACTTTTGCAAAGCTTCCAGATTGGGGACAATTAAAGCACCAAGCGATCGCTCATCTTGACCCACCAGCACAATTTGGTCAATATAAGCACTCCGCAGACAGGCATCTTCAATCGGCTGGGGTTCGATGTTTTCGCCGTTGGTTAAAACTATCGTATCCTTCGCCCGACCTGTCAGCACTAAGTCATTCGCCTCTGTGAGCCAACCCAAATCGCCGCTATCAAACCAACCTTCAGCGTCAATTGCCTTGGCAGTCGCTTGGGGATTTTGATAATATCCCTGCATCACTTGCGGCCCTCGTGCTAAAACCAGACCGCGACTCCCAGCCGGAAGGGGTTTGCGGGTTTCGGGGTCAACAATTTTAATTTCCGTCCCTGGCAGAAATCGCCCAGATGAACCCCGCAAATTGCACCAAGACTGACGAGCCGTTAAGACGGGCGATGTTTCTGTAAGACCATAGCCCACCAGCACCTCAAGTCCAATAATTTCAAAGAAGTTTTCCAGGTGCATTGCCAGAGAGCCGCCGCCACTGATGACGTACTTTAATTTGCCGCCAGTGGCTTCTCGGATTTTTCCATACACTAATTTTTCGGCAAGCGCATGGATAGGAGCCAAGGTAAGCATTTGGCTTCCAGCTAATAGCCGTTCTTGCATGGAGGGAGGTTGGGGTTGTAAGCGCAAGTTGTGCCAAGTACGGCGAGCTTCAATGTAGCGCTGACTAATGCTTAGCAGATTTTTAACCAGTTTCTGCTTGTTTGCAGGCTGTTCGCGGAACTGCTTCTGGACGCCTTCGTAGATAGATTCCCACAGTCGGGGAACAGCGATTAAATAGTGGGGTTGGAATTCTTTAAAGTCTTTTTTGATGTGGCGAATGCTCGTGTAAATCTGGGTGCAACCGTGGGAGAGGAAAAAGTATTCGCCAGTGCGCCCGAAGCTGTGCCAAGTGGGGAGAATCGTCAGGACAGGTTCGCCTGGTTGCGGCTGAACGATGGTTCCCAAGTTGGTAATCTGGTGGAGCAGGTTGCCATGCGTCAGCATCACGCCTTTGGGCTTGCCTGTCGTACCAGAAGTATAAATCAGCGTCGCTAGCATTTCTCGGCTTTGCTTCACCGGCTGCAAGGATTGATTTGCCCCTGCTGCCATGACCCCAGAGAAGTTCAGCATTTTCAGGGTGGATTCTTCGGGGGATTCTTCTTCGGAGAGCAAGACGACTAGCTGAATCGGGAGGTCGTTGAGGCGTTCCCTGAGTTTTTTTAGCGTCTTCAGGTCTTCCACCACTAAAGTAGTGCTGCCGCTATCTGCAAGTATAAATAGTAACTCTTCCCGCTCTGCCTGAGAGCTACGCACGATATCAACTGCCCCAGCGGTCATCGCCCCTTGGTCGGCAATAAACCAGCGCGGGCTATTATCCGCAATCAGGGCGAGGCGAGATTCTGGCTGTACTCCTAATGCCTGCAACCCAGCGGCAAATTGTTGAATTTGCTGAGCTAGTTCGGTGTAATTTATGACTACTTCTGGTTGAGCGTGGGGGTCGTGGAGGGCAATGGTATTACCAAAGTGCGATCGCGCCAACTGCCAGATAGCCGGTAGAGATTCCACCGAACTGTAATCTACCATGCGGCTAAGGTTAGCACGGTCTCGCTCGCTGAGTTGGAAGGAACTAGAGGCTTTTGACATATTCTATTAATCGCTGCAATCGTTAATCAGCTCTTTTTCCAAAATACTCCTCTGTTGCTTCAATAACAGGTTTTAGGGACAGAATTGATTGTGTCTATGCTATCTGTGCAGAGCGATCGCATTTAATTATTCGTAATAATTGATACTTGACTATTGCTACTTGACAGTATATTCATTGAGAATGGGAATCCATGCGCCCAAGAAAAACTCAAAGAGGCACACCCATAAATTTTTTAAAACGCAATACCTCAGTATAATGAAGCGCTCGTACTTACTCTCTACTTAGATACGAGAAGCGATCGCATCTAATATACGGCTTAGCGAAAGAATGCGATCGCTCAATCTGTGAGGTGTTTCGCCGCATTCCTGTTTGGTAAAAAATGTTGAGTAGCGTAATCTCAATCAACAATTTCTCGTTGTGCTGATGATAATTGCGATCGCTATCAAAATACACCTCTATTACCTTTGTATCGTCAAAACCTGATAACGTAGCCTTTATGTAGCATAATGCCTTCTCTCTGTTAAAAATTGCTGCTCAAAACACTGTAATAATAACTTTCCAACCTATTGCTTAACACTAACTTTAAATCCAATGGCAACAATATTTTAAAACCTTTATAAAGCTATCAAGAGGTTCAGTGTAAGTACTTAATTCGGAAAAATATACTGACATTTCAGAATAAATATTTTAGGCTGTTATTACAAATTTCGCTTAATTTTTGACCTGGATTATTGTAAGATACGGCAGTGTAACTTATGGCACCTGTCAAAGACGCATTTGATGGATTGACCGATGGTTTAGATGGAAGTGACAGATCGGCAGAAAAGGCGGCTAAGGCTGGTATCCAGACTGCTGCTATTGTCGGAACGTCTGTTGCTTCTGCTGCTGCCGCAGGTGCAGGTTCCCTTGCAGGTTACGCTGGCATGGCTTCCGCAGTTTCATCAATGGGACTAGGTGGAGTCACAACTGCAATTGCTGGCGCTATGGGAACTAATGTGGCTGGAGCAGCAGCAACCGCGGTTGTTACTTCGGCTGTAGGTGGGCCAGTAGTGATGGGTGCAATCCTAGCTGGTGGAGCTGCGGCAACGGCTTATGGCGTATATCAGTCAGGAAACTGGATTGGTAAGCAGTTGAAGTTGTGGTAGGTGTTACCTGTAAGCACCGAAATTATTTTTTAAGTGCGCCTGAATGATTAACAAGGGTGGATATCGTCCACCCTTTTTGATTTCTCTTTAAGAGAGATTTCTGTATTTTGGTATCTGGTTGCCTCAGATGAGGTTGCGCTCAACATGTTTACCTCGTGGTTACAAATATAATGCTATTTGTAACGTAAGTACAACAGACGATTCTGACGAAACTCAAGAGTTAGGAAGCTTATGAATTTCGGCTCCTGGCTCCTCACTCCTATAGCTATTCCAAACTGAATACTTCAGATTTATCGTACAACTGTTGTATCTAAAAATCGCGTTGTTATTACCTTTTTAATTTTGCGCCGCCTGAAACGCTTCTATCTTTTCCTTCCCCCCAGGAATGTCAGCTCCGACGACATAAAAATCTTGTGGATAGATCCAGTGGGTGCCTAGAGGGCCGTGGATTTGAATTCCGGTCATGACGGCGTAGTTAAATACAGAGCAATCCAGAGTATTTAAGAGGGATTCGACATCGTCGGAAATAATTTTAGATGCCAACTTTGTAATCGCTATTAAATCCGGTTTGTCCCCATAGGTAAGGGATGAAAGAATTTTCTGCCGGATAATTGTTTGTTCAATATCCTGCATATCCATTTCTAGTTTCAGATGACCAGATGCCAATTCTTTGACGACTGTTTCTAATGCTCCACAAGCATGGGAAACTTTTTGAACGCCATCTCGATAAACCTTACCAATATCACCATGTCTAGAAATAGCGATATGGGGCATCGCATAGAAAGTAAAACGACGGATACCATCAACGATAGGGGTATGGTCAGTCGCAGCAGCTAACCCAGTTTTCCCCATCATGACAAACCCGGCTAAGCTGCAACAATTAAAAGTTTTCCCCCAGTATCGAATTACTTCAATGAATAGGGGTTCGGCGACTTCATCCCGACAAATTGCTATCATTCCCATCGTGTTTTCGTCACAAAAACCGTAGGCACTCAAGCTTTGAAAAGTCTTTCTCATGTACTTGCTCATGGGGACTGCCCCTGGAAAGTGAGTTTGCAGCGTTTCATGAAATGCTGGAAACACGTTAGGGTCATATCCATTAAGCGTTTGGGGGATAGTTTCGCCAAGCTGATTGACGTGATGGGTCATCTCTTAACTTCTCCTAAAGAGCTTGCAAAATCCGTCATTGCGTAGCTTAAACTTAACTTCACACCCGTCCTTGAGGATTCAGGCAATATTATTGGTTTTAACACTAGATGAGTGAAAAAGCTCCTGCCCTGCCGTTTAAAAGGTTGGCGAAGCCTCCTGACTCCCTTAGCTAAAGCGTTCACCACAAATTTTAGACGCTCAACGGTTGCATCGCCTTTTTAACCGATGCTTGACTATCAGACGAATGCTGCACCCGATTGAGCCAGCGTTCAGCTTGATAGTAGTTGCCTTTTTGTACCTGTTTGATAGCTTGATTGAAGTGCAACTGCACGCCCTAAACATTCTTAGGGAAGCGCTTTTCTTGCTTCATCTTGTCGAAGAACCCAACGGGCTTCAGGGAGGAACAGACTACCTTGTGTTATGGCGACACCAACATCCCTTTATACAGATTATTTACTATTGCACCATACGCCAAAAGTAGTATTTTTTACTTGCTAACCACTTCAGGAAACGAGAGGTAAGCCCTTACCTTGCGTACCTTTGCGCTAACCTTTGCGTACCTTTGCGTTAAAAAATTAACCTTTATTCTCTCGTTTCCACAGTCCCCGCACCAGTCGAATCTCATCAAAAGTATAGATTTCCCCTAGCGAATCTCGAATCTTTGAGAGTGAACTAGCACCCACCTCTTGAATCGCTTTTAAAATGGGTTCTTGACGTTCTAGGGGTACTAACGAGTTTAAATCGACAGGCTGGTTCATCGAAATTAGTTCTGCTAGATGATCTAAGATAGTGCCTATCCGCAAGTTACGTTTTAGAGCAATTTCTTCAATGCTCAAACCTTGCATATACAAATCCAGCGTCGCTAACTGGGTGTAGCTAGGGTGATTTTTTTGAGAAATTGGCGCAACAGAAGTTGATTTAAAAAGCCCTTGTTCTTTACAATAAGTTTGAATTTCAGTAACAAATCGCTCACCATATTGAGCTAATTTATAATCTCCAACACCGGAAATTTTGCCAAATTCCGGTAAGCTTTGAGGTTGCATCTGAGCCATCAGCTTTAGGGTAGAATCCGCAAAGACGACGTACGGAGGCACGGATTGCTCATCAGCGAGTTGTTTGCGAAGCTGGCGCAATTGTTCATACAGCATTTCTACTTCTGCTGCCATTTGCGGCGATTCATCAATTGCAGTAACAATCGGAACGGCAATCTGCACCTCACGCTGACGCCGTAAGATTTCCCAGCTTAAAGCGTTGAGCTTTAAGACAGAATAACCGTCAGTGGTTTGATCGACAAGTCCTTGATGCAAGAGCGATCGCCCTAACATCTTCCAATCTTCTACACTTTTATCAGTGCCGATGCCGTAGGTAGAAAGTTCCTGATGTCCATTCTGATAAATCTTCTGATTTTTTGAGCCGCGCAGCACATCGATAATGTAATTCATCCCGTATCTTTCTTTGCATCTAGCGACACAAGAAAGAAATTTCTGCGCTTCAATTGTCCAATCTTGCACGGGTTTAGGAAAACGGCAGTTGTCGCAGTTGCCGCAATTTCCTGCAAAACGTTCGCCAAAATAACCCAATTGAATTGTGCGGCGACAGTCTGTTCCTTCCGCATAATCAATTACCTGTCGCAATTGTTGACGGGCAATCCTTTGCTCTTGCGGGTCGGTTTTTTGGTCAATAATATACTCAATGGTCTTTAAATCGCCGTAGCCAAAAAAGACAGTACAACGCGCCGGTTCTCCATCTCTTCCTGCCCTTCCTGCTTCTTGATAATAACTTTCTAAATTGCGCGGCAAGTCGTAATGAATAACAAAGCGCACATCGGGTTTATTAATTCCCATGCCAAAGGCAATCGTTGCTACCATTACTCGCACGTCATCTCGAATAAAGCGGGTTTGATTGGAAGTCCGTTCTTCATCATCTAACCCCGCATGATAAGGTAGCGCTGAGATCCCATCTTTTTGTAATCGAAAGGCAATTTCATCCACGCGGCGACGACTGAGGCAATAAATAATCCCGGAACCTTCAGTTGTGCGAATTTGCTTTAAGAGTTGGGAGTAAGCTTGTTTCTCTTTTGGCTGAACTTCGTAGTAAAGATTCGGGCGGTTAAAGCTGGCAATGTGAATACTGGGTTGCCTGAGCGCCAGCTGTTGGATAATATCTTGACGGACGCGATCGGTAGCGGTGGCGGTAAGGGCTAAAAAGGGCACATTCGGATAGCGTTGGCGTAATTGTCGCAATTGCCGATATTCTGGGCGAAAATCATGTCCCCACTCAGAAACGCAGTGCGCTTCATCAATGGCAATCGAGTGAATTCCAATTTGGTGTTGCACCAAATCTAAAAAGGGCAAAAATTTTTCTCCCAAAAGTCTTTCTGGGGCAACGTAGAGTAGTTTGATGCGGCGATTGAGGATATCTTGTTCGCGCGATCGCACTTGTCCCCAACTGAGACTACTATTGAGAAACGTCGCGCCAATGCCGTTATCCCGTAACGCTTCCACTTGATCTTGCATCAAGGCAATCAACGGCGACACTACCACGGTTAAGCCGGATTTCAGTAGTGCAGGTAGCTGAAAGCACAAAGATTTTCCTCCGCCTGTAGGCATCACAACCAGCAAATCCTGGTTTTGTAGCGCTTCTTCAATAATCTGACGTTGCCCTAGGCGAAAGCTGTCGTAACCAAAGAAATGTTTGAGTGCCTGTTCGAGAGAATGAAACTGGGGCATCTTCCGAAGGATGAAGGATGTTAGCAAAGCGGCGCATCCGCGCAGGATCAAAAGGATGAATGAAGAAATTCCGAATTCTCCGCAAGGGAGTTTCAGAGTGCTGTGGGCATCCAAAACTGCTGCCCGAAATTGGTTGCGCTAACGAGAGCCTGCTTTACGAATCATAATGATACTTGGAAAGTCTATTAGTAAATTAACCCATGCCGAAAGCAATCTGGAATGGTACGGTTTTAGCCCAAAGCGATCGCACCGAAGTCGTGGAAGGCAACCACTACTTCCCCGCTGATGCTATCAACCAGCAATATTTCAAAGATAGCGACACTCACACCAGCTGTCCTTGGAAGGGCAAAGCCAGCTATTACTCCATCGAAGTCGATGGGCAAGTCAACAAAGATGCAGCTTGGTACTATCCCCAAGCCAAGGACGCCGCCAAGAACATTGAAGGGTACATTGCCTTCTGGAAAGGCGTCAAAGTCGAAGCATAAGCCAGTGGAGGCACGGCAATGCCGTGCCCCCAAGCCTGGAAGGAATTACCTATCACCTTGCACGATTCCAAACTACGTCTTCCAGAAGACGGATGTAGTGTCCCTTCCTTTGTTCAACCATCAATAGGAAACAGGTCAAAGTAGAGGAAGGGCAATGCAACTTGGTGACAAAGTAGCACTGATTACAGGTGCGGGTTCGGGCATCGGCAAAGCAGCAGCAGTGCTATTGGCGAAAGAAGGTGCAAAAATCGCAGCCCTAGGACGGACTGAAGACGAACTCAACGAAGTCGTTGCCCAAATCCAACAAGCCGGTGGAGAAGCCATCCCGGTACTCGCTGACATCTCCGAAACAGAGGAGATGCAACAAGCGGTGCAACAAATAATAAATCAATGGGGACGCCTCGACATTGTATTTGCGAATGCTGGAATTAATGGCGTCTGGGCACCGATAGAAGAGCTAGAGCCTGAAGAGTGGGACAAAACGATTAAAGTCAATCTAAAAGGCACGTTCCTTACCGTTAAATATGCCGTGCCTCATCTCAAGAAACAAGGTGGATCTGTCATTATCACCTCCTCCGTCAATGGCACGCGGATGTTCAGCAACAGCGGCGCAACCGCCTATTCTTGCACCAAAGCGGCTCAAGTTGCATTCACCAAAATGGTGGCGCTAGAACTAGCCAAACACCGCATCCGCGTCAATGTGATTTGTCCGGGTGCCATAGAAACCAATATTGACCAAAGCACCGAACGACGGAGCTTGGAACAAGCTCGTGAACCCGTGGAGTATCCGGCAGGAAAAATCCCGCTAACGGATGGTAAACCTGGCTCCTCTGAGCAAGTTGCCGAGCTGGTGCTATTTTTAGCCTCAGACGCCTCTAGCCTCATTAGTGGGACGGAAATGTGGATTGATGGTGCCGAATCCTTACTTGCTGGCTAAAACACCCAACCCCTTTTGAGAAGGTGGGCAAGAACAAATTTCTTAAAATGCTGATAATGGCGGGAGTTTCTGCTATGATAGTAAACGCCATGAGCGGATGTGGCGGAATTGGCAGACGCGCTAGATTTAGGTTCTAGTTTCGCAAGAAGTGAAGGTTCAAGTCCTTTCATCCGCATGAGTGACGATCGATAACTCCGTAACTAACCGAGGCTTTTAGCCTCGGTTTTGTTTTGAGTGGGTTGGGTAGGACGGAGTCCGAGGCGAAGCCATCGCGATTTCTCCACCCAACACCCAAAGCGCGATCTCAACCCGAAAAATATTATTGAGTCTTCAGCTTTAAATCTTGGCGCTGCTGCCAACGCTTCTTCAACTGAGATTTTTTCAACTCTCGCAGCCGCAGCCGCAACTGATTCACATTGGGATTCTGTTTACCATAGCGCCAACTGACATAAGCTTGGGTAATCTCGTCAATTGCCTTAGCAGATTCCGGTGGCTGGTGTTGATACGCCAAATAAGCGTACTCCAAGGGCGTCTGGGCTGGATGTTTGGCATATCCCTGAGTGCGTAGATTTGCCAACATTTCCTGATAAAGACTTTCCATCGGAGGCAGCTTCGCTAACCAGCGACGGTACAGCCATACACGCACCCCATTCCAAGCTAGCCAGCCCAAGAAACCCAGGCAAATCGCTAAGATGAGACCGGCGAACAAGCCCACCCACCCCCTGGATAATAGCGCCCACAGCCAGATGATTCCCCCAATTAGCCAGGTAGCGATCGCACCGAACACGTTATTCAGCCAACTGGTTACTGGCGAAGGCAACCAACCAGCAACCCACTTCCAGAATTGGCGCAGCACGCTAAAAGTTTGGTCTTCTTCAATTGAAGGGGGAATGAGTGGATGCGTGGGGATCGGATCGAAAGCAAACCAACCGTTACTCGGAAAATACACCTCCGTCATCATATAAGCATCAGTGTTGCGGACGATGTATAAGCCAGTAAAGGGGTTGAACTCGCCAGGAGAAAAGCCCCCCACCAGTCGCGCTGGGATACCAATCGAACGCAACATGATCGTGAGGACGCTGGAAAAGTGGTCTGGATAGCCGCCTTTGTATTTGAAAAGAAATGCTTCTACTAAGTCTTCGTTTTCATCCAAAAATGGCAAACTATTGGGATCGGGTGGAATTGTGTAGTTTTGTTTGAGATATTGAGCCAAGTAGAGGGCTTTTTCGTAAGGCGAGGTGATGGGTTTTCTGGACTTCGCTAAAATTTCTTCCGTTAGCTGCCGCACTTTGTCAGCAATTTGCGGGGGAACTTGCAGATAGTAATTTCGGATGGGTTTGGAATAGTCCGTGGACGCCTGCCCCAAGCGAGTGCGATCGCGGTAAGGGACTTCTGAAACCACCGTGTAGGTGAGTCCCTCCTGCAACAGTGCAGGCGATCGCACGCTGCCTTCTGTATCCAGTGCCACTCTTTGCGTGGGATAGTAGAGTTCCTTAGGAAACGCCAGGGCTGGCAGCAGATTCGCCATATCAGACACCACCGTGTAGGTCTGAATCACTTCCCTAGTTTTCCCAGTAATAAACTGCCTAGGGATAAAAAATCGGTATGACCAAGGTGGACGCTCTACCGTCTGCGTTTGATTGTCGCGGGAAATCTCCCAACCTTGACCCGTGTAGCGGTCAAACCCCAACACCCGCCAAAATCCCTCTGACTGGGAGCGTACCCGCATCAAAACCTTGGGCTTCATCTCTCCCCGCAGGTTCTGGTTAATCTTGCTGTTAAAGCCGTAGTAAAAGGTATCATCGACATTGCCAGGGCCAGTGTCTTGGTTTGACCCGCTACCAGAACCTCCCTTGCCTTGTTTACCAGGGTTGACAATGCCACGGTTATTGCTGGGAAAATCCTTTTGTGCGAGATTACTAGGGGCACTGACAGGAAAGGTTTGTAGCTGATAGCTAGGAAACCGAGGCATCAGGGCAAAGATGGTCAGCCCCAGTCCCACAATCCCTAAAAAATTTATAGTGAAAAATTTCCAATTAAAAATGGGGGAATTCCCCTTTTTTAATTTTTCATTTTTCATTTTTAAGTGTTCCAAACCGAGCCGCGAACGGTAATCTAGCACCAACACCGGCAGCCCGATGCCTAAGAACAACAGCAATATGGGTGCAAAAGCGAACGTCTGACTCACTGTCCCAGCAACACCCAACAAAATCAGCCCGATCACCATCGAATAGCCCAAGTCCTTGCGACGAGGTAGATCGAAGCTGTGCAGCACTTGCAGATGAATTAACAACTCTGCCAGCACCAGCCGGGTATCGTTCAATTGACCGAACAGATTTCTCAAGAAAACTGCCAGTGCCACCAACATTCCAATCGCCAGTAAGAACTTCACTGGCACATTGCGATCGCGTCGTCGATACCAACTCCACGTCGCCCCGGCAATGCTGAGCGGCACAGCCCACAAGCTAATCTGCGTCTCAGCTGCCACATCCGTCGCAATGATTCCTACCACCACGAGCGCCTGCACCAGCACCCGCAACAGAATGGATTCTTCCGTTTCGGGCATCGGCATCGCTGCTAGCCGCTGCCTAAACTGATTAAAAACTGGTAGACGCCGCATACTGGTGATTGGTCAATCGCTAATTGCTCATTGCTAATTGTTCTATCACAGTTAGCCATTCGCCATTAGCAATTTAATCGCCAACAGCGATCGCAAAAATCAGCGGTTGCCGATCCAGTTCCTGAAACTGAATTTCCAGAGGATAAGTCTGGTTGGCTTCCAAATCAAAGGATTCTACACTCAAATAGCCCGGATAAGTGCGCTGTGCCGTTGCCGAGCCTTGCGGGGTTCGTAAGGTTAACCTACCGCCGCGAGGCAAGCGCGTCTCAATCCGGCATCTGGGAACCCGCCCCTCTAACTGATATTCCGCCCTGAGAGTCATCAGTCCAACTGTCGTCTGCCACTGCCGCTCTATCGGCTGCCGATCCGGCGATACAGGCAGCGTCAGTGCGTTGATGATTTCTCTAGCCGCCAATAAGGACAGCGCCATTTGTTGGCTGTCTGTCGCCTCTTCATAACGATTTGTAAACAGTTGCTGCTCTTGAGGAGAACGGGTCGGATAGAGCAGCACCAATCCTGCTAACTGGTTCAGTGCCTGGGGTTGCCCTGGAAATAAGGCACTGGCGGCACGCACCATTTTTGCTCCCTGTTGCAGCGGCGACTGCATCGCCTCCTGGCAAGAGTTTAGCAGTTGTGTTAAAACCGTTTCGGGTAGGGTGACTGGCAGACTGAAGTTAGAGAGCTGCGGTGCCCATAGGGGAACCCAGCTGTTTACTTCGCTGTCTGAATAGTCAGGTTCATAATTACGAATTTCCGTCTCCCAGGGAAACAGGGGCGGATTCCGTTCAATTTCTGTTTGTAGTTTGCGCTTCAAAAGTGCATGGAAACGATTTTGCACAGTCGGTATTTCTCCTCCCAAGTTGAGTGGTTGACAGCCTTGGGTCGCTTCACCGAAGTGGTCGGTCACTACGCTCAAGTCTTCTGAATCCAGTGGGTCTAACGCATCCAATTCCAGCTCTGCCGCGACCAAGTCGTCTGTAGGAGCAGGCGGCTCTGGGGGTGGTGGCGCTGCTAGAGGATCGCCATCCTCTAACAGACTTGCCAGAAAGCGGTTTTCTATCGCTTCGGAATTGTTGTCTAGGTCACTATTCATCTTGAGATGCACTTGCTCCGGATACTGAACGATTGCGAATTTCCCAGGCAATCTCTAGCAGCTTGAACCACCGCTTCTCAACCTGGGAGACCGTACAACCCATAGTTTGAGCGATCGCTGTGTTTGGGAATCCCTGTTGCTTTAATCGTAGTAATTCCGCCTGCTCTTGGCTCAGCATTCCTTGAAATGTTTGCCACTGTTGCGGCGTCAAACCCAAATTCCGTTCTAAATCCGCTTCCAACCACTGATGCACCAGTTCCCAGCGCTGGGAAAGAGCAAATCGAATCAAATGATATTTGAAGCGTTGCTGCAAATAATCCCTTTGGCGCGGCGTCAAACCTAAAATTGCTTCAATTTCCCCGGCGGATAAATCTTTCAGGCGCAAAGTAAAATAATCGGCGCATTCAGTTTGCTGGCGCTCTTTCAGATAAGCCAGCAACTCCTTAATCACCGTCTGGCGCAAGCTTTTTTCTAGGGGTTCGGATTCGTGAGCGACCATCGCCTCCCGCACCTGCTGCACCGTCGCTTCATTCCAAACCGAGTCGGAATCAGTGGCAGATCCCTCTGCCGCCTGCTCCATATCTACGGAAGTTTCCGGGGGTTGCTGTTGCGAAAAAGTTTGCGCCCGCAGGATGATTAATTGCTGAGTGCGATGACCAGGCAAAGGAATACGCCGCTTGCCGTAGCGCTCGGCAAAAGCCATATACTCTGCCAGTTCTAACAAAGTATGAGGACGATACGCCGGACCCATTCCGCTTTCTCGTCGAAATGCATTTAAGGACTCAGCATAAAATCCCTGTAAGAAATCTTCTATCAAAGTCAGCCGCGCCTGGTAGCTCGTAGGCACCTGCGACGGTGTAATGTAGCGATAGATAATCGCACTCAGGGTGCTGTGTAATTCCACCCGTCCCCGGTGTGCCCCCATTTGGTAATAATGAAGACATTGCTTCAGGCGGAGACGAGCCAGTGTTATTGCCCAGGTTTCGATGTCTCCTGAGTCCTGGATTCGCTTACTCTCAGTGCAAATCCGACCGACTTCGCTAGCTATCCGCGCCGCAACCTCACGACAGTTCTGCTCCGAAGCCTTGGATGACTGTCGGAGTTCGTTAAATAGTAGTTGAAAGATTGCGTCCACCACTCCCTGGTAGATTTCCCCACAATGGCTAATTATTGTCAAGACCCTAGCATACCCAACTACGACACGTTAACGGCAGAAGACCCCATATAGTCCTTATGAACTTAGACCAACAAATTCAAGCTCTGATTGACAAAGCGTCCCTCTATCGCATCCCACCTAAGTGGATTACGGAAATTGCACCCGTTCTCGTAGACTATGCGACTGAGCTGCAACATTCCGAGTATTACATTCTCCAGAGTCAGGAAGATGGTTGGCTGTTGACGACCCTTAGCAATCGCGCTCAAGTCAATCTCGAAAAAAATGTGATACACGCCTTTTCAACTTTAGAAGACGCCAACCTTTTCTCTTCCGTGCCAGATCCGGAAATTATTGCCTTGCCCGAACCTGTAACTCACATTTTGTTTGAAATGGTTGGCAGAGATATTGTTGATAGCACGATTTTCTTTGAAACTCCCGGTAATCGTACCACCGGGGCTGAAATTTTTCGGGAAAATTTGCTGAACCGGATTAAAGAACACCGGCAACAACACTGGCCTTCCTTCAACTCTAATCCCAGAAATTTGCCCCCCGATATCGCTTGAGTCATGGGCTTTTTGTAGGGTGGTGTTGTCCGCCCTACGAATCATTATGATTCTTTGAGCGTGTAACGCCGAATAAACCCTGCTAATTTTTAGATTTTTTAATAAACCGGATTCAATCCGCTGCAACGTTCGTCAGATTAACTGACCCCCGTGGAAACGCCAACGCGGAAATAAAATTCGCATGATGGTATGCGACGCCAGATAGACGCTCAGCCACACGAGACTGTAGTGCAGCACAAACCATTGCAACGGCAGATCCCGTCCTACACCCGGTAAGCTAAATATTTTCACCAGCAACCCGATAAAAACTGCTTCCCAAATACCGGCAAGCAACTGTAAAGCTCCAGGCCAATCTCGATCCCAACGGAATTTCTGGATATAGTCATATAGGAGATCCCAGCCGAGTCCAAAGACCGCAACATACCCTAGTATCCAGAAAAAAAGCGAGTCGGCACCGGGACCAATGACGCCCAAAGCAAAGGGCAACGTTACCAACGTGCCCAGTGTTGCTAGTAGAAATAATCGGGTTTGCCAACGACCGAAGAGTGTCGGAGTCATGGTAAATTTTTAATCCACTTACCGCATCAGTTTTCAAGCTTCAGTTCGGGCAGTCCGGACGTTTCTTTCTTGCGTAAATGACCTTCATAGACTGTTCCGACTTCTAGCTTAAATGGGCATTTCACCCACACAGAATTTCCAACAATTGGCAACCCTGTCGTTTCAGACATGACATTTGCTTCTTCGGGGTCGGAAATACAGCCAAAACCCATGTAGTCAGCGATTTCCTTCATCGTTAAATCTTCTAGAAGGTAGCTGCTGCTCATCTCGGCTTCTTTACACTTGAACAGCCTGACTTCAGGTAAAACTTCGTTAAAAATTTTGAGTTTTCGCACTTTATGGCCTCCATTCCGATAAGTGCAATGGACTCGCATATTTTTGGCTCGCTCAGGGCTATGACGGCAGTTATTGATGGAGTCAACTTTCTTTCAGTATCTATCTATATTTTCTGCTTGCCCCCTTCTAGATGAATCAGCAATATTGCTGAAATCTACTCTGACAATCCGTTGAGTGCCCAGAGCAAATTTAGTAAATTTACGGTGCTTGGTTCGCGACCCATTTTATCCACTGCCCAAAAGAACTCAAAAAGTTCAATCGATGGATTCCGGGGGCACGAGCTGCCGACAGACTATCAACTGCACAAAGTGCTGCATATTGCAACCCCAAGAAGCTATCAACAGCGGCGTAAGGCCCACCGAGGGTCATGGCACCAGCAGCATACATCCGACCCTGCGGCGATCGCATTTCGACAAGTTCAAAATTGTTGGCAACAGCTATCCGCCCATTTTCATGGAGGGGGAGTTTGTAATGGGTGACAAGGTCGTTCAGGAGGGGATTCGCTTTGACTTTGGCATCGAGTCCGGTGGCGTCAATGATAAAGTCAGCTTCGAGGCGAATTTGTCCTTTTAATCCCTTTTCTTGAATATAGGTAACGGTGCGCTCAATTCCTGACGAGTGAGGGTTTCGTTCGACTCGTTCCACTTCCCCAAAGGTAATTTGATACCAGCCTTGACGGATGCCTTCTTCAACCATGCGTCGCCAATCCTGACGGTCAGCTGTGGTGGTGCCGCCCCAATCTGCGAGTAGGCGCTTTCGCTGTTCGGGTGCTGCTTTTTCAAGCATTATCCGCAATTCACCACCCCAAGTAGCTTTAGGCCAGTTAAAGGGTTGAAATTCGTAGTGATTTTCAACAGACCGTTGCGATCGCCCAAATTTGTTACCTTGGGGTTTAGGCGATCGCATCAAGTGTAGCAGGGAGATATTTGGGTTTTTTGCCCTCGCTTCATAAATTCGCTGTACGATCCGCGAAGCGACAATCCCCCGCCCCCGAATCATCACGGTACCGCCAAATTTCTCTAAATGCTCGTAGACGTGGTTATGTTCTTCGTAGGCATTGACGACGGACTTAAAATCATTGGTTTTTTCCCGGTAAGCTTGCAAATCCGGGAGAAACTGAATCGCCGGGTAGCCGGTGGCGAGTTGGACATTGCGGGCAATTAAGAAAGCATGGTCGCGCTGGTTGGCACTGGTACGAGAATAAGCGATCGCATATCGTCCATCCTCAGTTTTCCGAATCGAACGGACGCTGGCGTAACGAAATATCTGTTCCCAACCAATCCGTTTTGCTTCCCTATCAAGGGCGTCAAAGACATTACCGGCGCGAGGGGTATAAGTTTGGGCAAAAGCCGGTTCGGCAAATACCTGCCACAAATACCCGAATGCTGTTCCTATGCTTCCCTTGAGCAAATCGTGCCCAGCTTCTCGCAGGGCATAACTAGGCCAACCCCAAATATTATCGGGGCAAGAATCTGAATTTGACCGCAGGCGTTCGTGCAGAGGTATTTGCGAATTCATGCACAACCGCTTGTAACGGGCATACGGTTGGGGTTCCATTCCCAAAGCTGCAATCTGGCTGCTTTTTACCCCGTAAATTCTTAATAAATCTACCCAGACAAAGCTGCCCAAACCGCCCCCAACGGCGGCATAGTCCACTTCATCGACTCGCAACCCGGTGGCATGGAGGTCTTGTACGACGACTTGCTGCGCCTGAAAAGCCGGTGGAGGAAACGCTGCCGTTCCCCCTGGTTGCGCGGGGGAAGCAAGCGGAGGCAGGGGTGCCGGATGACTAATCCTGGGGTCAGGGAGATCCGTGTCTGGGTGAAAGAAAATCTGAGAATTGCCAGAGGGGGGCGACGCAGGTGGATTGGCAGCGAAGGTAACGCTGATGTAATAAGGGCCAATTTGCAACGAGTCGCCATTTCCTAGAACACTGCGCGTCTGACGTTGCCCATTAATCAAGGTGCCGTTGCTGCTGTTTTGGTCAATAACCACCAACCCGCCAGCGTCCATATCAATCAGGGCGTGGAAGCGGGAAACCTCTAGACTATTGAGGGTTAATCGGGAGACGCGATGCCCATTCATTTCCCCTGGCATCTGATTAAATTCCCGTCCCAGTGCGATTGGAACTGCCAGCGTCGGTTCTTTGCGTTCTCCCGTTCCTGGATCGTCCCAGCTGAGGCGAAGGCGCATGGGTGCTGGATTCATGGTTGATTAGTTGCTGCTAGGAGTGACTAAAACGCTCAATGCTGCTGCTAGGGATGTGCCACACCACGGACACCCCAAATTCATTAAGTTATACGGTGAAACGCGATGGCAACTGGAACATTCCAAACCATAGGTTACAGCCGCTGGGTTAGGTGCGGTGGGGGCGGGTTTGCCTGCTACAGGTGATGGCGGTGACAACAAAACGGTCGGAGGAACGCCCACCACTGCCAAGGAAACCTTTGTCACCTGGATTTCTATCTGTCCTAAACAGATCGTGCTACCCTGACTCAGAGGCACTTCACCTTGGATGAGGGTGTGACCATCCACTAGCGGCGGATTACTTTCTCGCAGGTTCCGCAAGTAAAAGCTTTGCTGCTGTGGGTTAAAAAATATTTCGACGTGCAGCCCAGATACCGTGGGATCTGTCAAAACGATATCGCATCGAGCTGGGTCACGACCGATCCGGATAGTACCGGGATGTTTAGCGATTTGTCGATCGTGAATTGTTTGGGTTTGTCCCCGACCGGCTTCTTGCCACTCTAAAGTTAATTCATTCATATTGCTTAGCCTTTATATATTGTTTCTTTCTATAAACTGCTTCAAGTCTTAATGTCCTGATTTCTAACATGACCTGGAAGAAAAATCTGAAATTGTGTAGGAAGTTTAAAAAAACGAAAATCTACGGGAAATAACGATGAGCCGCTATCTTTGCTCAACTTTACTTCAGGAGAAGGCGTTACTTATGGGCAAACTTTGTCTATGTTCCCGATGTCGTTCTCGTATAATTCGTTTAACTTTGGGCATTCATGGTGGCACCAACCACCTCGCTTGCACAGTTTAATAATTTTGTCAACGGAAGCAAAATATAAAATTATAGCTGGCGTTGATACCAATTAGCGATCGCTTGCTCTTTTAGTTGCAAGATTGGGAAACTGAGAATAGCAACTCCTGTCCTGCTGATGCTTCCTGACGTCTCGCCCTCTATCCGGAAGTTGTTAAAAGTGTTGCAAATTTGTTGATAATATGACTGCAATTTAGTTGAAGTCAGCATTATCCCCGCATTGGAAACACCTCTTAATCAACTATGGTAGGTCGGAAAAACCTTTGCTATGATTTACGATAACTAAGAGTTCCTCTCTAACAACCATGAAAGATTTTTTTAGAAAAACTTTATATAACCTAGGAATAGTTTTGGTTTCTCCTTTGTTAATTCCTTTCTTTTTAACCAGTGAAAAAGAAATTATTGATGCAGATGTCAAGCGTTGGGTGAACGTATTTGGCTGGAAAGGCGAATCAAACTTAGGAAATTTACTTTCTTTGCTGGATCGTCAAAAAGAATTCAGGAACTTGTATTATCACCGATTATTTAAAGGAAACTTATCCGCCAGGATATTCATGTATTTATTAAGTTATTTTTATAAATCTTGTCCTTACCTTTTTATCGATACATCTTCTAATTTTGGTCCTGGACTGTTTATCCAGCATGGCTTCAGCACAATCATTATGGCAGACATGGGCGAAAATTGCTGGATTAATCAACAGGTGACAATTGGTTATAGAGATAAAACCAGTCGTCCGAAAATCGGGGATAATGTCCGCATTACTGCCGGTGCTAAAGTAATTGGCGGAGTAACGATAGGGAACAATGTTACGGTTGGAGCTAACGCAGTTGTCGTTAAAAATGTTCCTGATAATTGTGTGGTTGTTGGCGTTCCCGCTTATATTGTGAAGAAGAATGGCATCAAAGTAAAAGAAGAATTGGTTTAAGTTAGAAATTGAATTCAAGGCTTATATTGAGACGCTCTATGAAGCGATCGCCCTTGGCAACCAATTTGTACGACGATCGCATCCCTCGCAAGCTTGCATTATCGATTTGACGCCAATTTATCAGCAATGCGAGTTGTCTCTGGTAAGCGATATTTCGTAGTGCAACGCATCACATAATCAATCGCCGTTTCTAGACTCACCCGATGTCCGCTAGAAACATAAACGGGTTTTACACCCGTGCGCGTCCGCAATACTGCGCCAATGATTTCGCGGCGATACCGCAACGGTTGCCATGCGCCTTTTTCAACTGGCAACTCGTCATGCTTCCCAACGAACAGAGATTTGGCAACGCCAATCGTGGGAAGGTCGATGAGAACTCCGAGATGGGAGGCGATGCCAAATCGGCGGGGATGGGCGATTCCCTGACCATCACAGAGGATTAAGTCAGGCGTGATACTGAGTTTTTCTAAGGCGTCTAGCACGGCTGGAATTTCTCGGAAGGAGAGGAATCCAGGAATGTAGGGAAAGGTCGTGGGACGGAAGGCGATCGCTTGCTCTTGTAGCTGTAAATCTGGAAAACTTAGAACCGCAACGGCTGCTCTACTGATGGTACCCGACTCTGCAAAACCCATATCGACCCCGGCGACATACTGCACCGATTCCAACTGGTCTGAAGTAATCACTTCTTTGCTCAGTTCTTGCTGGATAGCGATCGCTTCCTCAGCGGTATCAGGCCATGCGTGACGTTGGTGGATTTTCATGGATTTACTTCCACATCCTGGGGTTTTTCCAGCCACTCTATTACCTTGGCTGCTTCCGGAAGCCTAGCTTCATTTTGCCCTGCGGCTCTAGCGCGGACATTGATCAAATTAATCGGAGTCCTTAACAAGTCTACAAGCGCGGCTTTCCCAGCGATCGCTTTCACACCTGTCACCGGTACTTCCTTGACCAACCACCGACTCAATCGGTATAGATATTCCTTTGCACTCAGGTTTGCTGTCAGCTTGACACCATGCAGTTCGTGCAAGTATCGATTTGAGCGACCATAGCGACGCAATTGACTTTGAAGTTCCTGGAACGTGGAGCGGTGACGGTGGCGGACAATAGCAGTTAGGGCAAAATGCAATTGCCAGTCACTTTCGCGTTGGATGCGCCAACAGATGTCAGCATCGCCGCCAGTGGTTAGATAAGGGCGAAACAAACCTACCTGTTCTAAAGCTTTCCGACGAATTGCCAAGTTAGCCGTTTGACCATAAGGACAGAACGGATTTGCTAAAGAATGTTTTTGAGACAAAACATTTTCTCGGTCAGCGTACTGTTCTAACAGGGTGTTCCCTGGCAATGCCATAATTTCACCGACGACGATGCCAATCGTTGGATTGGCAAACGGCTCAATCAAGTCTGCCAACCAGTGCGGTTGAGGACGACAATCGGCGTCGGTAAAGGCAAAAATTTCAGCCGTTGATGCCCGAATTCCGGCGTTTCGAGCCGCGTAAGAGCTTTGGATTTGGTTTTCCGCAATCGGGCGAATGGTTAAGCCGTCAGCGGCGGCTGAGGCGGCGGCTGACTGGAGAAGGGTGGCAGTGCGATCGCTACTATTATTATCGACCAGCAAATATTCGACAGACTCAGCAGAGTAAGTTTGCGATCGCAAGCAGTCGATTAAGTCTGGCAAGTCCCCCTCACCATTGTAGATGGGGACAATTACGGAAACCCTGGGCAGAAAGGGCTGTGTCATAGGGTGGGAGTTCATATTTACCTGAAATCACCATAGCAAGCCTGCGAACGCCAAAGCAGGGTGCTGTATAACCGCTTCTGAGTCGTGTTTAGTTATCAACATGGCTTTGTTGCCATTAAAAAGAACGTCATTTCAACTGAAATTTAGCAGCTATGAAATTTAATTTGGGTCTTTATCTTGCTGATTTTCTTAGCTAGATACTCTAGCTGCTCTCTGGGGCTGCTTCAACCAACAAATTATTGAGCGATTAATCGAAGTATTTCTACTTAATTTGTTTAAATATTACTACATTTCTATCAAGTATTTACGGAAGCTTCCTGAGAGTGAAATCTAGTTACTACTCGTAAACAACAATATATTCCTTGACAGTTAGCATTACCCAGACAAGCAGGCGGTTCCTGATAGTGTCCGGTGCGATCGCAACAAGTCAGAAGAGTAAATAGGCTGATCCCCTGCAAGGAACAGCCATGAACAATTCGTTACGATCGAAATGAAAAGAATTCTTGTGTTTTTGTTCCTGTTTGTGCTACCGCTCGTGCCAATATTGAGCCTGAGCCAAACAGGTTCTGCAATCACTGCCACGACCGGAAGCGCTCCGAATATTCCGGGTTGGACTCTTACCTTCGCAGATGAGTTCAACTCAACTTCTCTCGATAAAGCGAATTACGTTCGATACTGGGGTAAACCGAGTACAGCAGGAGCAGTTTCCTGGTGGAATGGAAACTCAGCATTGATTGTACAAAACGGACTCTTGCGCCTCAAGATTGCCAAGGAAACCATAACTAAGGATGGAGTCACGTTTCCTTATACCGCAGGCGGGTTTACCCAACTTACGGCTCAAACTTACGGGCGTTGGGTAGTTCGGGCGCGTTTTCAAAAGGGAGAAGGTACCCAAGGTTACATTTCGCTGTGGCGACAGGACTTTAAATGGCCTCCAGAAATCGACTTTGCTGAACTTAGGGGAAACATCCCTAACGAAAATATTTTTACGCAGCACTATTTGCTGGATGGTAAAAAGAAGTCAGAAGTTTCCAAACTGTACGAAACAAACTACACCGACGACTTTCACGAATACACTGTAATTTGGGAACCCGGACGCTTGACATGGCTCGTCGATGGCGTGCAAAAGTTTACCACCACGCAAAAGTTTGATGCTTTTCCAATGGTTCTGGCGGTGGGCAATCTCGTGGGTAGCTGCAACAGCTTTGCGGGATGTCCTCTCACCACCACCCCATTTCCGACTTACTTGGATGTTGACTATATCCGCATCTATAAAAAGGCTTAATAGATGTTTTCTCGTCAATCCAATTCAGTTTTTGGGTTCAATAAAAACGCCTGACAACTAAAGTCGCGACTACACAAACGAATACCATTTGGTTGTGAGGCGCTACATTATTGATTCCCCCAACCCCCCAATAAATTGGGGGGTTAAGAAGTCCATCGATTGCAAACAAGAAACAACAACGATCTTAAGCTCTCGTGAAAAACTAATCCAAATCGCGGATGTGTAGGCTGGGGAGCCACCTCTGGGCGCGGGGTGCATGGCGATTGAGTTGCGCGTTACCCAGCACTAGGGCAGTTTACCCTGCTACTCTCCCTTGAAAGCTCAAGCCTTACGGCACGAACACACCTACGTTTACGCTCTACCCGACCTCCGATTGTGCAGGGGTTTCAGCGTTTTAGACGTGGTTGAAACCGCCGACTTAAAAATGGTACAAGATACGGAGATATTTACTTTGGCTTCCTCCGCAAGACGGAGTGGACTGTTCCGTATCACAAGTTACATTAATTTACAAGACAGGTTAAAAAAAATTTGTGAAGGGGGGCGAATGCAAGCTGTGGCTGACAGAGAACAGAAAAAAGTAAAAAATACGATTATTCATTGGCGCAATATTGACTTTCAGACGGTTAAGCAAAGAATTAATCAAATTACTAAGCAGCTGGAAGAAGTTCAAAAGAAATATGAACCCAGCAGTCAATTGAACTCCGATCCGCAAGAGAGCGCTCACAGCGATCGCGCACCAGAGTCACACCGTCATTAAGATCGTTCCGTTCCCAAGCGTTGGCGCAGGATAAACTCTGCAACGCTCAAATCCACTGGGGTTGTCACCTTCAGATTCGTCTCTTCTCCCTGCACGATCCGGACGTTCAAATTGCACTTTTCAAATAAAGCCGCATCGTCGGTCACTTCCCAATTTTGGCGTCGGGCTTCCGTATGACACTGTTGCAACAAATCAACTTGAAAACCTTGGGGCGTTTGAGCCGCCCATAGATGCTGTCGATCGGGTGTACTTTCAATGAACCCAGCCGCATCCACGACTTTAATCGTATCTTTCACCGGCACCGCTGCAATTAAGCCGGGACAATTCATCAGTTCCTCAGCACACCGATCCAGTAATTGGGGCGTCGCAAGACACCGAGCGCCATCATGAATTAAGACGTGGTGGGCGGATGGGAGCGCCTGCAAGCCGTTGTAGACCGACTCTTGACGGGTTGACCCACCAACGATCAATTGCACGGGCTTAGTGAGGGAGAGGTCAGCGAGAATCTCCTTGAAGTCAGAAAAGTCATCTGGATGAGCAATTAAACCGATCCAACTGATGTGACGGGAAGCTTCAACCGCCTGGAGAGTCCAGTGAATCAAGGGTTTACCGAGCAACGTCAAAAGGAGTTTATTTCGCTCGCTCCCCATCCGACGCCCCATCCCTGCTGCTGGAATCAATAAATGCACACGCTTCCTCTTTTGCTGACCGCTTTGTTAATCCTTGTTGCGCTAAGTATATCTTCCCCTAAAATGAAGCTGATAAGTAACCTCAATCAACAGTAATGCGAATACTTGCCCTTGTCCCCGGCGGGATTGGCGACCAAATTCTGTTCTTCCCTACCCTGGATGACCTGAAGCGGTATTACCCGGAAGCTCAGATTGATGTCATTGTAGAACCCAGGGCAAAGGGTGCCTACCGGGTTTGCAAGTCGGTTAATGAAATCCTCACCTATGACTTCAAAGACCGTACCGGACCAGCAGACTGGGGAAATTTACTGGGTATAATCCGCGATCGCGAGTATGATATCGCCCTGTCTCTGGGGCGCAGGTGGAGTGTAGGGCTGCTGCTGTGGCTGACCGGCATTCCCACTCGAATTAGCTATAACGGCCCAGGAAACTGGTTTCTCACGAACCCAGTCCCGCTAAAAACCGAGCAATATGCCGCTGATATGTATCACGATTTGCTGCAAGGTTTAGGAATGAATTCCCCCTGTCCTCCTCTGGCGGTCAATGTACCAAAACCAGATATTGAGTGGGCAGAAAAGGAACAAAAACAACTCGGTGTTCAAGAAACTGGCTACATCTTGATTCATGGGGGTTCTAGCGCCCTGGCTCAGGCGAAAGGGATAGATAAAATCTACCCAGTCAAGAAATGGCAGCAGGTTATTCAAGAAACTCAACAGCGACAGCCCGATTTGCCGATTGTCCTCCTCAAAGGGCCAGAGGATAAAGCATTTGTCAGCGAACTCATGCAGTCCTCTCCTAACCTGAAGGTAACTTCGCCTGGGGATATCGGAAAGTTGGCAGCAATGATTGCTGGTGCTAACTTGATGCTGTGTACGGATAGTGCGCCCATGCACTTAGCCGTCGCCGTTGGGACTTACACGATTGCGCTGTTTGGCCCTACAGAAGCGAAAAAATTGCTGCCGAGTAGCGATCGCGTTCGCGGTTTGCAATCTCCCAGTCGCTCCATAGCCGACATCCCTCCCGCAGACGTTCTCAAGCAAATCTGGGGCGGTTAAATCCTTAAAAATTAAAAATTAAAAATGCAAAATTGCCAAATTTTTAATTTTTAATTTTCCCGCCCCTCCAAACTATTCTCTGTTGATTCAATTCATGTCTACAACTGCCAAACCAGCAGTATTTCTTGACCGGGATGGCGTCCTCAATGTCGAAGCCGGTTATATCCATCAAGTTGAGGATTTACACCTGATACCGGGGGTGGCTCAGGCGGTACGGCTGCTCAACGACCAGCAGATGTTTTGCTGTCTCGTTTCCAATCAATCTGGCCCCGCACGAGGCTACTATCCGGCTAGCCATGTGGATGCTCTGCATCTGCGCCTCTGCCACCTCTTGCAAGCTGAAGCAGGGGCGCGTTTAGATGCTTTGTATTACTGCCCTTATCTCAGTCCCCCGGAAGGAGGGACAAATCCAGAATTCAGCCGCTGGAGTACCTGGCGCAAGCCGAATACGGGAATGCTGGTGGCGGCTGCTTGGGAACACGATCTGGATCTGTCGCGCAGTTTTATGGTGGGGGACAAAGCCACCGATATCGACATGGCGCACAATGCCGGTTGTACCGGGATTTTAGTGCAGACTGGATTTGGCGATCGCGTTTTGGGTGGCGAGTATCAACACCACACTCGCCCGGATTTCATCGCAGCGGATTTAGTCGCGGCGGTTGAGTGGATTTGCCAGCAGAATAATTAAAAATTATTTTTAATTTTATTTCTAATTTTTAATTGAGTTTGATAGCTTTAAATTCAAGATTGATAGCCCCAGAATTGCCAAAAACAACACCAATCCAATTGTGCAAGCATAACTCATCTCTAAATTTTGGAAAGCTTGCTCATAGAGATAATAAACAATCGTTTTAGAACTGTTTCGCGGCCCTCCTTGGGTCATAATATAAACCTCCTCAAATACTTTCGTGGCAGAAATCGCAGAAATCACCGCCACTAGCACTAAATACGGTTTCATCAATGGGATCGTAATGTCCCAATGCTTAGCAATCCCATCCGATCCATCAATTGCCGCCGCTTCATAGACATCAGCTGGAATTGATTGCAAGCCAGCTAAATAAATCACCATGTAGTAGCCTAATCCCTTCCAAACCGTCACCACCATCACGCTAAAAAGTGCAAAGCGCGGGCTAGTCAGCCAGGGGACGCCATTTTGGAGAAATGGGAGAATTTTTGTGTTTACTAACACCTGATTCAACAGACCATTTTCTGCATAAAGCCAGTTCCAAGCAATCCCCGCCACCACCATTGAAATGACTACAGGTGTGTAATAAGCTGCCCGAAGCCAGCTAATTCCACGTAGCTTTTGGTTGACCAGAATCGCCAAACCCAACGATGCTACAACCAAAATCGGCACGACACAAATCAGGTAAAGCAGAGTATTCCACAGCGTCTGCCAAAACACCGTATCGGTCCACAAACGCCGAAAATTCTTAAAACCCACCCATTCTGGCGGTTGCCCGATGAGAGTGTATTCCGTAAAAGAAAGGTAAAACGCTTGCAAGGCAGGCCAAAAAACGGTTAATCCCAAAAGCAACAAAGCAGGCAGCAAAAACAGATAAGGCGTTAATCTTTGTTTAGCGAAAATTCTATTTCTTGGCATCCAATGCTGCATATTAAAAAACTATTAGCAATTAGTAATTAGAAATGTTTCAATTAGCGATTCGAGTGTAGTCTATTTTACTGTTGTTGGAAACTTCAGGGTAGTTTAATATACACTAACCATCCTGAAAGGAGCAGCGAATCGCTGCCTCGCCGCAGCTGACGAGCTTTCTCCCAGCTTTACATTATTTCTGTAGGAGACGCCGAGAGTGGAGCGGTTAGAACCAGTTGATCTCGTTGATCTCAAGGAAAACATCAGGGGACTGGGAACACCGTTTGAAATGACTTATACGTTTCAGACAGAAGATGCATTACAAGAGTGCCCTGTTTCAACGGGACAATCCCTATCCGGAGTTCGTCCCCTTTCAACCCTGATGAGTAACTTACCTGGCATGGCCTACCGTTGCCGCAACGACCAGAGCTGGACAATGGAAGCGGTCAGCGAGGACTGCTATCAGCTCACTGGTTACTCTCCGTTTGAACTCATTGGCAACCGAGAAATCTGCTATGCCCAACTGATTCATCCCGACGACCGAGAGCAGGTGTGGAACGCCATACAAGCCGCCGTGCAAGAATATAGACCCTTCCAGCTTGTCTACCGCATCATCACAGCGGCGGGAGAAGAGAAGTTGGTATGGGAACAGGGTTGTGGAGTTTTCTCCCAATCGGGAGAACTGCTGGCTCTGGAGGGCTTGATCATGATTTCAATCCCTAATCCGGATTTCTTAGACCCCCGCTCCGCTAACACTTTAGACCAATTTATGGATAGGTCTATTGACCTTAGCGATCGCCAGCGGGCTGAAGAAGAAATTCAACTGTTGCAAACCCTAACCCAGGCAATTGGTGCTGCTCCAGATTTTCACACTGCACTTTCAGTCGCGCTACGTCAAGTGTGTGAAACGACCGGCTGGAATTTTGGTGAAGCTTGGATACCCAGCTCAGACGACACAGTTTTAGAATGCAGTCCGGCTTGGTACAGCAGCACTTTAGAATTAGAGGTTGAAACGTTACAACAGTTACAGGTTGAAAGGTTGAAACTGGAAGGTTTAAATCAACCTGCTAACTTTCAATCGGCTAACCTGCAATCCAACACTAAGCTGCAATCAGAACTTCCCCTAACCCTGAGTGAGTTCCGGCGCGAGAGCGAAATGTTGAAGTTTTCACCGGGGATTGGGCTACCGGGACGAGTTTGGTTATCCAAGCAGCCAGAGTGGATTCCTGATGCTTCGATTGAGCCGCCCCCATTTTTTATCCGGACTCAGTTCGCCAGAAATTGCGGACTCAAAGCTGGATTTGCCGTGCCGATTCTCTCTAAAGATCGGGTAGTGGCAGTTCTCACTTTCTTCCTGTTTGAATCTCGCCAGAAGGACAAGCGACTGGTTGAGCTGGTGTCAGCAGTAGCAGCGCATCTGGGAACCGTGATGCAGCAAAAACAAGCGGAAGCTGCCCTGAGGGAAAGCCAGCGCCGTCTTGCAAGTTTGATTGACTCGTTGCCAGGGATTGTGTTTTCTTGTGGAAATGATCCAGCGTGGTCGATGACTTACATTAGTGAAGGTTGCTTTAAGCTGACTGGGTATCACAGTGAAGAATTGATTGGCGATCGGGCAGTCTCTTATGATTCCATTACTCATCCTGAAGATTTACCCAAGGTTTTAGAGGCGATCGCTACGGGCATCACGCTCCTAAAACCCTATGTGGTGGAATATCGCATTCTGACCAAATCAGGTGTAGAAAAATGGGTTTGGGAAAAAGGAGCGGCAGTTTGTGACAGCGCCGGTAAAGTCCTGGGACTCGAAGGCTTCATCACCGATATCACCGAGCGCAAGCGGACAGAAGAGGCTCTACAGCAAGCGGAAGCAAAATATCGCAGTATCTTTGAGAATGCAATTGAGGGGATTTTCCAGACGACGCCCGATGGACAGTATATTAGTGCCAATCCCGCTCTGGCACGCATTTATGGATATGAGTCTCCGACAGAACTGATGGCGCGTCTGACGGATATTAAGCAGCAACTATACGTTGACCCAAACCGGCGTGCTGAGTTTACGCGCCTGTTGCAAGAACACGATGCAGTTTCAGAGTTTGAATCCGCAGTCTCCCGTCAAGATGGCAGCATTATCTGGATTGCAGAAAATGCCCGTGCGGTGCGCGATTGTGAAGGTACGCTGCTTTACTACGAAGGCACGGTGGAAGATATTACCGAGCGCAAACGGGCAAAGGAGCATCTGCGGGAGCGGGCGTTTTATGATATCTTAACCGGCTTGCCCAACCGAGCTTTGTTCATGGAGCGCCTCAGTCAAGCGGTGGAGCGAGCCAAACAGTGTCAAGATTTTCAGTTTGCGCTGCTGTTTGTAGATTTGGACGGGTTCAAAAAAGTAAACGACAGTTTGGGGCATCTGGTTGGGGATAAATTATTGGTGGCGTTAGCGGAGCGGCTGCTTCGCTGCGTCGCTCGCCGTCTCGAAACCTGCGTGCGTGCTGAAGACATCGTCGCTCGTTTGGGGGGAGATGAATTTACCCTGCTTTTGGAAGCTATTGACGACCTGAGTCACGCCACCAGCATCGCCGAACGAATCAACCGAGAACTGATACCGCCTTTCTATCTCGACGGACACGAAGTTTTTACTGCCGCAAGTATTGGCATTGTTCTCAGCAGCGGCTACGATCGACCTGAAGACCTCCTGCGCGATGCCGATACAGCCTTGTATCGTGCCAAAGCGCTAGGAAAGGGACGGTATGAGGTGTTTGACCAAACGATGCACTCAAGTGCCCGGTGAAAGGAAATGATTCCCGGTCTTCCTTTCTCCAGCGGAGGGGGGTGGGGGGATAGAGATGGTTCCCAATCAATTTTTATAATTGAGATGCTGCTGTTGCAGTTGAGCGCAATTACAAATTTGGGTATCCATTTAACAAAACCTTTTAGAAAATTTTGGATGGTAGATTTCGGATTGAGGTTGAATTCGCAAGGGAACTAAAGGCGATCGCGTACAGCCCTTTGGGCATGAAAACAGCGAAGCGAGGCGTTAGCCTAGCGCTGAAAGAGTCAGTTCGCGTCTCTACCAAATTGAGAGTTGGAAAAAATTAAACCTAGCAGCATTAAGCAAAATTGTTATAAACGGTCGCATCAACGCTGTTGCGACTCCTTTGGGAAAACAGCAGATGTATGAACTGGCAATTCCCTGAAAAGCCCAAAATTCAAAGTTTAAAAGTAGAAGAAAAAGAAAAAGAAAAAAAATCCTTTATTGCTAATTTTGCTTTTTTCTTTTTTCCTTCTTTAATCGTTGCAAGTGGTTTGGTGCTAGGGATTTGGCAACCACTGGAACAGCTTGCTTATCGGGGTTTATTCCGCCTCCGGGGAACGATGCCTTGGGATGAACGGGTGGTGTTGATTGACATTGATGAAGCCAGTTTAAAGGAACTGGGTCGCTTTCCTTGGCCTCGCAAGCAATACACCCAGTTGCTCAATCAACTGTCCGCAGCAGAGCCTAGTGTGGTGGTATTGGACGTGCTGATGCCCGAAAGTAGTCCGGAAGATGCACAGATGGCGGCGGCGATGGAAAAAGTGGGTCAGGTGGTGTTGGCGCAGGGGTGGGATCGGACAACTACCCCTTTGCGTCCGACTCCAGAATTGAGTAAAAGCGCGATCGCAATTGGACATATTGCCAACCACAAGGATAGCGATGGTTTAACTCGCCAAGTTGTACCGCAACTTGAAGGCGTGCCTCTTTTAAGCATCGCGGCTTCCCAGGTTTATTCACTGGTGAAAGAGCCGGTAAAACTCCCACCGATGAATCAACCGCTGCTCGTGAACTGGCCCGGTGAGGTGCTTCAGGCACCGCACTATTCCTTTGTTTCAGTCCTTCAGGGGAAAGTGCCTGCCTCGGCATTCAAGGGAAAGATTGTGATGGTGGGCGTCACAGCAGCCGCTCTCGATCCTCTAAACACTCCGTTTGACGGTCATCCACCCGCGAGTGGAATTCACCTGCACGCTACCGTTCTGAATAATCTCTTGCAACAAAACTGTCTGAAAGCCCCAGATCCCAAGTGGATTCTGGTTTTCCTGTTGCTGGGCGGGCCAATTCTTGGCTTCACGCTCAACCGCTATCGGGCCAGACACCAGCTGATTGCAGTCGTTAGTCTTTGTAGCGGCTGGGTCATTGTCAGTGTAGTGCTTTTGCGGGTGGGTTACTTGATGCCGGTCGTGTCACCCGTGGGATTATTTTGTTTAACGGCAGCGAGCTTGAGCATCCAAGAGCGTCTGCGAATGAAAGCGCAGCTTCAACACATTGAGCAGCAGCAGCAGCAACGGCAACTTTATGACTCGCTGACGGGTTTGCCCAATCGAACCTTATTTATGGAGCGGTTGGAGGTTGCCCTAGAACGTACTTATCAGTTTGAAAATTATCTATTTGCGGTGCTGTTTGTGGATCTCGACCGATTTAAGGTGATTAACGACAGCTTGGGGCATACGGTCGGAGATAAACTACTCGTCGCGATCGCTCATCGGCTCTGTACTCTGATGCGCCCCAGAGATACAGTGGCACGTCTCGGCGGAGACGAGTTCACGATCCTGCTGGAGGAGATTCAGCAACTGGGTGACGCGACCCGGGTTGCCGAGTCAATCCACGAAGCCCTCGCATCCCCTTTTTACCTTGATGGACATGAAGTATTCGCCGCCGCGAGTATTGGCATTGCCCTGAGTCGGAGAGTCGGAGAGCCGGAGACTCGGAGAGTGGGACAGGATGGTAAGACAATTCCCTTCCTCACGCCTTCAAGCCTTCCTTCACCCAACACTCAAAAGGGGCAAGAACCCGGACTTAACCCGGAGTGGGACTTGCTGCGCGATGCCGACATTGCCCTATCTCAGGCAAAAATCATGGGGAAAGGGCGTTATGCAGTGTTCCACACGACTTTACATGCACGAGCGATCGCACTTTTACAATTAGAAACCGACCTGCGTCTGGCAATTGGAGCTTTATCTAAGGAAGGTTTTGAGTTCTCCGTTTTGAGTTCTCCTTTACAAGATGAAAATTCAAAACTCCAAACTCCAAACTTAAAACTTTTACCTAAGTCTGAGTTTCGGGTTTACTACCAGCCTATCGTCTCCCTCTCAACCGGCAAAATTACTGCCTTTGAGGCACTCGTGCGCTGGCAGCATCCCAAGAGAGGATTAGTTTCCCCGCTTGAGTTTATTCCCGTTGCAGAAGAAACCGGACTGATGGCGCAACTGGATTGGTGGGTATTGCGCGAAGCCTGCTGCCAGATGCGTGCTTGGCAAGAAAGATTCGTTCAGAATAGTGAACCCTCAACATCCAACTATGAACAATTAACAATTGGCGTAAATCTTTCTGCGATGCAGTTTGCCCAATCTGACATGGTTCAGCAGATCGATCGAATTGTTCGGGAGACTGGTTTGGAAACTCGCAGTTTAAAGCTAGAGATTACTGAAACTTGCTTGCTAGAAGATGCCGATGCCGTAACCGCTATGCTTGAGCAGCTCAGAGCTTTAGGAGTGAAAGTGGGAATTGACGACTTTGGCACCGGCTATTCTTCCTTGGGGCGTCTGCATTGCTTACCAATTGATACTTTGAAAATTGACCGCTCCTTTATTAGCGGCATGGGGGAGGAGGAAAATCGCTGGGAAATTGTCCAGACAATTATGACGCTGGCTCACAATCTGGGGATGGATGTGGTTGCCGAAGGTATCGAAACCGCAGAGCAGATGCTTCAGCTCAAGCGGCTGCAATGTGAATACGGACAGGGATACTTTTTTTCTAAGCCGGTAGATGCACCGGCAGCTGAGGAGTTATTGGCAGCACAGCCCCAGTGGTGATAAAAATCAAAAATTGCCTCAAATCGGCAAGGCAATATCAGCCGTTGAAACTGGGAAAAATTTGAGAGTTGAAATAGAATTCCAACATCTCAAATCTCAAATTTAGGGTGAGTCGCTGGGGTGGTTGTAGCTGGAAACAGCTGCTCTGAGATTACCTTTGTGTTCTGCAAGGAGGCGATCGCCTTCTTGCTTCTCCAAACCCGTCCAATGCATCAACAACGCTAACTTGACAGAACGCCCACTTTGCTCCAGCAAATATCCAGCGTCTTCTCGATTTAAATCCGTGAGGTCTTGCAGCATTCGCAGGGCGCGATCGTGCAATTTTTTATTAGTAACGGCGACATCTACCATGCGATTGCCGTAGACTTTGCCCAGCTTCACCATCACGCCGGTGGAGAGGATATTTAAAGCCATTTTAGTGACGGTTCCGGATTTCAGTCGCGTCGAGCCTGCCACTACTTCTGGCCCTACAATTAGGCGAATATCTAAATCTGCATCGATGGTAACTTGTTCGGCTGGGACACAGGCAATCAAAATCGTGGTTGCACCCCGCTGACGTGCCGCTTGGATTGCACCGTGGACAAAAGGTGTTGTTCCCCCGGCGGTGATGCCGACAACGACATCGAGATGGGTAATCTGCCGAGTCGCGATCGCAGATGCCCCGTCTTCATCTTTGTCTTCTAAATCTTCTGAGCTGCGGATTAACGCCCCCGCACCCCCGGCGATAATCCCTTGTACCAGTTCTGGCGGCGTACAAAAGGTGGGCGGACACTCGGCTGCATCCAAGACGCCCAGACGCCCGCTCGTCCCAGCTCCCACATAAAACAGGCGTCCACCGTGACGTAACGCCTCAGCCGTCTTATCGATTGCTTCAGCGAGCTGAGTTCTGGCGATTGCGATCGCTGCTAGCGTCTGAGCATCTTCCTGATTGAACAAATCTACCAATTCCAGAGAACTCATCTGGTCGAGATTCTGGCTATTGGGATTAACCTGTTCTGTTAAAAGATGTCCCCGCTCCTCCAGATTCTTCATCCTCGATCCTTCATTTTTTTATCGTTCATCCTGCCAAGAAAGCGCCGCTATGGGTTACGCGATCGCTAACATCCTCGATCCTTTCATAACAGTCCTTCTAATTGACGGCGAATTCTGTCTAGATCGGAAACTTCCGCTTGCGGAGCATCTGGTTTCCAGTCTGTTTCCTCCAGATTCGTTTCTGGCGGAACCAGAAAAAGACGTTCCGCATCTCCTTCGGGAACAAATCCCTCCGGAATTAGCTTGCACTCGTAACCTGCACCCTCGCAAAATGCCTCGACTTCCTCTGCATCGATGGCTTCAACACTGGGACTGAGAAAATCTTGTGCTTCTAGCAGCATCGCATAGCGAGTCGCATCGTCTTCTGATTCAAACATGAGTATCCAGTTGCGATCGCCAATCTGAATCGAGTGAATCCCCTCGTTATCAGTCCGAGGATTAAATATTAAAACGAATACGCGCCTAGATGTAGTCATCGTTTTTTATCCATTCTTAACTTAGGATATCTGACTGGCTTCCCTAATATCACGTCTGGTTGCCCCTCCTTTGCTAGCAGAGATGAAAAGGAAAAGAGAGAGTGAGAAAGCGAAATTCTCAGGGAAGATTCAAATGAAATTACGATAAAATCAGCAAAAAAGCTAAATTATCCCTAACCAATAGATGTTAAGACATTTCAGCTCGCCATAGATATCCTTTCCTAGCTCAAGCAACTCTACCGTAACGGGCAGTCACAGGATGATGGGGATTTTCTTGATTGCATAACCACGCCCACATCTGATCGCCCAAGCAGAAATGCCACCACTCGTTGGGATGACGGCGAAACCCAGCTTGGAGCATGACATCATTTAATAGCTGCCGGTGAAAATGATACTGCTGTTCGACTGCCTGGGTGCTATTGGCATAATAATCGGGATGCGATCGCGCTGATATTTCATCAATTTCTCCCCCCATATCTATCGTCTTGCCAGTATTGTCTACTAAGGTGATATCCACCGCAGCCCCCGTACTGTGAGGCGGTGGCATTGCTGGATCGAGGTTGGGGGGTGCCCAAAATTGATAGACTATCTCCCAAATTGCTTGACGCTGAGCTTCTGTTAACTCAATCAAGTTTAAACCTTGAGCCTGAACCACTTCAGCAAAGGTGTAATCTACCATGAATTGCTGGACTTCCACGGGTCGATAGGCATCAAAGACATCGATCCGCCAATCTGGATTCGTGACAGCTAACTGGTGTTGGGCGGCAATTAGGGATTCGAGGACACCCTGACGGAGATAATAAGGTGAGCGATCGCCATAAGTCGCACCCAATTTTTCATAAGGATGGGGAGAGACAACCGCAAATTGTTCCAAAGGAATGGCAGTGAGCGGCTCACCACACTCTACAATTACAATCTGCTGATAAGGTTTCATATTCCGCTCTTTCAAACTGACCTTATTTTGCCGCCTGAAGTGCAATATTCAAAATATGCAGTGTTTTTATCAGTAGTTTTAGACAAGTTTAATCGACGCTTCAAAATAACGAGATAAAAAGATTTAAAAGCTAACGTTTATCTATATCAAACTTAGAAAATAATTATTAATAAAAAATTAACAGTGCTAGAATCCACAATAACAATCTTAATTCATCCCTTAAAATCTTCTTTCTTTTCTTTCTTCGCGTCCTAAGCGCTAACGCGCAGGCTACGCCAACGCGACTTCGCGGTTCATCAAAAAATTGCTGTATCTAGCGTAATCTTGATAGTTGATTTCCGCAATACCTAAACTTCTGTCATCCCCTCTAAGTCGATGACCAATTCTAGGGGCTGGATGTCTCCCCAAGTTTCGCTGATGAATTTCTGAGTAGCCAAGGCGAGTGGAGAGCTTGACTGATGAAATGTTTCGCTAGCTTTGCTTAAATCTTTTGCCTTTTGATACAAAATCAAATAGTCTCCATCTTGGCTGCGTTCGAGAAAGATGGATTCTATAATGACTCCTTCGTTCCTCAGCAATTCCCGCACTTCATCCAATTGATTGTTCAAGTTCTTGAGCCAACCAATTACAGGGAGGGTCAATCCTGGCTTAATCCGAATTTTTAAGCATTGGGTGTCCGCCATTAACTTGCCCTTTATGGATGGATAAAATTGAAAAATTACCGAATTGCGTATTGCGTGTTAGGTTGCTTATTCGTTTTACAGAAAGTTTGCTGTAACCCTCTTAATTCCCGCGATTCTTGCTTCACCTGACCAGACATTGCAGCTGTCTGTAAAGCCATGAAAGCGTTGAAGTCTTCCAGACCATACTTAGTTCTTAAAAGCTGTCGCAGTTGATTTTCTGCTGCAATGGTTAAATAACCTGTTGCCAGAGCCTGTTGTACAAGGTCGCGGATCAGAGACATATTCACCCCTCAAAAATTTTTATATTAACAATATGACCCGGAAAACTAAGTAGCTATCAGTTCGCGCCAGCTAGAAAAATTCAGTGTTTTCAACCGTTCTTTTAATAAACTTGGGCGATCGCAGCTTTATGTATTTCTGGTTTTGCGAATGCTAATAGCAATGAATTATTAGCCGTTAGCGATTCAGAAATGGCTGTTCAACCGGCTTTTAGATGGGTCATCCTGTTAATCTGCCACACTAGGTAGGAAACTTTTACTCCCCGAAGGGCTATAGAAGTTTCCTACCTAGTGTAAAAGAAGCGGTTCTAGTAAACCTCATCCTATGGACTCACCCGATCGGGTGATTTTCTCAATCGCTAGCATGGTTCGTGCGTTTTGGTCAGCGGTAGCACGTAACGCCAATACCGAAGACCAAACATAGGTGGGAGTTCGATGTCCTGCTGAAATCCCATTCGCTCATACATTTTTCTGGCAACCGTCATCAACTCGCTCGTATGCACTCCAATTTCGCAGGCACCGTCTGCTTTTGCACGCTGAATACACTCCTGGGTGAGCAATCGTCCGGCTCCCTTTCCGCGATGGGAAGGGGATACTGCCAGCAAGCGAATGGATGCCCACTGGGGCGGAAACAGCCTGCCGTCTGACTTACCAGGAGCAAAGTACGCCACTGTCCCGACGAGGTGACAATCCTCCTGTGCCACGATTAACTGAGCTACCTCGGCTCTCTTTGCGACTTGGGACAAATTCCCCTGCATCACCTCCCAGCCACCGGGCGCTAGGGCGCGTGCGTACTCCTGGTAAGCTGCAACCGAGATTTGCTCGATTTGGGTGAAATCCTGTGACAGGGCGTTCCGAATCGCGATCGCCATATTTTATGTTTGCCTGTCTGATTTGAACTCTACGAAGTTTTCTTGGTTGCACTGATTCGGCGCTGGCGCGGAGCTAAGAACCCAGCACTGAGTATCATCAATCCTTCTAGGATGCTGGGTTTAGGTACGAAAGTGCGATCGCCTTGCTTACGGTTTCCCCAGCACTAACTCTAAAGTGGCATTGCGGATAGAGGTAAAATACTGTCCGACTTCTTGGTTTGACAAAGACACTACGGTAAGCCCTCGATTAGGCAAGTACCACAGCGCAGCAGCAGTCCCGATGCCACTCCCGCTGATTCGCCATGCTTTTCCCCAAGGGGTATCGTTAGACCAAATCCCCAGCCCATATCCGAAACCGCTTCCCAAGTCGATAAAGGTAAGCATTTCCTTGAGGGTGCGAGGCTTCAACAATTTACCCCGGAAAAGTTTATCGCCAAAGCGAATCAGGTCTTGCGTGTTAGACACCATTGTGCCAGCAGCCCATGCTACTGACATATTTACAGATGTAAGATCCTCATCAATTCCATCCTGAGGGTAGATATCCCAATATGCATGAACGATTCCCCCCGGAACGCTATCGGTTCTAGCAGTAAAAAAGGTATTTTTCAGCCCTAAGGGTTTAATAATTCGATTTTCTATTTGGCTAGCTAGGCTGGAATTTGTCGCCTTTTCAACGATCATCCCTAGCAAGATAAAACCAGTGTTGGGATAGACCCACTTCCCAATCGTTGGTTGTCGTCCGTAAATGTAGGAAACAAGCTCCTCTGGCTTCCAGTCTCTGTATGGATTCTGAAGGATATCCTGCCAAATCACGCTGTCGTCGGCTAAGTAATCGTAGATGCCGCTGGTGCCGTTCAAGAGTTGGCGAATTGTAATTTTGTTACTGTTCGGAATATTTTTGGCAATTGAAGGAAGCCATTTGTCTAAAGTATCGTCTAATTTGAGCTTTCCTTCATCCACCAGTTGCAGCACAACGGTTGCCGTAAATGTCTTCGTGGCGCTCCCGATGCGGAATTGATCCTGTGGACCCACAGAGGTTCCCGTTGCCAGGTCAGCTACACCACTAGACCCAAACCATTGTCCCTCGTCGCGGCTGGCGATCGCTAAAGTTGCACCAGCTACTCCTCCTTTACCTGGAACTCCCGCTGCCAAGCGGGTTTTGTCCAGTGTTGCTTGGAGTTGGCGAGCGAGTTTGTCAGATACAGTGTTTGTCGGTGAGTTGCTGTGTTTTTGAGCCAAAGTTGCACCAGCTACTCCTCCTTTACCTGGAACTCCCGCTGCCAAGCGGGTTTTGTCCAGTGTTACTTGGAGTTGGCGAGCGAGTTTGTCAGATACAGTGTTTGTCGGTGAGTTGCTGTGTTTTTGAGCCGTTAGCAATGAAATAAGATTCGAGCTGCCTGCCTTCGGTGCTGTCGTGCTTGACACTGCTTTACTAGCAATAGCGGTGCTGCCTGAGATACCAAGAACCACGGTTGCGGCAACAGCGACTGATGCAGCTATTTGAGGAAAATACATATTCGCCATTCCTTGTCAAGTACAATTTTTGCTTGGGTTAGTTTTAGTTTGGCGAAAGAAAGCTATACAATTCCAGAGCGAAACTCGATCGAAAAGCGATCAATTTCTAATGGCTAACGGCTAATAGTCACTCTTGCATTAGCCATTGGCTTGTCTTCAAAAAGCGACACGCTTGATATTAGTTTTCCAGTCGGTCGATTTCTTGATGCCACAAAATCTCTGTGACTCGCGCAATTCCTGCTTTCAAATGACGGCGAAAGGTGCCGATAGATATATCTAATATTTCTGCGGCTCGTTCCTGGGATGGAGCGGGGTGCAGGTAGGCGCGATCCAAAGCGCGATAAAATTTGGCTTCGCGGGGCGATCGCTGTAACGATTCAACCGCTTCTTGCAACAGCGCTTGTAAGGCGGCAATTCGTTCTGCTGCACGAGTATTGGTGCCTGCACGTTCGATAACCAGATGCGATCGCGCTAAAGGATTATGTAATAGTGCCTCCGGTCGCACGAAATCCCGCAAAGCTTGATGCACCGCAGAGGCAAATTCAGATTGGCTTAAAGGGGAATGGGGAAGTGGTAATGAGGAATGGGGGATTGGTATTCCCTTCCCTTGCCTGATCTCCCCCTCTCCTGGTGGAGCGATCGCGATCGCCCAAGCTGGCAGTTCCAACAAATCATTGAATACGGGAAAAACTCGATAATTGTGCGCGGATACACCATAACGCCGTCCACCCACTTCAAAAGATGTTTCTGGCAGCAACGGCATATTGGCTGCCGTACAAAACAATTCCCAGAAATCCGGTTGAGCGATCGCTGTAAAAATAAAAGCTAAGCCGGGAGTCGTGACGCAGTGCCGAAAAATTTTGATAAAGATGAGGCTTTGAATTTGGGAAACAGCTTGATAAGTATCAGCAGCCATCCAAAAGCGGCAGAACGTAGCCTTCTCACCAAGTTGTAATGCTCCCTGCTGCTGGATATAATTCCACACCGCCTGAGTAGCGGGGTCAACTTGTAAATCTTCTAAACTAGCTTCATCCAAAGTCAGCATCATCATAAAGCCTAGAGGAGTTCCCTCCTCCGACTGGCGAAACACCAACACTCCTTGAGGCTGTCGCGCCAACCAATGTGCTAAAAGCTGGGCAGAAGCTTCCCCCTCGTGAGTCGTCACCATCTCCATCAGCACCGAGCGATCGCTCTCGCGCAGCGTGTCGGTCAGGAAGTTGTTGTCTTGCCATATAAAAAATTGTCGTACTTGCGGACTTTTGAAAACATAATCAAATAGGGCGCGTTCTAGTTCCGAACCCTGAGTTTGCAGGATACGTTTGCAGTAATAACCACGGGCACGACCGAACAGTTCGGCATAGCGTTCGGGATTTCGCCAGCGCAAGTCAGCGGAAATTGCTTCCCGTGCTAAGTCGTGGGGAAAGATACCTTGTAATTTCGATTCTATAAACGAAAGTCCTCGCAGCCAGTTGAACAACTCGTAAGCATCGGGAATCGCGAGAGTTTCACACAGCAGTGCTTCGGTAGTTAAACGCACTAAAGCACAAACTTCTAATGCTGCCCGATGCAACGGACTGGGGACTTCTTGCACAAATTGTTCTAATAAAGTTTTCACCACATCTGGTGCGGCTTCTGGTCGAAAATCAATATTGCCGTGCTGGGCAAAAACATCCGCAACTAGGGACATTGCCAGAGGATGACCGCGAGTAAAGTTCAAAACAGAGGAATGCTGTTCGACAGGAATCTGACGTTTGGTCAGATACGCCCGACTTTCTTCTGGATTCAGGTTATCTAAGGATATTAAACGCATCAACGCCTGCCATCCTGGATCGGCACGCCAAGCAGATGACGGGGGTTGACGACCCGCGAGAACGACGAGGGCATTTTCCGGCAACTGGGGTAAGAAAAATTCCCGCAGCCAGTCTTCTAGTGGCGTTAAGGTTTCGTAGGTATCGATCAGAATGACACAGTGACCGGGTTGGGAAGCAAACCACTCCCAAAGCTGGTTTTGATGCTCCAGACCGATAACCATCTGGAGGGCGCTGAAAAAAGAGTCGGGTGAAGGTTCGACATTACGGGTATCCAGGTAGACGACTGGTGTTTTCGCTTGTTCGCAGATGTAGGCAAACTCACGCAGCAAAGTCGTCTTGCCAACACCACCCGAACCATAGATATAGAGGAGATGCCAAGGTAATTGCGCCTCGTCCAGCGCCGACTGAAATAGAGTTTGTTCGCGATCGCGTCCTACAAACCGACTACGACGCAACTCCTCTAGACGATCTGATACCCGCGATGACTTCATTTACTCTTTTGTTTGTTTAACCGCCCCAGAAGCGGCGGGTGGCACCGGATCGTAACCGCCAGGATGGAAGGGATGGCAGCGCAAGATGCGCCGAATCGCCATCCAGCCGCCGCGCCAAGGGCCAAATCTCTCTACCGCCTCTAAAGCATATTTAGAACAAGTCGGCTGAAACCGACACGCTGGGGGAAAAAGGGGAGAAATTAGCACTCGGTATCCCCGAATTAGCCAAATTAGTAATATTTTCATTACTGTGCCCTGGATCTAATAGATTGGTAAGGAGAGCTTTTTTTTATAATTCAATCTTTGCGTAAATCCGTGTTGTGGTTAGAATCAATTCCGGATCTATGGCTCCACATTGGGTTAGTTGGGGCTTGCCTGGGCATTCTTGTGTTACTGGCAGAAGGGCTGCATCGCTACACTTCTACCGAACCGGAAAAGGTGCGGAAGGTGGTTCACATTGGCACGGGCAATGTGATTTTGCTTGCCTGGTGGCTGAACCTTCCCGCTTGGGTGGGGATTACGGCTTCGATTTTCGCGAGTGCAGTGGCTCTTTTGTCATACAAATTTCCGATCCTCCCAGGCATTAACAGCGTTGGGCGCAAGAGCTGGGGGACATTTTGCTATGCCCTCAGTATTGGCATTTTAATCGGTTGGTTCTGGCCTCTAAACCAACCCCAATATGCAGCACTGGGAATTTTGGTGATGACTTGGGGGGATGGCTTAGCTGCTCTCATTGGTCAACGATTTGGTAAGCATCGCTATGAATTTTGGGACATCCGTAAAAGTTGGGAAGGCTCGCTGACGATGTTCCTGGTTAGCTATGGGGTTAGTAGCTTAATTTTCCTAGGAGTCCAGGGCAATATCTGGCAAACGTGGGTAGTGCCGATTTTCGTTGCTTTCTTCGCGACTGTCTTAGAAGCGTTCTCCTGGTTCGGCATCGACAATCTGACGGTTCCTGTAGGCAGTGCCGCGATCGCTTTTTTCTTGACTCAGCTGCTTTTACTTAGCTAACACTTTTGATAACTAGCAAACAGTTAGTTTGGTTGCAATATCCGTAGAATCCCAGATTACAAATTTTCTGCTTCCATTAAGATAGTTGAAGAAGCCTACCTAGGGACATACTCCCGCTTTATTCAATTTATCTCCAAAGATGGATGTCAATGACTTTTTTTAATCCTGCCGAACCGCTTGTCCGTAGCAAACAGGAAGCCCTTGATTTTCAGGATCGTCAGGGGCTTTTACGTATTCACTTGCAAGTTGGAAATAAAACGCTGATTTCGAGCTTTTATTCTCGAATCGATCAGGCGTTTATTGTTTGGGGTTGGATTACCGCCGCAATTTTTATCAATGCTCAGTTTCTACCTGTTAGCTGGTACGTGCAAGCGATGTTTTGGTCAGCACTTACCTTAGTCGGTACGGTGGGGATGGTGGTGTTGACTCACTTTTGGGTGAAAGTAGAACGCCTGCGCTGGCTGCTTTATAGCTGGGTTGCACTGATGTTATTCGGGGTGGTGCTAACTGACTTGGGTATTTTTCTGGGTTGGGGGTTGGTGCTGATGAACCTGTGTCAGTTTTGGCTGGGTTTAAGTACCATTGGCTACTTTTTTACGGGGATGGGAATGCGATCGCGTACTTTCCTGATTAACGGGTTCGTTCATCTATTGGGCATTGGGATCTTGCCTTATGTCGGAGGCTGGCAATTTCTCACCACGGGTCTTGTCATGGCGGGGACTTTACTGCTATTGGCAGGAGTGCAGTGGGATATGCGATCGCCCATTGATTATGACGTATTAACCCCCGAACAAAAGCAGTTTAACCAGGAACAACATCAGCTACGTCAAATGAGTATTTAGAACTTTAAATAAGCTCTAACTTTTGTATTAAATTCCATACAATTTTATAGAACGCTTGTCACTATAGAACTATGCAATATTCGGTGCGTGAATTTTCCTCATCCACCGAATATTGCCCGACCATAGCAGGCGTTTTGCTGTTTGTCCTGCGAATTGCCCCACTTAGGAGAACGGCGTCTAGGCGGCGAGTGGTCATTCATTGCCCATTCTCAGGATATGGGCTAAGCAAGCCAGTTGAGCGCCAGTTGAGCGTTAAGTAGTGGTACAGGGTTTTTGTCGTTTCCCCTGCTTTGCAGCCACCAAAGGGATGTTAAACCATCCAACAGAGCAGTCTGAGGTGACTGACACATTAAAAGACGTTCTGGCAGTGCTTTTTAGCCATCTCAGCCGAATAATTTTTAAACTTATTCCATAAAATTTAGTGGAGAAAGAGCCTCTTCCTCCACCAAATTTCTTATTTTTGACTCCAACAATATAGAAAAAAGCATTTAGGCTGACTACCAATCTTCTTTGCGACGTGCGCTAAACGGTTCCCCTGTAAAGGGCTGCACGCCAGTCGCAGGATACGCATCGTCACTTAGTCCAAAGATGCGAGCGATCGCGCCAGAAAAATATTGGATGATATTGTCAAACGTTCGGGTAAGACTCATATCTTTACTCTCCAGATTCCTTTGGGGATTCGATGAAATGTATATTAGCCTTTGATACTTTTATTATGAATACGGCTGGATAGTTTGAGGTAATTTGCAACACTTGTTTGATTAGGTTTGCAATACTTTGCTTAGACTTAAGTCGGCAGTTAGTTTACTTAAGATTTCTAAATACTTTTAAATTCATTTAGATTTTGCACAATTAACGCAAGAAACTGATGGTTGGTGGTTAAGGGCGAATGGGCAACGCCGCCATGCTCTCTCCTGTGTCTTTTTGGCATCAACTGCCCTTTTCTGTAGCTTTTGAGTCAAAATACTATTAAGAATAATGTATATAACCTAAGAATGACCTGAAGATGGCAATAAAGCTCTCTTCAGAAACCATCTTCTTGAAGAACTCATCAAAATGCCTTGACACTATTATGGTGAATATTACTATAATTAGAGAGCCCACACTTGCTAGGAAGCAAGACTATGAGAACTTCCGTGGACGGACTTGTAAAGCATCCTGCTAACCTGCTTCAGGAGCCGGTTAGGGTAGAAGATCGGGAACTCGCGATCGCTTCTGAAGATTACAGCCTCTTAACCGACCTGTATCAGCTGACAATGGCAGCTTGCTACACCGGCGAAGGTTTAGATCAATCACGGGCAAGCTTTGAGCTATTTGCGCGGCGTTTACCCGCTGGCTTTGGCTATTTGATTGCGATGGGGTTGGAACAGGCGCTGGACTATCTGGAGAAATTCCGCTTCAGCCCCAGCCAGATAGCGGCTTTGCAGGCGACCGGAATTTTCGATCGGGCACCAGAGCGTTTTTGGTCGCTCTTAGCAGAGGCTCGGTTCACCGGCGACGTTTGGGCAGTTCCAGAAGGAACCGCCGTGTTCGCCAACGAGCCGCTGCTGCGGGTGGAAGCCCCCCTTTGGCAAGCTCAGCTGGTGGAAACCTACCTGCTGAATACAATTAATTATCAAACTTTAGTTGCCACACGAGCGGCGCGGATACGGGATGTAGCGGGGTCAGAAGCGACGCTGCTGGAATTTGGCACCCGGCGCGCTTTTAGCCCCCAAGCGTCTCTGTGGGCAGCCAGGGCGGCATTGGCGGCTGGATTGGACGCGACTTCTAATGTACTGGCAGCGATCAAGTTGGGTCAAAAGCCCAGCGGGACGATGGCTCATGCTTTGGTGATGGCGCTGACAGCAACTGCTGGGAGTGAGGGAGAGGCTTTTACCTCCTTCCATCGATATTTTCCAGGTGCGCCGTTGTTGATTGATACCTACGATACAGTTGCCGCTGCCCAAATGCTGGCAGAAAAGCTCGATGCAGGAGAAATGCAATTGTCTGGGGTGCGGCTAGATTCTGGCGATTTGGTAGGGTTATCCAAACAAGTGCGATCGCTCTTACCGGATGTTCCCATCTTTGCGAGTGGCGATTTGGATGAGTGGGAAATTGCCCGATTGCAAGCAGAGGGTGCTTGCATTGATGGTTATGGACTGGGAACTCGATTGGTTACAGGAACCCCAGTTAATGGAGTGTATAAACTGGTTGAAATTGATGGCATTCCTGTAATGAAACAGTCGAATGGCAAGTTAACTTATCCCGGTCGCAAGCAGATTTTTCGCTGCTTTGAGGGCAATTTGATGAAAGGAGATCGATTGGGATTGGTGACGGAAAGTCCGCAGTTTGAGCAGCCTTTGTTGCAGCCGATGTTTAAGCAAGGCGAACGGGTGTTTCTACCAGAATCTTTAACCCAAATTCGAGAACGAACTGCTATTTCGGTAGGGAGTTTACCAGCGGAGACTCGTCAGTTGGATTCGCCTGTGTCGCCGTCGGTGGGGGTTTCGGCTGCATTGTTGGAGTTGATGGAAAAAACTCGTCGCGCTGCTTAAGGGATTTGGGAACGAACCGCAAAGACGCCCTAGCGAAGCCATGCGCGTTAGCGCTATAGAGCGCGAAGAAAGAGGAAAGAAGAGGAAGTAAGAGGAAGTAAGAAAATAATGAGAATTGCTTTGTTTGGTACGAGTGCTGACCCGCCAACTTCTGGGCATCAAGCGATTTTGAAATGGCTGTCGCAACACTATGATTGGGTGGCGGTTTGGGCTTCAAATAATCCGTTTAAATCGCATCAAACGCCGCTAGAACATCGCTCAACAATGCTACGGTTGCTGATTGAGGAAATTCATCCGAGTTGCCACAATATTGGGCTGTATCCGGAATTCAGTAGCCCTAGAACTCTGGAGACGGTGCAGAAGGCTAGGCAATGCTGGGGGATGTCGGCAGATTTTACCGTCGTCATTGGTTCGGATTTAGTAAACCAGATGCCGCGTTGGTATAGAGTTGAAGATTTATTGCAGCAAGTGCATCTACTTGTGGTGCCTAGACCAGGATATGCGATAGATGACTCTGATTTGGAAGCGCTGAGGCAACTAGGGGCGCAGATTGCGATCGCTGACATCAAACCACCGGCGGTTTCTTCCACAGCTTATCGTGAGAATGGCAACAGACAAGCCTTGACGACGACCGTTGAGGATTATATTCACAGAGAACGTTTATACGAATGCGAGGACGCAGCTCGAAAAAGATAGGAGATTCGGTAAAAAAACCGGCATTAGCGGATTTTAAAGTCGGAGTCGATAACGTGATTTTCTCAGTCGATACGGCGCAAAACCGACTATTAGTTTTGTTAGTAATGCGGCAGGACGAACCTTTTTCCGATCGGTGGAGTTTGCCCGGTACTTTAGTGCGGCAAGGGGAATCTTTAGAAGATGCCGCCTATCGGATTTTGGCTGAAAAGATTCGCGTGAAAAATCTGTATTTAGAGCAGTTATACACCTTTGGCGGGCCTGGACGAGATCCGAGGGAATGCGAAGAAAGTTACGGGGTTCGTTATCTGTCGGTCAGTTATTTTGCTTTAGTGCGATTTGAAGAAGCTGAATTAATTGCCGATGGAGTGAGTGGAATTGCCTGGTATCCTTTAGAGCAAGTGCCACAATTAGCCTTTGACCATCATAAAATCTTAGAGTATGGTCATCGGCGTCTGCGAAATAAATTGGAATATAGCCCAGTCGCCTTTGAAGTGTTGCCGGAGTTATTTACTTTGAGTGACTTATATCAGCTTTACACGACCGTTTTAGGTGAAAATTTCTCGGATTATTCTAATTTTCGCGCCCGACTCTTGAAGCTGGGTTTTCTTTACGATACCAAAGTCAAAGTCTCGCGAGGGGCGGGGCGTCCGGCGAGTTTGTATCGATTTGATGCTGAAGCGTTTGCTCCGTTTAAGGATAAACCGTTGGTATTTATTTAAACGCAAAGGTAGCGCTGTCGCGCTGCTTCGCTAACGCAAAGGTTCGCGCAAAAGTTCGCTAAGTTAAAAAAACAATTTAATTTTATCTTCCTTTGCGTTACTCTGCGTTACCCTTTGCGAACCTTTGCGTTAATCATAAAAAATCAGATAAGGAAAGCCAATTATGAAACAAACCAAAGATTGTTCAAATATTGAAGAAATTCGTCAGGAGATTGATGAAATTGACCGCCAAATTATCGCAGCTTTTGGTAAACGATTTGAATATGTAAAAGCGGCAGCAAAGTTTAAAACAAACGAAACCAGTGTAAAAGCTCCGGAAAGGGTTCAGTCGATGTTGCAGCAAAGACGTCTTTGGGCTGAAGAACAAGGTTTAAATCCAGATGTAATTGAAAAGCTATATCAAGATTTGATTAATTATTTTATGAATGAAGAATTAAAACATTGGCAATCTAAATCCTAATTGCTGCGATTGAAAAATTAGTTTAAATAATCAGAACGACGCAGGTGATAACTGAATATGAAAATTGCGATCGCTCAACTCAACCCCACAATTGGCAACCTCACCAGCAATGCCCAACACATTCTGGAGGCGGCAAGACAGGCAACTCAGCAAGGTGCCCGTTTGTTGCTGACGCCGGAACTCTCTTTGTGCGGCTATCCGCCACGAGATTTGCTGCTGAATCCCGGCTTCGTCGAGTCTATGGCAACGGTGTTGCAGCAGCTAGCAGAGGATTTGCCACCCAATTTAGCGGTGTTGGTGGGTACGGTAGACCCAAATCCGGAGGCGCACGCCGCTGGAGGTAAACCGTTATTTAATAGTATTGCCTGCTTAGAACAGGGCAAAATACAGCAAATTTTTCACAAGCGACTGTTGCCCAGCTACGATGTTTTTGACGAATATCGATATTTTGAACCGGGACTTCAGCCAAATTCTTTTACGCTCGATAATCTCCGCATTGGCGTCACAATCTGCGAAGATTTGTGGAACGATGAGGAATTTTGGGGAAAGCGTAGCTATGCAGTGAATCCGATTGCTGACTTAGCTCAATTGGGTGTAGATTTGGTGGTGAATTTGTCAGCTTCTCCCTATAGTGTTGGCAAGCATCACTTGCGAGAAGCAATGTTGCGTCATAGTACTGTCCGTTACCGCCAACCAAGCATTTACATCAATCAGGTTGGAGGAAATGATGACTTAATTTTTGATGGTAGCAGTTTCGCTTTGAATCACGCCGGGGAAGTGGTGTGTCGTGCCCTTCGTTTTGAGACGGATTTGGTACTGCTGGAATTTGATGAGGAAAAGCGGGATTTAATCTCCCCCTCAGCAACCGGGGATAACGGGGGAGTCGCACCGCTTGCAGCTAGTGAAGACGAAGAAATTTGGGCGGCGTTGGTGTTGGGAGTGAGAGACTATACCCGCAAGTGTGGCTTTTCCAAAGTTACGCTTGGCTTGAGTGGTGGAGTAGATTCGGCGTTGGTAGCAGCGATCGCATCCGCCGCATTAGGGGCAGAAAATGTATTCGGCGTCCTTATGCCTTCGCCCTACAGTTCCGATCATTCTGTCGAAGATGCGCTGAAATTAGCCCAAAAGCTGGGGATTGCTACTCAAACCCTAGCGATTGGGCAACTGATGCAGGGTTACGACCAAACTTTAGAACATCTGTTTGCTGGAACGTCGTTCGGGCTTGCGGAAGAGAATATTCAATCGCGGATTCGGGGCAATTTATTGATGGCGATCGCGAACAAGTTTGGCTATCTCCTCCTTTCTACCGGCAACAAGTCAGAAATGGCGGTCGGTTACTGTACGCTTTATGGGGATATGAATGGAGGATTAGCGGTAATTGCTGATGTGCCGAAAACTCGCGTCTACTCTCTGTGTAATTGGCTGAATCGCAACGGTGAAATTATTCCGACGAATATCCTCACCAAACCGCCAAGTGCCGAACTAAAACCCGGTCAAGTCGATCAAGATTCTCTGCCCTCTTATGACATTCTGGATGATATTTTGCAGCGGCTAATTCACGAACATCAATCAACCGCTCAAATTATCGAAGCTGGTCACGATCCAGTCGTTGTCAATAAAGTGATGCAATTAGTCGCGCGTGCCGAATTTAAGCGGCAACAAGCACCGCCTGGACTGAAAATTACCGATCGGGCTTTTGGCACCGGCTGGCGAATGCCGATTGCGAGTCGTTGGAGTGCGATCGCATGACGTGGAGTGGATTTTTAGAAACGGCAATGTTGGCTCGTTTTAGCGGCTGATATAGCCCCACTGACTGCCAATTCTTACGGGTGCCAGCCCCTCTTGAAAGGAACCAGCCGCATCAAATTGTGGCTGAATAACTGTTTTGCCAGTCTTGTCCATATATCCATACTTCCCACCAATTTCTACCGCGATTAGCCCTTCGGAAAAACCACCGTGATCGCGTACTTCATTAAACTGCGGCGGAATCACAATTTTTCCGGTTTTGTCCATATAACCATATTTACCCCCCATTGAGATGAGTGCCACTCCATCCTCGAAACTCCCCGTATAATGAGACTGTGGCGGGAGAACTAGCTTGCCAGTTTGATCGATATAGCCAATCTTTTTGTCAACTGTTACTGCTGCTAGGTCTTCGTTTGGGTAAAAGGGAGAAGCATACTCAAATTGCGCCTGGATGACAAACTTCCCAGTTTTGTCAATATAACCCCAACGCTGAGGAATTTTACTGCCCATTGCTACGGGTGCTAGCCCTTGGGAAAAACCATCATTTATCCCATCGAATTGTGGCTTGATGAATAGACTTCCGTTTGTGTCAATAAAGCCTATCTTTAACTTATTATCAAATACTGCTGCCCGCCCTTCTTTAAAGGGATAAGCTTGTTTATACTGCGGTTTAATAACTATCTTGCCCGTCTTATCAATATAGCCTTCTTGATTGCCAATTCTGACGGATGCCAACCCTTCTGAAAAGTTATGAGCAGCGGCAAACTGCGGTTTAATAACCAGATTGCGGTTCGTGTCGATATAGCCCCACTTGCCGCCAATACTGGTTGGCGCAAGTCCTTCTGAAAATTGTAAAACTTGCTCAAATGGTGGATTGATAATGACCATTTTTCCAGTCTTATCAATATAGCCGAACTGATTGCCGATTTTTGCGGCTGCCATCCCTTGTTCAAATTTTTCAGCAAAATCAAACTGCGGCTTAATGACAATATTGCCAGTCTTATCGATATAACCTTTTTTTCCGTTACTCGTGACGACTGCTAGACCTTCTGAGAAGTTTTCAGCAGCCTCAAATTGCGGCTTAATAACGCGATCGCCTGTTTTGTCATTTTGTGGCGCTAAAGACGGTGAAGAAGCTTGAGAAGATTGCTGGGTGGATTTTAGGGAACTGACACAGGCGGTAAGAGGAACGATGCCCAAGGCGATCGCGATTAATCCCAGTCTAATTAACTGACTAAAATTCTTATCTTCTAACTTTTTAAATAGCATAGGGTTTCTAGTAGGTAAATATTGGCGTTAATCTCAACCAAGTTTATTTGGTATTTATTTGGTACTCAAGAAATTTAAGCTGAGTACGGCTCGCTCGAATATGGCGCTGGATTTAGGGGAGTGTGGAGATGGTTGGATGAATCCCTCACAGAGATTGAAATCATTTCCCGACCGAGAGCCAAGAGTAACCTTGAATCCTTATCAGAAATTGAAATACAGTAGACTGGTTGGCTATAGCTGCTACGGCTCCTCATCAAAAATGTTTACTGGATCGGAAACTACGGCGACAGTTTTAATTGTGCTGGTGGCTTTAGGCATCCTGGGTTGGGGCTTCTACCGTGCCAAGTCATTCGGCAAACTCGGCATCTTAGCTTGGTTGCAGTCAGTGGTGTTGATGTCTCCCTGGCTGTTGTTTTTTGGATTGTTCGCAGCGGGGATTTATCTCAACCTGGTGAGCATCTTGTTTATGTTGATAGCCTCCGCTGGGTTGTACATCTTCATCGGAAATAAACTGCGAGCAGCCGGTCAGGATGCCATACTGCGGGAGCGGGTCTTGAAAATGATGCAAGAACCCAAACCGACAGAAGAGACTTCTGAGGGAAATGGCAAAGACACACCGGCGGCGACGCCAAAAGAGGCGACCAATCCCGTCTCCCAAGAAGTGGTTCCCATTCCAGATGAAGACTTGAAAAACATCCAAGGAATTTTTGGCATTGATACCTTCTTTGCTACAGAAAGCATTCCTTATCAGGAAGGAGCCATCTTCAAGGGAAATCTGCGGGGAGAACCTGCGGCGGTTCATTCCCGCTTGTCTGCGAGTTTGCACGAGAGATTGGGCGATCGCTATCGGCTATTTTTAGTAGAAAATCCGGAAGAGAAGCCGGTGGTGATTGTTCTCCCCAGCACCAACGATCCGAAACCAGCAACCTTACCGCAGAACATCTTGGCAGGCGTTCTCGTCGTGGCGACCATTGCCGCTAGCTTAGAGACGGCGGGAATTTTCCTCGGCTTTGATTTCTTCAGCAATCCAAGCCGCATTGGAGAAGTTCTGCCCATCAGTGCCGGAATCTGGGTGATTTTAGTGACTCACGAACTCGGTCACTGGTTCCTAGCTCGTCGTCATAATATTCGCCTAAGTTTTCCTTTTTTCATCCCATCCGCACAGATTGGCTCGTTTGGGGCGATTACTCGGTTTGAATCGCTATTACCCAATCGCACAGTGCTGTTTGATATCGCTTTAGCTGGCCCTGCTGCTGGTGGCATTGTCTCTCTATTGATGCTAATCGTCGGCTTAATTCTTTCCCACGAAGGCAGTCTATTTAAGGTGCCATCGGAGTTCTTCCAAGGGTCAATTTTGGTAGGTACTCTAGCACGGGTTGTCCTTGGTTCTAGTCTTCAGCAAACCCTGGTTGATGTCCACCCGCTGACGATTATCGGTTGGCTGGGTTTGGTGGTAACAGCGTTCAATTTGATGCCAGCGGGAATGCTCGATGGGGGTCGAATTGTCCAGGCAATCTACGGACGCCAAATCGCTCGACGCGCTACCGTTGCCACGTTAGTTTTGCTAGGAATTGTCTCTCTGGTGAATCCGACGAATCCTTTGCTGCTGTACTGGGCGATTGTAATTCTGTTCTTGCAACGAGGTCTAGAACGCCCTAGCTTGAATGAGATTTCCGAACCCGATGATGCGCGAGCGGCTTTGGGACTGTTGGCTCTGTTTTTAACAGTGGCAACTCTCCTCCCTCTCACTCCAGGCTTAGCGGGACGCTTGGGCATTGGGGGATAGAAATTGGGGAGCGAATTGGGAATGGGTGAATGTTCTGTCCTCACCGATTCCCTGTCTCCCACTCAGCTCAATCAGGGGAATGCAAAGAAGTTTAAACAGTCCCGGAGAATATTTAACATTTCTTAAACAATTTCCCTGAAAACGATTAAACTTCATTGCAAAATTAGAAGAGACTATGAACGGTGTGATAACTTCGTTAAGGTTGACAAACGGCTGAGAGATAACGATGGAGAACACAATAAACGTGCCTTTACAGCAATCCTCAACTCCTTCATTTCGTGAAGATTTTAGTGAGTACGTGGCGCATCTACAGCTTCACATGGCGTTACAAGCGCGCAACCTAGTTCCCACTCTCACCAAGGCTGTTGATAGCCGCGAGCAGCTATTGCAGCAAACTCAGGCGGATATTGAAAAGCTAATTTCTCGTCAAGGCATCTAATTCGGCTAATTTTGATTGGCTGATAAACTGATAGCCGCGCAATTATTTCTAACAATTTTTTGAAACTCCACTGAACTTAGTTTGACAATCAGAGCTTTATCGCTCTGATTTTTTTATGGATTGAATTACTAAGTAGAGGCATGGCAGGCATAACAGGTATGCCTTTAGGGGCGTGTTTGTGCCATGCGCCTACAAAACATAAATTTTTTACCAGTTAATTTAATCCAGATACATCAGAGAGGCGCGATCGCTTTAGTGAGTTGTCAGCACGCACATTATTCCGATTCAGCGCAATTACCGATTCTGCCTGTTGGAGTGCCGATTGCCAAACTTCATATCCTCGACCGCTCAAATGCAGCCCATCCGTCGTTAAGTCCACACGCAAATTTCCTTCGACATCGCTAAAGCGAGAGTGAATATCTAGATACCCTGCACCCTGTTGTTGAGCAAGGATAGCAAGTTGTTGGTTAAGGTTACGAATTCGGCGGTTTGGGATGGTGTTGATCCGGGTGGGAAGAATGGATTGCACGATGATTGAGCTGCGAGGATGCTCTTGTCGTAAGCGCCGAACAATCTGGCGAAGATTACCGAGAATTGTTTCATCCGTTGCCCCTTGGCGCAAATCGTTGATGCCAGCTAAAACGTAAATAGCATCGGGACGAGTTTGGGAAAAAGCAGACAATCTTTTCAAGATGCCACGGGAATTATCCCCAGAAATTCCCTGATTCAGCCACAAACTCCCTCCAGGAAGACGTTCTTGGGGAAACCACAATGAGAGAGAATCTCCCACTAACACGGAGAGACGGTTGGCACCTTGACCTTCAGAAACTGCTCTCGCTTCCTTTGCTAGTAGGCGTTTCCACTGTTCATAGCTAGGTTTTTGTAAAGCCAGTGCTTTCGTGCCTGCTTGGTTCGCCCAGTATGACTGAAAGCTATCAGCCGGTAGACGAGTATAAATCTTGCCTGCTTTCAGGGCGGCTAATCTTTGGTAAAAAAGTTGACTGCCAGATGCCGGTTTTGTCGTTGCTGTATCCGGTTTCAGCTTCGCTTGTAGGGAGGGTTTCAGTTCTGTGGCGGCTTGAGCTGCTGTCGGTGCTAAGGCTGTAGTAATTAGGGTGTCAGTCCCCTGGAAAGGATTCGTCTGCGAAATCAACTGCTGGCTGAATTCCGGAGAGGTGCTTTCAATGGTTGGGACGATTTTCTGCGCCACCAGTGACCCAAAGGCACTTGACTCACTGGAATTCCACAATGCTAACAAGGTGTCTGGCTCGTTTGGGGGCAGTACGGGCGGGGGCGGGACTGAGATTTGCCCTCCGGTTAACAAACTGACCGCCAACAGATAAGGATCGCCCATTGTGTCTCTACTCCTTCACTTTTGCCTTCCTTTCCCTTTGACAGGGATTATTGGTTGGAGTCAGGAATTTTTAGGAGAAGCGATCGCTTTCTGTTGGCAAGACGCAGGAGCGATCGCGTTTAAACTCCTCTAAAGTGACGGCATACACGAGTCATTTGTCAAGCGCATTCAAAAATAAGCCAAAAAAATAAGTCAAAAGTCGATTTGTGCGCCCTAGGAATCGACTTTTGACTATCTACTTGCAAGCAAGCCAGACTAGGGAATGCGATCGCATTCCGGTTAGGAATACTGCGATATCATTGGCAGTTCCTGATTGAGAACCCAATTGCCAATATCCCGTAGCTTGTAGTCCACTGGGTCATGCAGGGTAAACGTCCGTAGGTCGCGCCAGTAGCGGTCGAAGCCGTATTTCGCAGCGGTGGAACGAGCGCCCATGACGTCAAAGATGCGAGTGGTGATATCCAAGCCAACTTTAGTGGTAAAAGCTTTAGCAGTATAAACAGCGATCGCAACTTCACCCCGTTCCTCATGAGTGAGCGCCTGTCCCTTTTCCCATGCCGTCTGTACCTGCTGCGCTGCCTGACGGCAGAGCGCGATCGCTGCCTTTAGCTCAGTCCATAGCTCACCATAGTGCTGCAAAATGTAGGGATCTTTCGATGCCCGATCGACGCCTGATGTAATCCAGGGTCGAGTCATCGTCGTCGTGTAATCCTTTGCAGCTTCCAAGGCACCTTCGGCAATTCCCAGATAGACATGGGTTTTCGCCAACTGATTCACCACGAATAGCAAGGTGGAAAAGGCACCCTCTGGAGATGGCGGTGGGCCGAGAATTTCATCCGGGTTCACCAAGACGTTGTGGAAGGTGAAACTACCGCTAGCGGTGCAGCGTTGTCCCATATTGTCCCAGTCGTTGTTGTAGACAATGCCTTCTCGATCCTTGGGAAGGATAAAGGCAATCGGATGATCGACCCCGTCTTGCACGGCGGCGAATACACGAATATCCGCTGCTGCCACTCCGGTGCCAAAGCTCTTAGTTCCATTTACCCGGAAGCGATCGCCTTCTGGCTCAATTTTGAGGCGAGTGTCCCGCGTGTTAAATGCATTGCCCCAAAACAAGTGATTCTGGGCAGTGGCTCGATAGTAGCGTTCTGCTTGAGCAGGGGTGCCGCTTACCTGACCCACCACTGATAAGATTAGCTGATTGCAGTAGAGTTGCCCCGTAGAACCATCTGCTTTAGCAATTTCCTGAAGAACCTTGTAAGCTTCTACCCAGGTTGCGCCAATACCGCCATATTCTCGCGGTACAACCAGAGGTAACAGTCCTGCTTCTCGGAGTCGTCGTACTTCTTCATGGGGGATACCTGCTTGGCGATCGCGCTCAACGGCACTCGCTGCCAATTCTTGGGAGAGAGCAGACGCGATCGCTGCATAATCTTTCAATTCGATGCGGTTTAGTAATGTAGTCATGGTTTTTTCTCCTTTTTACTTGTCTTTTGTAGTAGATAATTTCTGAACTGGTTGCGAGGCTTGATTTAAAACAACCAGTGAAGAGAACTGTTTCGTAGTTAGCAATAGCGAGTCACTGCTACCAGGTTTTTGATAACGCCAAGCAAATGCACAGAGTTTGCACATAGGGTTTTCTAGCTTTCAATGGTTTTCAGAATTGAAGGTTGGTGTTACATATTTTTTTAGCGATTCACTTTCTTGCCGCTACATTTGTGATTTTTTCTGTATCCCCCCAATTGATGGCAGGGATTTAATCCAGACAATTCGTAAAACGGGTTTAATTCTTCCGCACAATGTAGTAATTGTTTTGAAAATCATGAGCGAGTTGCTTGATTTCCACGCTAGTGAAACCGGCATCTTCCAGCATTTCCAATGCTTTCTCCTGACCCCACATGGCACCAAGCCCCATGCCTCCTGCCGCAAGCGATACAGTCATGCAGTGCATACAAGAAATGGTGTAAAGTAACGGCCCTGCCGGATGATCGAGATTGCCATCAACATAACCGGAGGCACGAATATCCTGCATCAAATAAATGCCATCCGGACGCAGTGCTTGGGCAATTCCTCGCAACACTAGATCGGGCTGAGCTTGGTCGTGAATGGCGTCAAAGGTAGCGATGAAATCGTAATTTTCAACTTCATCCAGGCTGGCAGCATCTTTTACTTGAAAGCGGATATTTGCAAGATTGAGGCGTTGGACTTCGGTTTGAGCGATCGCGATCGCTTCTTCTGAGAAGTCGTAGCCTGTAAACCGACTATTCGGAAATTCCTTCGCCATTTTGGTGATGGCACGACCGCTCCCACACCCCACATCCAGCACATTAATTCCTTTCTCAAGTGCCTCAATCAGTCCGGGAATTAAGGGCAGAATGTGGTCATTCAGCGCCGCAACGACCGTTTGACCGCTATCTTCCGCCATCACTTGATGAAAACGCTTGAAAGCAGAATAGGGAACCCCACCACCCTTGTAAAAGCAGTCGATGATTTGCTCCTCAACACTTCCTAACAAAGGGATGTATTGGGAAAATGCCGCAATGTTGTCAGGACTGGAAGCCCGCGTTAAGAATGCGGCGTGTTCTAGAGGCAAATCGTAGGTATTCTTAGCTGGATTGTATTCCACAAAGCCACCCGTAACCATTGCTCCCAACCATTCGCGCACGTACCGCTCATTCAACCCCGCTGCGTCTGCAATCTGTTGGCTTGTAGAAGGCGGTAGTTCAGCCATCCTGTCAAATAGCCCAGTTCTGTGACCGATAGACGTCATCAGAGCGATCGCGCCACTGTTGAGAATGTTAAGCATCCGTTCGGCAAATGCTTCTGCTTTGGTTTGGTCTAGGGTAAGTGTTGTCATAAAATCCTCGTCATGATTTTCAAGTTTGAATGTGTTATTCAGAGTGCGATCGCAAAAACTTAGATTTCTGTTGCACTCTTAAGCGGAGTTAGAGGAGCTGATAGGTAGCATTCCGAAGAGAAATAGATATAAGAAAAACGGAGGGTATTCGCAGGAATTCAACCCAAGCTGTGTGTCTCTTCAGGATTTGTTCGGTATCCTCTATGAATGTTTTTTGGTATATGAACAAGCTATCAAGGCAAGCGTTCCGATAGCGTTCTGGAAGCGTTCGATGTCCCCAAATCCTTACCCTAGGCTATGTATGCATATAACCACTGTGAAATTGATGCGATCGCGTACAGCCCTTTGGGCATGAAAACAGCGTCAGCGTAGCGAAGGCGTAAGCCTATAGCCGACCTGTCGGCTCGTTCGTCGTTCCTGATAACGGATTGCGGCTCGTATACACTGCTTGAGACGGTTAATACATGACCGGAAAAATAGACTTATTCAGTTGCTTGCTGCACAATTCTAGAAAAATTCATACAGAATTTGCGAGTTCCCAAAAAGATTGTTATCGGGTATCTTCGCTTTAACCTGAGCGCAAGTGATTTGAATCACAAAAATGCAAATTTCTGATCGCATTTAATTGAACGCTTCGCGAACGCTGCTTTGAATAACTTGGTATTTAGGTGAAGCAATTCACTAATTAACAACGCAAATACCAAGGAGCAACTTCTATGATGTCCAACATGAAACGTGCAAAAGTAGCGATCGCATTTTCTGCCACTCTATTATCCAGTGCTGCCATTCCCACCGCAGCATTAGCTGGAGATAATAAAGTCTATTCTGGAAGTGCGTGTCAGCCTGAGACTTCCGCTTCTAATCAGCAATTTAGTCGTGCAGCTGGACAGTTTTCAGTTCAAGGTACCACATCCATTAACCTACATTGTCCTGTTGTTCGGGACATTACATCAGGGACTGAAAATGGCAGCGCAGGACCTCTTGCTTTTGTGCATGTATTCAGCAGAAACGCTCAGTCTACAACCCTACAGTGCGAGCTGCGGGCTAACCAGCCGAACTCTCTAAGTTTTCAATTCCAGAAATTAACAATCGCACTTAGCGGTGGTGCTACAGGTACTCCGAAGAAGCATGTGTTCAACTTCACGGGACCTGTAGCTCAAACTGCTAACGGAGCTTATGAGGTTGTTTGCTCACTACCACCAGGTACTGGAGTTGCAAGTTACTCCATTGCTGAGTAACTGGGTACATTTGCGAGTCGATTTCCAATGCTCTAATACCATTCTGTTTTTTGCTTGCAACATATAGACTTCTTAGCCCCCCAATTTATTGAGGGGCTGGGGAGATCCTTAATGTATCGCCACACAATCTAAATGGTATGGCTAGCAAACTGGTTGATTAAGGTATTGGAATTTTCTCAGCTACTCTAGCCTAGAGATTACTTTTTATTCCCTCTTTATGGCTACGGTTTAAACGCCGGACGATCCAATACTTGGTATTTGTAAAAAATGCCCAATACTCAAACTAAAAAGTTAGAACTTTGCCTTAAATACTGCCTTAAATTAAATTCGTGTTCATAGCTTAAATCTCTTGAATTTGAAACGAGTTGAAATTTGGTTGGTTATTTCAGCCTTTTCAGGCTAATAAATTTTCATTACTTATTGCCAGCTATTATCACCATGCAAAAACCAATTTATCTAACAACCTTCCTTTGGATTGCTTCAATTTTGTTCGGCAACTATCACCCCTCAAGCAATTCATGGATTCCAATTTTTCAAGCTGTGAGGGCGTCAGCTTCTGAGATTGATATGCCCTTTTGCTATATGCAGACATCGGATGGCAGAACTTTAGACCTCACCCAACTATGCGGTGAGAAACCTCAAGTCATCATCGCAGACCAAACATCTGATGGGGATATTCTGACGGGTCGCATCATCAACGAAACCCAAAAAACAGTTCATTCGATTGAAGTCACCTATAACGTTGTTGGATTAGATGGCAAGGTGATTAAAAGTAGTTCTGTCAATGCAGAACCCTCCACGCTAAATCCAGGACAAAGCGGCTCTTTCAAAGTTCACACGATTATCGGTGATGACAAATTGAGAGCGACATCTGTTAATTGGAAAGAGTAACAAGAATGGTGGTGGGCAAATGAAACCACGCAGTTATTTAGCCTCAGCGATTGATTGGGTTGAAAACAACAATGCAGGCAAAACTCAGAAATCAGAAAATTTCTGATAGGTTGGCTCTAAAAGTAGTCAATAAGCAAGGGATAGTAAAACTAAATGGTCTGGACGCAGATATCAGCGATCGCTTTTTCGGGTATTCTCTGAATCCAAGACTTTACTTCTACTGATTCCGTTGTTGCTGTGGTGCAACTGTTACTAAGAGGGCAGTCCAGTTGCACTTTCTTCCCGAAGCCATCAAAGAGTTAAGCGATCGCATAAGCACCACCAATATCAGAAGACTCTCTAGGAGGTAGGGTAAACCTACGGAATGGAGGGTCTTATCGTTATCTCCTAGTGGTTGTCTAAATGGGGATGACTGTTATTGTGCATTCTGTAGCTCAGAACTAGGAAAATCTCTCGTAGTCAGTATTAGAGATCCCTTAAGCTTGTCGCAGATAGCGTCAGGAGGCTGGTCTTGTCAAGAGAGCCGAAATGATGACTAAATACTTACAGGAGAATGGTCAGTAGTTTGTCAGCTTTCAAGCATCGAATTTTTCAATTTTTTATGCCATCTTGGGGTAATTACAGATGAGCTAACCGATAGGTCGGCGCTAGGCTAATGCCTCGCTTCGCTGTTTTCATGCCCAAAGGGCTGTACGCGATCGCAGCAGGATTCCATCTGCATATTGCCAAGCCTGGAGAATCGGAAAAACTGGTTGAAGCGATTGCTACTCTAGTTAAATCTAGCAGATGAGTCTGAAGCACCATTGGCCTCTGACTATTCTGACGAAGCACGGCTATAGGATCTGTTGACATGACCTTGAAGTTACCCGGATTTACGATTGTCACTTTACTCAAAGAAGGGATAAAAGCCGTCCTATACCGTGGAATCAGAGTCGAAGATCGGCGTCCGGTGATTATTAAAGGGCTACGTCCAGAGTGCTGTACGCCCAACAATATTGAGCAACTCAGACATGAGTATGCGATCGCCCAACGGTTGAACACCCCCGGAGCAGTTAAAGCCTACGCCTTAGAGGTGCATTGGGGCATTCCTTATCTGATTTTGGAGGATTTTGGCGGGCGATCGCTCGATCGGCTTCTAGAAGACTTTCGGGAGCCGATTCCGTTTTTAAAAATTGCCATTCAAATCAGCAATGCGATCGCCCAAATTCACAGCCGTAGCATTGTCCATAAAAATATTAAGCCGCAGAACATTCTCTTTAATCTGGAAACGCATCAGGTCAAAATCGCTGACTTCGGGATCGCTGCTTTTATCCCCTACGAACAGCAAATGGTCAGCAGTTCCAGCCAGATTGCAGGCAGTTTGGCTTATCTGTCGCCAGAGCAAACTGGGCGAATGAATCGCGGGATTGACCATCGCAGCGATTTATATTCCTTGGGAGTCACCTTCTATGAAATGCTGACCCGTCAGCTACCGTTTCAGGGCAAAGACCCTTTAGAGTGGGTGCATTGTCATATTGCCCAATCGCCGCCACCACTCACAAAGGTAAGACCGGAGATTGGGCGATCGCTATCTGACATCATCATGAAACTGCTCTCAAAGGTTGCAGAAGATCGCTACCAGAGTGCTTTGGGTTTGCAGTTCGATCTGGAACGATGCCTAAAACAGTTGGAGACAATTGGACAAATTCAATCTTTCCCTTTAGGCGAACAAGATATCTCAGAGCGGTTTCAAATTCCCCAAAAATTGTATGGGCGAGAGCGAGAAATTGCACAGCTTTTACAAGCATTTGAGCGAGTTGTTAGACAAGGTACGCCAGAACTTATATTCGTCGCTGGATATGCTGGGATTGGTAAATCTTCTCTCGTGAACGAGATCCAAAAACCCATCGTAAGAGAACGTGGGATTTTTATCTCTGGTAAGTTCGATCAGTACAAACGAGATATTCCTTATTCCACCCTTGTTCAAGCTTTTCAGACGCTCGTTCGGCAAATTTTGACGGAACCTGAAGATAAACTTGCCACTTGGAGAAAGCGAATCCAAGCCGCATTCGGGAATAATGGCAGACTGATTACCGATGTGATTCCAGAAGTTGAACTCATCGTCGGCGAACAACCTCCTATACCAGACTTGGGACCCGCTGAATCCCAAAATCGATTCAATCTGGTGTTTCAAAACTTTATCAGTATCTTTGCTCAAAAAGAGCATCCACTGGCTGTCTTTTTGGATGATATGCAGTGGGCAGATAGCGCCACTTTGAATTTGATTCAAACCATCGTCACGGGATCAAGTCTCCAGCATCTTTGCTTTATTCCGGCTTTTCGAGATAATGAAGTCGATTTGCTCCATCCCTTCAGTCTGATGATGGAGCAGATTCGTCAAGGTGGGGCAAAAATAACCGAAATTGTTCTCACTCCTCTCAACCTTACTTATGTGAATCAGCTCATTGCTGAAACCCTACATTGTGAGCCGGGACGGTCAGAATCTCTTGCCAAATTAATCGTCCAGAAAACCGATGGCAATCCTTTTTTTGTCAACGAGTTTCTCAAAACGCTGTACCAAGAAAATCTGCTGACGTTCGAGCGCAACCATCGCGTCTGGCAATGGGATCAAGCCCAAATTGAAGCCCAAGGCATTACGGATAATATTGTCAATCTGATGATTGGGCGGATGCAAAAACTGCCGCCCGAAACTCGACAGTTGCTCAAGTTAGCTTCCTGTATCGGGAATCGTTTTGATTTAGAAGTTTTAGCAATCGTCGGCGAAACATCTCTTCAGCAAACAGCTAATACACTTTTGGAAGCGGTTCTGAGAGGATTCATCATCCCCACAGAGGCAACTGAAAGCATTGAGAAAAGCTATCGCTTTTACCACGATCGCATTCAACAAGCTGCCTATGCCTTGATCGATGATGAACAAAAGCAAGCGGTTCACCTCACGATTGGGCGACTTTTACTTAAAAGTTTCAATTCTGCTCAACTGGAAGAACAAATTTTTGATTTAGTGAATCAACTTAATCTAGCTGTTGGTTTGATTACTGAGCGGACAGAAAAAGACGAATTAATTCGCCTAAATCTAATTGCTGCTAAGAAGGCAAAAGCCTCCACTGCGTACACACCTGCGAAAAGAATGCTTGCTGTCGCTGCAAATCTTTTAAATGAAGATTCTTGGCTTGACCATTATGAACAAACATTTACTCTAGTTAAAGAACGAGCGGAATGCGAATTTTTAACGGGTAATTTAGAGGAGGCGGAAGAGCTATTTAAGCTTCTATTTATCAAAGCCAAATCTTATATAGACAAAGCGAATATTTATATACTTCAGCTCAGACTTTATCAAGTTGCAGGTAGGTATGAGGAGGCGCTAGCACTCGGATTAGAAGCTTTAAAAATTTTTGGGGTGACTTTCCCCGATTCAGAGGAGCAAGTGCAGGTTGCGATCGCTATCGAAAAAAGCCAGGTATTGGCAAATTTAGGTGACAGACAAGTCTCCGATCTACTCAACGCCCCAACGCTCCAAGATCCAAATCTTAAGACACTCATCGGTCTGCTGACAACTGTAGGGCCGCCTGCTTATCTCGGCAGACCAAGTATTTTTCCGCTAGTTGTACTCAAGGCAGTCAATTATTCCCTGAAGTATGGTAATACGGAAGATTCCTGTTTTGCTTATAGTATGTATGCGATGTTGTTGGTTTCGATCTTTCGGGATATTCCTACGGGGTATGCATTTTCCGAGATGACGATTCAACTAAATGAGAAGTTGAATGATCCGAAACTCAGAGGAACAGTTCTGCACATTCATGGCAGTCATATCAACGTTTGGCGGAACCATATTTCTACCGATATTCCATTTTTAGAGCGAGGATTTATCGGTTGTGTGGAAGCAGGTGATGTGACGATGGCTAACTACAACGGCTATCAAGGCTCTTGGCAGATTATTCAGGTAGGAAGTCCACTTCCCGAAACGTATAATTTAATTCAAAAGTACGTTAACTTTGCCCAGCAATCTAAGCATGAGGCGGCCTATCAGACGATTAGATTGCAGCAGCAGTTTCTCCTAAATTTACGCGGACTCACCTACCACAAGCTGACCCTAAGTGATGATAGTTTCGATGAATCGCACGCCTTTTCCATCCTTACGGATGCAGGCTTCGTAAGTGGAATTATTTTTTATCACATCATCAAATTAATTGTGTTTTTCACCTACGAACAGTATGAGGAGGCGCTAAATTTTGCCTTACAAGTGTCCGTGTTTCCAGTTACAACCCTGGCATTACCAATCGAAACCGATTATGTTCTGTATCACTCGCTGACCTTGGCGGCTCTTTATCCAACTGCATCTTGTGAAGAGCAGGAAGGGTTTTTAGAAACCTTAGAAATGCATCAGCGTCAATTGCAGGATTGGGCGAGCCACTGCCCTGCTAACTTCTTACATAAGTCTCAATTAGTGGGGGCGGAGATAGCTCGAATTGAGGGTCGGGACATGGAAGCAATGCGCCTGTATGAGCAATCAATTCGCTGTGCCCGCGAGCAGAAATTTGTGCATTATGAAGCCTTGGCGTATGAGTTAGCAGCTAAGTTTTACTTAGATCGGGAGTTTGAAGCGATCGCTAAAACCTATCTGCAAGAAGCCAGGAATGCCTATCGGCGCTGGGAGGCGCTCGGCAAGGTCAAGCAGCTTGAGCAGCTCTATCCGACCTTATTGCCGCAACCGTTGCCGCAACAGCCCCCTGCCTCCAACGAAACGTTTTTAAGCACGGGGGAGCAACTTGACTTTCTATCGGTTGTTAAGGCGTCTCAAACTATTTCTAGCGAAATTGTCTTCTCTCGACTTTTGAAGACATTGATGCAGATTGCGCTTGAGCAAGCAGGAGCCGAACTGGGTTATTTGCTGCTTTTTCACGAGCAGAATCTAGTGATAGAAGTCGAAGCGAAAATAAATTCCCAAGCTGAAAAACTTAATGTTTTTCGACCTGAATTGGCGGGTGAAATTGCATTGCCTCAGTCAGTGCTGAATTATGTGCAGCGAACTCAATCAACTGTGATTTTGCCCGATGCCACAGAGCAGAATCTATTTTCGGAAGACGAGTATGTGATTCAAAAGCAACCGAAGTCTGTACTTTGCTTACCAATCGCCCGTCAGTCAAACTTGCTGGGAATTTTATATTTAGAAAACAACTTTATCCCAGGCGCTTTTACACACGACAAGCTTTCCGTGCTGGAAATTTTAGCAGCTCAAATTGCCATTTCCCTGGAGAATGCTCGTCTCTATCAAGGGTTAGCACAAAGTCAAGAACAACTTAACCTAGCGTTGAAATCTGCTCAAATCGGTATTTGGAGTTGGGATATTCTCAACGATCGGTTTGACTGGGATGAGCAGATTTATCAACTATTTGGAGTCACCCCCGAAACGTTTGTTGCCACCTCAGAAGCAGTGTTGGCTCGCCTGCATCCAGACGATCGGGAATCGCTCGCTCAATCTTTGAACCGAGCGGTTAACGAAGGAGTGGAACACGATCTCGAATATCGCATTATTCAGGATGACGGCAGCATTCGCTACGCTGCTTGCCGGGGAAGAGCCTTTTTCAACGAAGCAGGCACAGCGACTCGCATGAGTGGTGTTGTAATTGACATCACAGAGCGCAAACAAACTGAAGAATCTCTGCTGATTTCTAAGGCTGCTTTGGAGCAAATGCCCGATGCTGTTGTGTTAACCGATCTGGAGGGAAATATTCAACGCTGGCTGGGCAACGCGGAGCAGATTTTCGGCTATACGGCGTCCGAAGCGATCGCTAAACCCCTGAATTTCTTACATCACCCTGACATTGCAGCAACGATGACCGCCCAAATGATCCAGTCTATTCAGGAAACCGGAGGATTTTGTGGTGAAGTTCCCTGTGTGAGAAAAGATGGGTTGAAAGTGTTGATTGAAACAACATCAAAGCTTGTTTACGACAAGGCTGGCAAGCCGCTCTTTTTTGTGGGCATCAACAAAGATATTAGCGATCGCAAACAGGCTGAAGCGAAACTTGCCCAACTGTACGCAGAGCAAACCGCCCGCCAGGAAGCAGAAGCCGACCGACAGCGAGCCGCGTTTTTGGCTCAAGTCAGTGCCACCCTCGCCTCTTCCCTCGATTACGAAAGCACGCTCTCCAGCGTGGCAAACCTAGTTGTGCCCTACTTCGCCGACTGGTGCGGCGTTGACCTCCTGCAAGACAACCAATCGATTCATCGGGTCGCCGTTGCCCACCGAGATCCGGAGAAAGTGAAACTCGCCTGGGAACTCCATCAGCGTTATCCTAGACCGTTGAATGCACCGGAAGGTGTACCAAAGGTGCTGCGTACTGGGCAAACAGAAATGGTGACGGAAATTTCAGATGCAGTCCTGGCAGAAGCAGTTAAAGATCCAGAACATCTGCGAATTCTGCGGGAACTGGGTTTAAAGTCCTATATTATCTCACCGTTGATGGCACGGGGGCGGATTCTCGGTGCCATTTCGTTTGTCACGGCTGAATCTGCTCATCGTTTCAACACCGGCGACCTCTCGCTGGCGGAAGATATTGCTCATCGGGCAGCGATCGCTATCGATAATGCCCGCCTCTATCGGGAAGCGCAGCAGGCGCAACAGACGGCGGAGCGGGCAGCAGAGCGAATTGCCCGTCTCCAGTCCATTACCGCTGCCCTTTCAGAATCGCTCACACCCACCCAAGTGTCTGAAGTCATCGTCGAACAGGGCATGGCTGCCTTGGGTGCCAACTATGCTCTAGTGGCATTGCTCAATGAAAGCAGTACTGAACTGGAAATTGTGCGGGCGGTTGGCTATGAAGTGAATCAAATCGATGGCTGGCAACGTTTTTCCATCGACACAGCAGTCCCTCTAGCAGAGGCGGTACGGACTGGACAACCTGTTTGGGGTGAAACGTCACAAAAACGAGCTGCTCGTTACCCTCACCTGGCTGAAGCCTATAGTCAATTTAACTTTGGGACGTGGGTTTCGATTCCGCTGATGGTAGAGGGTCGGGCAGTTGGAGGCTTGTCTCTGGGCTTTACTGAGCCACAAGAACTTAACGAGGATGACCAAGCTTTTATCTTGGCACTTGCCCAACAATGCGCCCAAGCGATCGCTCGTTCCCATCTCTACGAAGCAGAACGAACCGCGCGAAGTGCGGCGGAAGCGGCAAACCGCGTCAAAGATGAATTCTTAGCCGTTCTCTCTCACGAACTGAGAACGCCGCTTAATCCGATTCTGGGTTGGGCAAAACTCCTGCGTAGCCGCAAGTTCGATCCGGCAACCAGCGATCGCGCCTTAGAAACTATTGAGCGCAACGCCAAGTTACAAACCCAATTAATTGAAGATTTGCTTGATGTCTCCCGCATCCTGCAAGGGAAGCTGAGCCTCAACGTCTACCCGGTTGACTTGGTATCGACGATTGAAGCCGCAATCGAGACGGTGCGTTTAGCAGCCGAAGCCAAATCTATCCAGATTCAGACCATCCTCGAACCGGACGTAGGACAGGTTTCCGGTGATGCCAATCGATTGCAGCAAGTCGTTTGGAATCTCCTTGCCAATGCGGTTAAGTTTACTCCGGCTGGGGGACAGGTCGCGATCGCCTTAGAGCAGGTCGAAGCGCAGGCGCAAATCCGCGTAACTGACACAGGCAAGGGGATTGCACCTGAGTTCTTACCCTATGTCTTTGATTATTTCCGTCAGGAAGATGGTACCACCACCCGAACCTTTGGGGGATTGGGTCTAGGGCTGGCAATCGTCCGCCATCTCGTAGAACTTCACGGCGGCACCGTAAGTGTATCAAGTCTGGGGGAAGGACAAGGTGCAACTTTCCTAATTAAGCTTCCCTGTTTGCAGAATGATAGAGAAAGGCAGTCGGATGAAAAAGACAACCTCTCAGTTCTGACTTTTGACTCCTTACCTTTGTCTGGCTTACAAATTCTCGTGGTGGATGATGATGCAGATATGCGAGAGTTTTTGTGCTTCCTGTTGGAGCAATATGGTGCAACTGTGACCTCCGTAGCCTCAGCCGTTGCAGCGCTGACAACACTAAGCCAATCCCAGCCAAATGTCATCATCAGCGATATTGGAATGCCAGAAATCAATGGCTATATGTTGATGCGACAGGTGAGGAGTCTGAAACCAGACCAAGGAGGAAACATTCCAGCGATCGCGCTGACTGCCTATGCTGCCGAGATGGATTACCAACAAGCGATCGCCGCAGGATTTCAACAGCACATTTCTAAGCCTGTGGAACCAGAGGCATTGGTGAAGGCGATCGCATCATTACTGTTTCTTCAACCTGAAAGTGAGACTACAAAGGTTTTTTGATTAAGAGCAATTAGACAGAGTTGATACATTTGATCCAACAGATGGTTCTAAAATATCAACTGTCCAGATCCGGGCGAAGGGTAAGCCAGCTTTCCGAAAGGACTTCCGCACAGTCTCAGCATCAGGTGCCTCAAATTCGCAAATTACTTTAGCGCGATCGCGTGCCATCATTGAGCGAATCCAATGAACATTGTGTGCCCGGTGACAAGGTATTCCGATCTCAAGATCGTGGTTCCACTTCTGTTCGGTGATCGGTGGCTCAAATATCTTTTCTACAAGGACACGAACCATATTTTCCTCCTGATTGATTGAGCAATTTAGGTTTTTAAATACAGGACTTACGCACTGAAAACTTGAAGCCTAGATTCCCCTAACCCCCCGATAAATTGGGAGGAACTGGAAAAATCTCCTTTTTTAAGGGGGACGCAAGGGGGATCTCTGCGTTAGTCCTCAGCTCCTGCGGTAAGCGATTGATGGCAGTTTGGGCACGAACGCTCAAGACGCGAGGGTCAATTTGGTGCTGTAAGCTTTGAAATAGCTCTGCTGCACGCTTATGTTCGCCTAAAGCTAACTTTCCCCGAATGAGTGCAGCCCAAGCGAGGGCAATTTCACTGGGATGATCTACAATTTGCGCGGCATGAAGTGCTTCTTGAGCGCGGGAGATCGCTAATTCAACGCGACCCCTTTCCAGATCCCTTGCCGCTGCAAAGCTCAGGGTATAAGCTAGCATTCGGTTCGCATCGATCCGACGCAGGGTGGATAATGCTGGCTCAAGTGCTTCTTCAGCGCCTATTTCTCCGATAACATAACGAGCGAGCGAACTCAGGGCAACGGCGAATGGGCCTTCGCTGCCTTCACCACTAATTTTTGTGGCAACTGCTGCCAGTTCCTCGGAGTAAGCGATCGCATCTCTCGGATTGCCCGCTTCCAACTCGGTCATTGCCAAATAAGTCAAACAAGCAGACTCTCGCCAGCGATCCTGTTCCGCTTGCGCCATTCGCCATGCTTGTTCCAAAAGAGAACGCGCCGCCGGGAAATCCGCTGCATGACGGCGCACGCATCCCAGACCACAGGGAATATCGATAATTTCAAGTCCCACTCTCGCGGCAAGCGGCTGTGCTTCTAGCAACAGCGCCTCAGCACGGGGCATCTCGCGTTCGGTTTCGGCGAGGCACCAACCGCTGTGAGCTAGCATTCGGGCGGTAGTTGCCGGACTTGCCAATCGTCCTCGTTTCACTGCTTGGAGGGAGTGTTCGCGAACACCCATGAGATTACCTCGCTCGTAGTTCAGCACGATCAAAGCTTCTAGCGCGATCGCTTCTTCATCCTTCAAACCAAGGGCGCTGGCTTCGGCAATCAATTGATGCAGGTTATTTTCGAGTTGGGGGATTTGATTTCTGGTAACTCCTGCCAGAACGTAGACCTTTAGCAGTCCGATGTGAAGCCGCACCCGTAAAGTCTTCTCAAGGTTCCGGCAATGCTGAATTCCCCGTTGAGCCAGTTCCGATGCTTCTGAGTAGGCGAACTGGCGCAAGCAACGTTCGGCAGCTGCCTGGAAAGCTGAGGCGGCTAAGGAATCATGACCGCCCAATGATGCATGATGCGCGACATCGCTGGCTAGGGCGTTGTCAGGAACCGAGAGACGATTCAAAGCCTGGGCAATCTGCAAATGCACTAATTTACGGCGGGGTTCTGACAACTGGTGATAAGCGACTTTCCGCACAACATCATGAGCAAAGTCATAGCCAGTTTCGTTATTTAATAAAGCTCCTGGACGGATAATCCCCTGCCGCTCCAGTTCTTCCACGGCTAAAAGTAATTTAGAGAGCGGATAGTCGGCAACCCGTGCCACGATTGTCGGACTGAAACTTCGCCCCAATGCAGCTGCCCAAGGTAAAAGTTCTCGCGCCGGTTCGTCGAGTTGCCGCAATCGGTCTTGAATCAAGGCTTCCAGATTGTCGGAGTAAGCCGTGTCATGCTGGGCTAGGGCACGAGCCACTTCTAGAGCGAATAGGGGATTCCCGCCACTATCCACAAAGACGCGGTTGCCATCAACATCGATATTCACCGAGCGAGTCAGCTGAACCACTTGCGCTTGATTTAATAGTGGCAGTGAGATGGTTTGCACCCGCTCCTCCCGCCGCAGCGCTTGCACCAGCTTACACACAGGCACATTATCTGATAACTCGCGTTGACGAGCAGAGAGGGCAAACCGAACGGAGGAATGACCCAGCAGGCGGATTGCATAATGCAGGAGTGCCGTAGATGCCTCGTCCAGCCACTGAATATCATCTAGGATAATGACGATTCGTTTGCCATTGCTCGAAAGTTGGGACAGCAGGTTGACTACCGCATCAAATAGCTGAGAGCGATCGCCCGGATCTCTTCTTCCCTCCACTTCTGGAAACAGGGAACTCAGTTCTGCTGGCAATTGCGATCCTGAATCACGAGCGATCGCCCGCAGTGCATCAATCCAAACTCCATAAGGTCGCAGCATTTCCGCCTCAAACCCGCGTCCCCAGAGTACGCGACCGTTGCTCGTGACAACGGAAGCAAGTTCTTCCAGCAGGCGCGTCTTCCCAATTCCCGATTCGCCAACCAGTAAAAGGATTTCTGAAACGACCATCCGGGTATCGGATGCCATCCAATTACAGATTGTCGCCCATTCCCGCTCTCGCCCGATTAGGGGAGCCAAGAATCGGGGCTGATTCTCTCCTTGGCTCCCAGTTTCTACTGCCCCCAGCGCCTTCAAAGCAGCCTTTTGGGCTTCTGTTAATCCGGTCACTCCGGTGATGTTCATTCCCTCATAAGGTCGATCCGCCCTTAAGGTTTTTACACACTCACCCGTCTGCACATCCCAAAGCTTAATCGTTTCATCCTGGCTGCCACTCGCGACCCTGCGGCTATCAAGGCTGAAGATAACTGACCAGACTAAATTGGTGTGTCCCTGCAAGGTATGAAGACAAGAACCGTTTTGGACATCCCAAAGCTTTACTGTCTGGTCGCTACTCGCACTGGCAAGGATTTGACCATCTGGACTAAAGGCAACTGACCAAACTCGGCTGGTATGTCCTGCCAAGGTGCGTCGGCACTCTCCTGTCCGCACGTCCCATAACTTAATACTGTGGTCGCCACTTCCACTCGCCAAGGTTTGACCATCTGGGCTAAAGACAACTGACCAAACCCAATTGGTATGTCCCTGGAATGTCTGAGAGCATTGTCCTGTTTGGACATCCCAAAGTTTCACCGTTTGGTCGTAACTGCCACTCGCCAGAGTCTGACCATCCGGACTGAAAGCGATCGCGCAAACCCAACTGGCGTGTCCCTGCAAGGTACGTTGGCATTGTCCCGTCTGCACGTCCCAAAGCTTCACCGTCTGGTCATCGCTGCCACTGGCAAGGGTTCGACCATCGGGGCTGAAGGCAACTGACCAAATCCCGCAAGTATGCTCTTGCAAGGTTTGGCGACAACGTCCGGTGTCAAGATCCCAAAGCTTCACCATTTGGTCGCCGCTCCCACTAGCGAGAGTCTGACCATCTGGGCTAAAAGCAACAGCCGAAACTGAGCTAGTGTGACCTTGCAAGGTTTGAACGCATTTCCCGGTGCCCAGATCCCACAATTTAACGGTGCGATCGTCGTTCCCACTTGCCAAAATGCGACCATCCGGACTTAATGCCAGCGATCGCACTCGGTTCGCATAACCCTGTAGCGTTCTGCGACATTTACCTGTAGGGGCGTGCCACAACTTAACGGTATGATCGCCGCTACCGCTTGCCAGGATTTCTCCATCCGGGCTGAATGCCACCGACCGCACCCAATTTTGGTGCCCCCATAATGTTTGGTAGCATTCCCCAGTCCGAACTCGCCACAGCTTCACGCTGCGGTCTTCGCTGCCACTGGCTACCGTTTGACCATCCGGGCTGAAAGAAAGCGATCTCACCCAGTTTCCATGCCCTTTGAGGGTTCGGCGGCATTCCCCCGTCTTAAAATTCCAAAGTTTAATCGTGCGATCGCTACTACTGCTGGCTAAGGTTTGACCATCCGGGCTAAAGACGACCGACCAAACTCGCTCGGCGTGTCCTTGCAGGGTTTGGCAGCATTGACTGGTTTTGAGATCCCACAGTTTAATCGTGCGATCGTCGCTGCCAGTTGCCAGGGTTTTTCCGTCAGGGCTGAATGCTACCGATCGCACCCAATTTTCGTGACCCTGAAGCGTTTTACAGCACTTTCCTGACTTGACATCCCACAACTTGACCGTTCGATCCTCACTCCCACTGGCTAAGGTTTGACCATCCGGGCTAAAGGCGACCGACCAGACCTGATGGGCGTGTTCTTGCAAAGTCTGGAGGCATTGCCCTGTCTTGAGATCCCACAGTTTAATCGTTTTATCATCGCTACCACTCGCCAGGATATTCCCTTGAGGACTAAAAGCGACCGACCAAACCCAATTGGTATGTCCTTGGCAGGTCAGTAAATTTTTCCCATCTGCTACTCTCCACACCCGCACCTCGCGGTTAGTATCCCCAGTCGCTAGAAGTTGTCCGTCGGGGCTAAAAGCAACGGCGAGGGCGAAGCTCAAGGGTTCTGTAAACACAGCTTTGGACAGGTCGGCATCAGCAAGATTGACCTGATGTAAATTCACTTCTCGTAAATCAGCCTGCCAGAGGGTGAGATGGGAGAAGTCATAACTTGTTAAGTCTTTTTGCAATTGAACGAGCAGATTGAGGATATTGCCACCTGCATATCCGGGTTGTCTCGACCATTCATTTCGTAGTTTTGAAAGCAGTTGAGTCAAATGACGCTCAACGTTGTATTGCCCGTGCAGTCGGGTCATTAAAGTGTTTAAAACGGTTTTAACAATTTGTTGAATCTGAATCTCTCGGATATAGTCTTTGCCCTGAGGCTTGAGCAAGGCGTGGCTGTGCAGGATGGAAATCAGGGGTCTCTGGTTTTCTGCTAACAATTCCCCATTTCCGACTTCTAAGTGTTGAATTTCTTCACAGACTTGGGCAATCAATCGCTCAGTGATGTACTCCATCACCACAGGTTGCTGGGTATAGCTGCCTGACTGCTTTTCGAGCAGCGATCGCCAACTGAGAGAACCCAATGCTTCCAGTAGGTCTGCACGAGAAACGGTGGGAACGATATCCTCTGCCAATTCCGAGAAGGTTGTCCATTCTCGATTAATAGCAAGCCAAAACATAATTGTTTTTTCTAAGGCAGAGCAACGCTGACACTGCTGGTCTAGCAGTCTGTGAATCCCATTAAAAATCGTGGTATTTTGAGCGAGAAAATCTTGGATCTTGCCATCAAAAACATCTTGAATGGAAGTGGCAACAATCTTCAATGCCAAAGGATTACAGCCGTAGAACTGACACAAATGCTGTTGCTGTGCCTCAGAACCGATTAATCCTTTTGCTTGAATGAGTGCTTGCGCTGCCTCTGGCGAGCCGCTCAGTTGCAAGGTTCGCACAGGTAAAGCTGAATTCCCATCAACTACACCTTCTAAGATGCCCACCTCAGCAGGCTTCTCCCGACTGGTCAGCACTAGGCAACTTTGATGGGCGGTTTCTGCGATCGCTCGCAGCAGTTCCCCGTAGCCTTCATATCCCGGACGATACTGCCCCGGACAACTGACCTGAAAAAGGGTTTCTGCATTGTCTAGAACGATTAGGCAGCGAGAATTTCGCAGCCAATATATTAGTCGTTCAAGCTCACCGCCCGTCTCTTGTTGTTCCGACAGAAAAGAGATCGAGTCGTGCAAAAGAGTTTGGAGGGTGGGAGCATTTCGTAGCGATCGCCAAATTACAAAATCAAATTCTCCCTGGATTTCCTGCGCTAGTTTGGCGGACAAGGCAGTTTTCCCAATTCCACCCATGCCTAATAAGACAACTAGGCGACAGCGATACTGTACAATCCACTGCTTGAGCGAGTTTAGCTCCTCTGTCCTTCCGTAAAATAGGCTTACATCGATGATTTCGCCCCAATCGCAACGAGGTTGCCTGTCGTTTTGAGGGGGTGTATTTAATTCAGAATTTGTATTGAGTAATTCAAAGCTTTTTTCTCGACTGCTTATCCCTTCAGAATCTTCATTCAGCAGGCGATCGTAGAGGTCGCGGGTAATCGGACTAGGATCGATTCCTAACTCTTCTCGTAAAAGCGTCATGCAGCGGTGGTAGATTCGCAAGGCACTCGCGCGATCGCCATTAAGCGCGTGCAGTTGCATCAAGTCACCATAAGTTGCTTCGTTGAGCGAGTCAACTTCTAACAACTGCTGGGCATAGCGCATCGCCGTCCGGATATCCCGTTGCTCCTTTAACAGGCGAACCAACCATTCCAATCCTTGGATAAAAATTTGTCGCAGTCGTTCCTGTTCCGGAAAAATCCATTCGTCGTAACAGTTGGGCAGTAAATCCCCCTGATAGAGGGCTACCGCCTGTTCTAACAAGGTTCGGACGGTTTTCCGGTCAGCCGCTCGTTCTGCCTCCTCCGCTTGAGCTACTGTCCGCTCAAACTCTGCAACATCTAACGTAAAAGGTGCATCTGAGCGCCACTGTAGCGTTTTTGTATCTACTTCAATGAATCGATCCGCGTCCGGCAAAACCCGCCGTAAGTGGTGCAGTTCTCTTCTTAGGTTCGTTCGGGCTTGCTCGTCTGTTGAGTCAGCCCAAAACAGGGAAGCCAGCCGCTGACGAGGCTGAGGCGTGCCCCTGTGCAGCACCAGATATGCCAGCAACGATTGCGATCGCTCCCCGCTCACGTCTGTCACCGGCTTTTCGTCATAAGTTAGGCGAAAGCCACCTAGCAATACGATCTCTAAAGTAGGCAGCATCATATTTTTACTCTGCCCGTCCATTTGGTACTCAGTCTATAACTTTTCGCAGTTTACTGACAGCCGCTTGCGATCGCAGTTAATACTCATCAACTTATAACTGCTCTTTGTCAGTATTGTTAGAAATAAATTATTAAATTCCGATAAAAAGCCGTTTGGGGCATTCTTGCCTTAAACCTCAACTTTCCAGTAAGTAAAAGTTGCTATTTTTATAAAAATAGTTCCCCGCCCCCTTCATTCATTGTTGTTGCAATATCATCTTCTGATAGTTTTTTGTTTATACGTAATACAATACTTAAAAAAATAACTTATATTTTAACTAGGTTTATTTTTCCTGCATTAAAGTAGTTAGCTTACGCTGATTATCCATAGAATGTTTATCGGTAAATATTTTTAGATATTGAAATTAAAATAATTAACGAATAACTTTATTTTCACTTTACAGATTCGGAGATTTTAGTAACTAACTCCGAGGCTTGACCTATTAAAGATTTCTCAATATCAACGTTATAATTTGGATGATTAATAATTGCATTTACGACTTCTCCCAAATCAGCATTCCCTTTCCTTGTTCCCAGTCCATTAATCGAGCATTCAATTTGCCTGACACCCCAACTGAGAGCTGCGATTGAGTTCTCTACTGCTAATCCCATATCATCATGACAGTGGACAGAAATCGTAGCCCGATCGATATTTGACACCCGATTAAAGAGCATATTCAGCAACCCTGAGAATTCTATTGGCGACGATAAACCAAGGCTGTCAGGGATACTGATTGTTCTGGCACCGTTTTTGATGGCTGTTTCAATTGCTTTGCAAAGAAAATCCGGTTGGCTTCGAGGAGCATCAAAAGCACTCCACTCCACATCCGCGCAGTAGTTTCTGGCAAGTCCAATAGAATCGTGTATCGCTTCTAACGTTTGTTCTTCAGCCTAGGTTGATTGATGTTTCAAATTAACTTGGGTGTAAATATGAATTCTGCCTCGTGCTGCTGGTTTAATTGCTAAAGCAACGTCCATCACTTCATTCGGTTTAGAATTTGCTAATCCACAAAGGGTTGATTGTTTGATTTGTTTGGAAACAAGAAAAATTTCATCAAAATCTTTCTGGATAGCTCCTGGATATCCCACTTCAATGGCATCAACCCGCATCTCCTCTAGAAGCTTGGCAAGCTGGACTTTTTGATGAATATCCATTTTGATTACCGGGCGCAAGTTCTCCATCCCGCATTGTAGTGTCGAAGATGATAATTTTTGGTAAAGATGGTTGTGCCATAGCCGGTTTTTTTCTGCATTTTTAGGTAAGCAGTTAGTAATTTTGACCAATCATTTGCTGCCAATCACTTTTCAAGATGCCGTATTGTTCGATATCTTCAAAGGTTTCTCCTTTCCGTAAATGTTGACGACGACATCCCTCATACTGCATCCCAAGTTTTTGCATGACTCGTCCCGAACCTGGATTGCGCGAAAAGTGCGCCCCATGAATGCGGTGCAATTTAAGTACCTCGAAACCATATTGCAGTAGAGCTTTTGCTGCTTCAGTACAGTAGCCTTGTCCCCAGTAGGGCTTGCCAATCCAGTAACCGATCTCCGCATTGTTCTGTTTGGCATCAATCATCAGATTAACCGTCCCACAGAGTTCTCCAGTTTCCCGCAACGCGATCGCAAAGTAGACTGCTTTGTTTTCCTTAAATGCTGCCGAATGAGCCTTAATCCACGCTTGAGCCATCCCATCTTCGTAAGGATGAGGAATTAGTGTTGTATCAGCAATTTCGCGAGCGCTGGCGAAGCGTTGCACATCAGGAGCATCTGCCAAGGTGAAAGGACGGAGCGTTAACCGTTGTGTTTGAATTGTGGGTGGTTGTATCTCTGGCTCCGACTCAGCAGAACGAGATCCACCAAACACGGCAAAGCTGTAATGCTTATACCAGCAGTCTACGTTCTGAAAACCGGCTGCTTCCAACCATTGCATCTGAGCGTCGAGAGGTGCTAGACGATCGTAGGTCATCCGATGTTGAGCGGCGTGGAGATGCTCCTCGGAGATCCCGCGATCGCGCACGGTATTCAGCCATTGTTGTTGATAAAATTGCTCCAGTTGGGGTGTTCTGCCTAAAACTTGATCGGCGTTGATAAACATCCCTCCAGGTTTGAGGGCATCATAAATCCGCTGATAAAGATGCTGCTTCTTGGAATCAGACAGATGATGAATCGATAAGCCGGAGATAATCAGGTCATAGGAATCGCTCAAATCTGTCTTAACGTAGTCTCCAATCCAGATTTTGGGAGATTTTCCCATCTGCTGGAATCGAGCCTTTGCCTGCTCTAACATCTCAGTCGCGAGATCCAGCAGTGTAAATTCAGCATTCGGAAACACTGCCTGAACCATGCCTGAGTAAAGTCCCGTCCCTGCACCTAAATCGAGAACGTTTAGGGCTGCTGTGCGGTCAAATGGGATCACCTGAATGGCTGTTTGGTAAAAGTCATCAAAACAGGGAATCAGGGTGCGTCGGAGCTTGTCGTACTCAGTTGCTGCTGTGTTAAATGCCTGTTGAATACTCATATCCTTGACGTTTACTTGGTTGTTACTGATACCATTTCACTTGATATCTGCAATAGATTCCGTCTGTTGCCCGCCTCAAAAGCCAGTCCTCGCTAAGGATACAAGCCAATGAGCCAAGCACAATGGTAGCCAGCCGATTAAGCTAATTTTATGGGTCTTAAAACATTTGCAATTTTGATGGTGGCAACGCTGGGAATCTGGGAAACAAAAGGAGCGATCGCATCCTCCCCACCCCCTGCCCAGACGACTTCGGGCGATATGGCGACATCGGCACCCATTGAGGATGCTGCGACTCCAGCCGTAACCCAGGTAACGCCAGGATTGGCTCAGACAGCAAATCCCATTCCTGTTGTTGAATATGATGCCAAATATGGTGATTATCTGCCACAAACGATACCGCCAGCGTCCAGCCGGGAGGGCGTTCAAACTGCTGCTGAGGTTGCCTCCAGAATTGTCAAAGATGTGCAGATCCGCTTTGTTAATAACAAAGGTGAGTCAGTCGATGACCAGAATCGACCGATACCCAGTCGCACGAAAAAAGATTTTATTATTGGCGAACTGAAACTCAAGCCGGGTGAGGTATTTCGTGAAGATTTGCTTCAGGAAGACTTGCAGCGATTGAGGCGATTAGAGTCTTTTAAAGATGTCAATGTTGTTGTGGAGGAAGCCACCGACGGGGTTAACATTATCTACGACATCCAGGAGAATCGCTTTCCTTCTATCACATTGGGGGGTGGCAATAGCGGCGACATCGGGCTTTACGGTTCGGTAAGCTATCGAGACGCCAATATCAATGGTGTCAACGATCGCTTAGCTGCCAAACTTCAGGTGAGTGGTAAGGATGTCCAGTTTAATACCCAGTTTACTAGCCCTTATCGGGCTGGGGAGCCAAACCGCTTGGGGTATAGCGTTAGAGCGTTTCGCAATCGGGATTATTCCCGCACCTTCACCGATGAAATCGAGTTGCCCAATGGCGATAGTACACGGGAAGGACGATTTGGCGGCGGTGTGGCGGTGTTGCGTTCTTTTAATGGCTGGGATGGATCGTTGGGTTTGAACTACACCCGGATTAGTACCCGCGATGCTGATTTCAATATTGCACGGGTGGATGAATTGGGAAATCCGCTATCTGTCAGCAAAACTGGCATTGATGACTTGGTAACGGTGTCGTTCGGTGTAGCGAGAGATCGGCGCGATCGCCGTTCCAATCCGACTCAGGGTTCGCTGCTAACCCTGACCACGGAACAGTCGATTCCGATTGGATTGGGCAGTATTTTGAGTAACCGAGTGCGAGCGAATTATATTCAATATGTCCCAGTCAGCTGGATTGGCAAGGGTAGGGAAACCGAAAATCCAGAAATGGTGGCTTTAAATTTGCAAACTGGGACGATACTTGGCGAATTTCCTCCGACTGAGGCGTTTAATCTTGGCGGATTCAATTCTGTGCGCGGCTATGGTTCTGGTAAAGTTGCTAGCGGTCGCAGTTATGCCTTGGCTTCAATAGAATATCGCTTCCCGATTTTGCAGTGGCTGGGAGGGGTTGTCTTTGCTGACTACGGCTCAGATTTGGGGTCTGGTGACACGGTGCTTGGGCAACCGGGTTTGCTGCGCGGCAAACCGGGGAGTGGTTTTGGTTACGGGTTAGGATTGCGGATCAAGTCCCCGTTTGGTTTAATTCGCAGCGATTTAGGCATTAGCGACCAGGGAGAAGTCCGACTTGAAGTAACCACGGGTCAGCGCTTTTGATGGAAAGGGGATATTTGGGCGATCGCGTTTAAGTCACCCTAAAAGAGCGATCGCTTTGTACGCTGCTACCAAAGGCTTGCGATCATCATTCAGAGGATTTTGCCAAGGGTTTTCTAGCGACAAACAAGTAGTTTTGACAGACTACAGAGAAAGGATATGCCAAAATGTCATCTAAAAAATCCCAGCTCCATGCCAGCAGTGGGAAATTTCCGATTGCTTTGGGAAATACGCCCCACATATTTCTGGGTAGAAAACCATAACGCTGGACTTCTAGAACCTCAAATCCGGTTTCTTGGCAGAGAGTTGTGATTGACTGGCGAGTATAACGATATTGATGATGATATTTGTTAGGCAACCGGGAAGCGATCGCTTCAATCAGACTAAACTGATTCGGAAAATGGTAACAGATAAAAACGCCACCTGGTTGGAGCAAACGGAAGATTTCCCGTAAGCTGGTAATTTCATTTCCTCCAGTCTCTCTGACATGCTCTAAAACCCCTACAGATACGATTGCATTGAATTTATTATCTGGATAGGGAATGGCTGTTGGATCTTCAGCACTCCCTTTTCTAAATTCATAAGTTGAGCTGTTTAGAGTTTCCCGAACACAAAAGTCCTCAAAAGCAAATCCAGAGGTTTTATAGCCAGCCTTTACTAAGAAATAAGAAAAATGACCGTTCCCACAACCCCAATCTAATACTTCACTCCCTTTAGGAACATATTTTAAAAAAATTTTATATAGCCGAAGATATTGATTAGCACTGATTAAGCTTCTAAATTGCCACAAACTACAATTACTATTTTGCTCTTGAATCTTTATTAGCTCATGGGTGATGCCATTAATGTTTAAGTTACTCACAGTTGCTATTTTATTAGACATTTTATATAAAATACTTCGCCGTTTTAAGCTACATTTTCCTTGAGAATTTTAGCCAAGACAATCTTATAAAAAAATCCCCTACCAGAAGGCAGGGGATTTTGTTTTAATTACCTAAAATGCATTGATTCAGCGAACTACAGGAGATCAACCAAATTTACCAGCAGTAGAGGCAATCAGGAAGGCGGCGTAGGTCAAGACATAGCCAACTGCAAAGTGAGCTAGACCAACCACGCGACCTTGGACGATGGACATAGCAACCGGCTTGTCCTTCCAACGAACTAAGTTCGCCAGAGGAGTGCGCTCGTGTGCCCAGACAAGGGTTTCGATCAACTCTTGCCAGTAACCACGCCAAGAGATCAGGAACATGAAACCAGTAGCCCAAACTAGGTGTCCGAACAGGAACATCCAGTCCCAAACCGCCAGGTTATTCATGCCGTAGGGGTTATACCCGTTGATCAACTGAGCGGAGTACAGCCAGAGGTAGTCGCGCAGCCAGCCCATGAGGTAAGTAGAAGACTCATTGAACTGAGCCACGTTGCCTTGCCAAATGCCCAGATGCTTCCAGTGCCAGTAGAAGGTTACCCAACCAATGGTGTTCAGCATCCAGAACGCAGCGAGGTAGAAGGAATCCCACGCGGAGAGTTCGCAAGTACCGCCACGACCGGGGCCGTCGCAAGGGAAGGCGTAGCCGAAGTCCTTTTTATCGGGCATCAGCTTGGAGCCACGAGCATCCAACGCACCCTTGACCAAAACCAGGGTGGTGGTGTGGATGGCGAGGGCGAATGCGTGGTGAACCAAGAAATCGCCAGGGCCAATTGTCAAGAACAGAGAGTTCGTACCGTTGTTGATAGCATCAAGCCAACCGGGAAGCCAAGGGCCACCAGCCATTGAGGCAACGCTATCAGGATTAGACAGGAGAGTATCCAAGCCGTAGAGGACTTTTCCGTGAGAAGCCTGAATGAACTGGGCAAATACCGGCTCAATCAGAATCTGCTTTTCGGGAGTCCCGAAGGCAACCACAACATCGTTGTGGACGTACAGACCTAGGGTGTGGAAGCCTAGGAATAGGGAGACCCAGCTCAGGTGCGAGATGATCGCTTCTTTGTGCTGGAGTACTCGATCGAGAACGTTACCTCTATTTTGTTCTGGGTCGTAGTCACGTACCCAGAAGATACCTGCGTGGGCAAATGCTCCCAGCATCAGGAAACCAGCAATGTACTGGTGGTGTGTGTAGAGCGCTGCTTGAGTTGTGAAGTCTTTCCCGATGAATGCATAGGGAGGCATCGCATACATGTGCTGCGCTACCAGGGAAGTAGCAGTTCCCAGCGCTGCCAGGTGTATAGACAACTGGAAGTGCAAAGAGTTGTTGTAGGTGTCGTACAACCCTTGGTGAGGTAGGTTGAATTGACCTTCAGTCTTGGTGCCAAAGAAGTTTTTGGCGTTCAGCATATCTCTGATGCTGTGACCAATCCCAAAGTTAGTCCGGTACATATGACCGGCGATGATGAAGATGACTGCGATCGCCAAGTGGTGATGAGCCATATCCGTCAGCCACAGCGATTGTGTCTGGGGATGGAAGCCACCCAAGAACGTCAGAATCGCTGTTCCTGCACCTTGAGAGGTACCGAACACATGACCAGCAGCCTCTGGGTTCTCAGCGTAGACGCCCCAGTTGCCGGTGAAGAACGGTCCCAAGCCTGCGGGGTGAGGCAGCGTTGTCAGGAAGTTATCCCAACCTACGTGCTGACCGCGAGATTCGGGAATCGCAACGTGAATCAAGTGACCTGCCCAAGCCAAGGAGCTAACGCCAAACAGACCTGCCAGGTGGTGGTTCAGCCGAGGCTCGGCACTCTTGAACCAAGAAAGGCTAGGACTGAACTTGGGCTGTAGGTGCAGCCAGCCTGCAAACAAGAAGACTGCAGACAGGACAATTAGGAACACTGCACCTTGGTACAGATCATTATTTGACCGCATACCGATGGTGTACCACCAGTGGTAAACACCTGAGTAGGCAATATTCACTGGAAAAGTCGCACCACCTTGAGTAAAGGCATCTACTGCCGGTTGACCAAAGTGGGGGTCCCAAATCGCGTGAGCGATAGGACGCACATTCAACGGATCTTTAATCCACTGTTCAAAATTACCTTGCCAGGCGACGTGGAACAGGAGGCTAGAGGCCCACAGGAAGATAATTGCCACATGACCGAAGTGAGTAGCGAAAATCTTTTGATAAAGATTTTCTTCCGTCATGCCATCATGGCTTTCAAAGTCGTGAGCCGTTGCAATCCCGTACCAGATCCGACGTGTAGTCGGGTCCTGAGCGAGGTCTTGGCTAAATTTGGGGAATTTTGTCGCCATAGTCTCCTCAATTATCAGTGCTGAGTGCTGAGGACTCAGAGCATCATACTCTTTACTCAGCACTCGTTACTCAGGCTTAAATCATCCTATTGAAAGGATTCGCGCCTCGAAGAACGCCCATATCGTGACGATCGCGCCCAGGAGGAAGTGAGCTACCCCAACGGCCCGACCCTGAATGATGCTCAGAGCGCGAGGCTGAATAGAAGGGGCAACCTTCAACTTATTGTGAGCCCAAACAATCGACTCAATCAACTCCTGCCAGTAGCCACGACCGCTGAATAGGAACATCAAGCTGAATGCCCACACAAAGTGAGCGCCCAGGAACAGCAGACCGTAGGCTGAGAGGGCTGTACCGTAAGACTGAATTACTTGAGCAGCTTGTGCCCATTGAAAATCACGCAACCAGCCATTGATAGTGATGGCACTCATCGCAAAGTTGCCTGCGGTGATATGATCCACCGTTCCATCAGCATTGACTGTGCCCCACACATCGGATTGCATTTTCCAGCTGAAGTGGTAAACCGCGATCGCAATGGTGTTGAACATCCAGAACAGACCCAGGAATACATGGTCCCAACCAGAGACCTGGCAGGTACCACCACGACCGGGACCGTCGCAAGGGAAGCGGAAGCCCAAATTCATCTTGTCTGGAATCAGACGAGAGCTACGGGCAAACAAGAAGCCTTTCAGCAGAATTAGAACAGTGACGTGAATTTGGAAAGCGTGAATATGGTGGATCATGAAGTCCGCCGTACCCAGCGCGATTGGCATCATCGCCACCTTACCGCCTACAGCAACGATCCCGCCGCCGAAGGCATAACTTACTGGTTCTAGCTGGTTAGGAGCTGTGCCACCAGGAGCCAGAGTGTGCAGGTTTTGCACCCACTGAGCAAACACCGGCTGCAACTGAATCGCCGTATCCGAGAACATATCTTGGGGGCGACCCAAAGCACTCATCGTGTCGTTGTGGATGTACAAGCCAAAGCTGTGGAAGCCTAGGAAGATACAAACCCAGTTGAGGTGGGAAATAATTGCATCCCGGTGACGAATCACCCGATCCAGCACGTTGTTCTGGTTCACTACCGGATCGTAATCCCGCACCATAAAGATGGTAGCGTGAGCCGCTCCGCCAACGATCAAGAATGCCCCAATCCACATGTGGTGAGTGAATATGGACAACTGAGTAGCGTAGTCAGTGGCAAGGTACGGATACGGAGGCATCGCGTACATATGGTGAGCCACGATGATGGTCACAGAACCCAGCATGGCAAGGTTGGTTCCCAACTGCGCGTGCCAGGATGTGGTCATGTTTTCATAGAGACCCTTATGACCGTCGCCTGTGAAGGGACCTTTGTGGTTCTCTAGAATTTCCTTAATGCTGTGACCAATCCCCCAGTTCGTCCGATACATATGACCGGCGATCAGGAAGAGTACTGCCAAGGCTAGGTGATGGTGTGCCGTATCTGACAGCCACAATCCACCTGTCTGGGGATTTAAACCGCCTTTGAACGTCAGGAAGTCAGCATACTGGCCCCAATTCAAAGTCCAGAATGGCGTCAACCCTTGGTTAAAGCTGGGATACAGTTGGGCCATCAAGTCACGGTTCAAGATGAACTCATGAGGCAGCGGAATATCTTTGATGGCAACTCCTGCATCCAGGAGCTTGTTGGTGGGCAGCGCCACGTGAATTTGGTGAGCGGCCCAAGACAAGCACCCCAGACCCAGCAACCCAGCTAGGTGGTGGTTTAGCATTGACTCTACATTCTGGAACCATTCCAGTTTGGGAGCCCGCTTGTGATAGTGGAACCAGCCAGCAAACAGCATCAGAGCTGCTGCTACCAAGCCACCGATGGCAGTGCAGTACAGCTGGAATGTGTTTGTGAAGCCAGCTGCCCGCCAAACCTGGAACAAGCCGGAGGTGATTTGAATCCCGTGGAAGCCACCGCCCACATCGGCATTCAAAATATCTTGACCAACGATAGGCCAAACGACTTGAGCGCTAGGCTTGACGCCTAAAGGATTAGCTAGCCAAGCTTCGTAGTTTGAAAACTTAGCGCCATGAAAATACATACCGCTTAGCCAGATGAAGATCACGGCTAAGTGACCAAAGTGCGCGGCAAAAATTTTCCGAGATACGTCTTCTAAGTCACTGGTATGACTATCGAAATCATGCGAGAGGGCGTGAAGGTTCCAAATCCACGTGGTGGTTTTTGGACCTCTAGCAAGGGTGCGGTCAAAATGACCCGGCTGCGACCACTTCTCAAAGGAAGTAGGCACTGGATCTTTATCGACAACAACCCTTACTTTTTTCTCCTCTCGCTCCGGAGGACTGATTGTCATGAGGACTCTCCTCTCTCTAGACAAGGAACGAGTTCTGTCCCATTAGAAAATTAGATTTTAATGGGTAGGAAAGCAGGCTCTTTGAAGAACTACTTTCCCCAATTTATGGAATACCCGTTTTAAAGGGTTCGCTGAGAGGGAAGGGTTGTAAAACCACACCCTCTATCTTTGTAGATGATAGGACTAGGTTTACTGGGTATTTCGAGCCACTTAACAATAATTCAAATTTGGTCAAGTATTGATGCAACTTAGCTTGCACCTCCATATTTAGTGTTAAAAAGTCAAGAGGGATTAAATTTAGTTAACAAAACGCAACGATTAGCTCATTTAAAATCCGTGTCTTCTGGGTTGCCAGAGCCTGAAATTCACGGCATTGCGAGGGTGTAGTTGATGCTTTTGGGCTATAGTTCCCTATGGACAGGTCTTGATTTTTGATGTTGGTCGCGGAAGGAGTAGGAGTGCGTGTTGGGCATGAATCGCCGGTGGAACCCTCTAAGAACGATAGTTTCGTTACTGATGGCAACTGTTTTGGTAGGAAGTTTAGTCAGTTGTGGCGATCGCGCCCTGACGACCCCATCAGGTACCTCCAAACCCTCATCTTCTCTAACCTCTGGGCAAATCTCAGAGGTATCTCCCCCCGAGGTCATTCAACAGCTGCGCCCAGCGTTGGAGAGTTATCAGCCTCAAGTCACCATCCTCAGTCCCCAAGCTGATGAAGTTCTTCAAGACACAACAGTGGCAGTGCGGCTCCAAGTTCGGGATCTACCCATCTTCAAAGACCCCCAACTCGGTCTCGGCCCCCATTTACATGTCATCCTGGACAACCAGCCCTACAAAGCCGTTTATGACTTAGAACAGCCTCTAGTCTTTGAAGATTTAGCTCCCGGAACTCACACCCTGCGAGTTTTTGCCTCCCGCCCCTGGCATGAGAGCTTCAAAAACGAAGGTGCTTACGCCCAAACAACCTTTCACCTTTTCACCAAGACAACGGACAACAACCCCGATCCAGGGCAGCCTCTGTTGACCTATAGCCGCCCCACGGGCAGTTATGGAGCCGAGCCAATTATGCTTGACTTCTACCTGACTAACGCCCCCCTGCACTTGGTCGCCCAGTCCAATCCCGACGACGAAATTGCCGACTGGCGAGTTCGCGTTACCGTAAACGGTCAAAGCTTTGTCATGGACAGATGGCAACCCCTTTATCTCAAAGGCTTTAACTCAGGGAAGAACTGGGTACAACTGGAATTTTTAGATGAACAGGGAAATCCAGTCACAAACGTCTTCAACAACACCGTGCGGCTGATTACCTACGAACCGAAAGGCAAAGATACCCTTGCCAAATTGGTACGCGGGGAACTCTCGGCGACTGCTGCTCGCGGGATTGTAAACCCCAACTACAGTGGTAAGACGCCAGTGCCGACAGCAACCCCTGAGCCATCTTTCACGCCGACGCCGACGCCGACACCGGAACCGTTAGCGCCTCCTGCCGTTGAAGAAACACCAGCGCCGCAGCTGAGTAAAGAAGAACCGACGTCCTCTGAAGTTGAGCCAGCCAAGCCAGCCGAGGCACCCCCAGCGACAAAACAGTTAGAAAAACCCCAAGGCGGATTCTTTAATCGTTTTCGGCGTTCAGAGGCTCCAGTTAGCCCACCACCTGCACTGCCAGTGCCTGAGGCAATTGAGGAGCCTTCTTCCTTAGCCATACCCCCAGAAAAGATTCCTCAACCAGGGACTTTACCAGAGATAACGCCAAGTCCAGAAGCAAGTCCTGAAGTAGAAACGGTTCCATCTACGCCCCCAGCGTCCCCAGCGCCAAAGCAGGTAGAGAAACCCAAAGGCGGATTCTTCAATCGCTTCCGGCGTCCAGATGCAGGTGTTGATACTCCTACGCGCAATTTACCGCCAGCCTTACCGGAAATAGTCCCATCGCCAGCGCCAGAAGAGCCGCTTCAGGTAGTACCTGCTCAACCAGATTTGCTACAACCACCGTCCTCGCCTCAGCCAACAGATTCTGTACAGCAGAAGACTGAAGAGACAACCCAATCAGCTCAATCATCCCCAACCTTCGCTCAAGCAAAACCAAAAGCCGATATCAAGGACGTATTGATTCCTAAACCTGCTGCGGCTCCACCGTTGCGGATTATCCAAGCTCCATCTGAGCCAGATATCCCCAGCCGTTTCTTCCAAAAATCAAAACCGGCAACACCGGAACTAGAAGTCCCAACAGCGGAAAATCCAGAGGATGCTCAGCTAGGGGAAGCTGCAACGCCTTAGAGATTGCTCAGGAATCCATAAATCGGTCTCAACAACAGATGTAGGGGCACGGGCTTTGTCCTTGCCCCTAGTAGCATAGATGGATATTGATTCTCTGAAAGCCCCAGGCTTACCGTGCTGCTTCGCGAATGCGTCTCTAAATATCTAAAATTCCCACCGATTCATCTTTAACCGAACAGTATCGGCTTTACAACATCCTTCTTGAGGAGCGCTCTGTTCCCATCGCGGTTAGTGAAAAAGGAGACATGATGACGCCCCGTGTTAGAGCGCCAGAATTTCCCCAAAACCAAACCTGGTTCAATACAGATCGTCCCCTTTCCTTACGTGAATTAAAAGGGAGAGTGGTAATTCTTGACTTTTGGACGTATTGCTGCATCAACTGTCTGCACGTCCTGCCAAAGTTGAAGTACCTGGAGCAGAAATACAAAGACAGCCTCACGGTGATTGGCGTCCACTCCGCCAAATTTGACAACGAAAAAGAAGTTGAAAACATTCGTCAGGCAGTTCTGCGCTACGACATTGAGCATCCAGTCGTCGTCGATAGCAATTTTGCTATTTGGAGTCAGTATGCTGTCCGTGCATGGCCCACTTTGACGATGATTGACCCCCAAGGTTACGTCATCGGCTATGTATCTGGGGAAGGAAATCGGGATGTCGTAGAGAAGCTGATTTTGCAGCTGATTCAACAACACAAAGAGAGAGGAACGATTAATTTTCAAGAACTCAGCCTTACTTTAGAAAAACAGCGGCAACCGTTGGTAACACCCCTGGCTTTTCCCGGTAAAGTGTTAGCGGATGAAACACGCGATCGCCTGTTCATCGCCGACTCCGGACATCACCGGATTGCGATCGCTACCCTTGCCGGTCAAGTGCTACAGATCGTTGGTACTGGCAAACAAGGCTTAACCGATGGTTCCTTTACAGATGCCCAATTTTTCGCTCCCCAAGGTATGGCACTCGACGCAGAAAATGACATTCTCTATGTTGCCGATACCGAAAATCATGCCCTGCGACAGATCGATCTAAAGAATCAAAAGGTTGACACAATTGCCGGTACTGGCGAACAAAGCCATCACCTTCGCTCCTACAGGGGTACGGCACGAGAAACTCCTCTTAATTCTCCTTGGGATTTAGAAAAAGTAGGAAATCGCTTGTTTATTGCGATGGCAGGAGTCCACCAAATCTGGGAAATGCAGCTGGAAAACGGCATCATTGGTACCTACGCAGGGATTGGAGCAGAATCATGCGTTGATGGGAATCTAGACGAATCTGCCTTTTCTCAACCCAGCGGCATTACCACCGACGGACAAGAGTTATACATTGCCGACAGCGAAATTAGCTCAATCCGTGGCGTCGGATTGGGTGAAAAGGCTCAGGTGCGAACAATTTGTGGCAGTGGTGAGCTATTTGGGTTTGGGGATATTGATGGTAAAAGCTTTGAGGTTCGACTCCAACATTGTTTAGGCGTTGAATACGCCCAAAAATACCTCTGGATCGCTGATAGCTACAACCACAAAATTAAGCGAGTTGACCCGAAGACCGGCATTTGTAACACGGTTTTGGGAGATGGGACGGCAGGAAACCAAGATGGTCAAGGCACCAGCACCCAATTTTTTGAGCCATCAGGAGTGAGTGCGATTAGCTCTTATTTATACATTGCCGATACTAATAACCATGCTATCCGTCGTGTCGATCTCGCCACGATGGAAGTGACAACCTTGAAGTTTCCGGGGTTGTGTGCGCCAGAGGTCTGTATTCCTACGGCTGATTAAAATAAGAGGCGAGACATGGAGAGTTTAGATTTTGGATTGTAGAAGACTTATATCGATCGCATTTTGTCAGCAGCCACTTCCAGCAATATATTTGTAGCGACCTTCAGGTGAAATAGTATTACACGGCACTCGTGTGCCTCTACTCAGTAATCTACAGCCCCAAGTACCTGCAAGACTCTCTCAATATTGTCCAAATCTCCCACAATCCGTCGCACAGGTTCGGGCCAAACTCTAACAAGGGTGGGTGTAGCAGAGATATGATTTGACTCCGCCTGTTCTGGATGTTTGAAGATGTCAATCACTTTCAAAGTGTAAGGATGACCCAGAGATTGCTCTAACAACTGATGCAGGCTTTGGAGTGTGTGTTCGGTAGAGCCATTATGACCGGAAACAAACAGGCGCAGAACATACCCAGGCGTCGAAACTGGGCGGAATGAAGGCTGGAAACCCGTGCGTTCTAAGCGCACAATCAAATCGTGATTTTCCCAAAGTTGGGGAAATTGGTGACGATAAGTTTCTAATACGATAGGATCGCCTAATTCTGAAGGCCAAGGAGCAACTTGCCAATTTTGCAAGTTGCTATTCTGGAAAATCCCATTCAGCAATGCCTGATGCCGTCGTACCGGCAAATAAACCTCAGCGGCAATTCGTAACTGCTGGGTGTAAGGATCGAGCCACCGATCGATCGTCGCGGTATAAGCTGGCACTAAAAAATGGGGAGGTTCGGGTAATCCCAGCATTTCTTGAAGTCCAGCACACAGATGTAGGTGCCAGTGGCTCTGCTTATTGGGATCGATGCAATAAATTAAGTCTCCCCCTGGCGTAAACAGGGCAATACCTTTAAAGAGCTGGGGAAGAGAGAGTGGATCTTGAGTCAAGAAAAAGCGCCAAAATAATAAAAATGAAAGAAGAAACCCTTCTTCCATTTTTAATTTTTAATTTTACATTTTTAATTGTTACACCCGACCTCGGAGGAACTGAGCCATCTCATTCGGAGTGGGCGACATTTCCAGAGCAGTCTCTTCGGTGATTCGACCCTCATGGTAGAGGTCGAGGAGGGCTTTGTTCATTGTCATCATGCCGTCAAAGCTGGAGCCTAGCATGATTCCCGTAATTTCTTCGTACTTACCCTCCTTAATGTAGTCCTTGATTGCTTCGGTATTAATCAGGATGTCGTGGAAAGCCGCACGCTTGCCATCGGTCGTTTTGCATAATCCTTGGGAAATGATCGCCACCAGAGATTCAGCGATCGCTATTTTCATCGAATGCTGCTCTTCTGCTGAATACAGATTGAGAATCCGCTCAATCGTTTTCACAGCGCTATTGGTGTGCAGCGTCCCCATCACCAAGTGACCCGTTTGCGCCGCTTTGAGAGCAGTGTTAACCGTTTCTTTATCTCGCATTTCCCCAACCAGAATCAGATCGGGATCTTCCCGCAAAGCGGCTTTCAGCGCATTGTCGAACTTTAAGGTGTTCAACCCTACTTCCCGGTGCTTAATCAGCGACTTGCGACTCGTATGAACAAATTCAATCGGGTCTTCAATCGTGATGATGTGCTTTGCCATCTCCTTATTGATGTAGTCAATCATGGCAGCCATCGTGGTGGATTTACCCGAACCCGTTGGACCTGTGACCAAAATCAATCCCTTATGGTAATGGGAAATATCCTTAAACACCTCTGGCAACCGCAGTTGCTCCAAAGTCAGAATATTGTTTGGAATCAATCGCATCACCATCGCTGGACCGCGCATCGAACCAAACACGTTAATCCGGGCGCGAGAGAATTCATACTGGGTAACGCCGTCAAAGTCTAAGCGCTCTTCAAATTCCCGAATCTGAGCATCAGTCATCACCTCTCGCAACCAGCTCATGAATGTCGCTTCATCCGTCTGCGGATAATCGGTCATCTCCATGTCGCCCCGTTTGCGGTAGCGAGGAATTTCACCGACACCTGCATGAATGTCGGAAATTCCGTTTTCATGAGCTTTGACGACGATTTCCTTCAAGGTGGGCTGTCCGGGACTAGGACCTGGACCCCTTGCAGCCGTTCGAGCCACCACCGTTGCTGCTGTTGCTGATGCTGCCGAGGCAGCTGTGGCAGGGGATCGAACTCCTGTCCCGGCGGCTGGAGGAGCTGCTTTGGGTGGAGGAGATACAGAAGCTGCCCCTGCACTTGCCGCTGCATGGGGAGAGGGCGGCGCAGTCATCTGCATCGTTTGCATGGGCTGCTGCTGAGTGGAAACGGTGGCAGCTGTATCCCTAGCCGGAGGTCGCATTCCTGGCGGGGGTGGTGGGGGAACGCGGGGTGGAGGCGGTGGTGACATGGGCGGACGCTGCGGTTCTGTCATCTTTCAACTACCACTGATTGAAAATTTGTAGGAATCGTTACAAAAAAAGCTAAGGATAGCCCGCGAATACGTTCTTTTAAGATGCAAAGCGATTCGGTGGAACACGCCACAGCTTTTATTTGAGGAGCCTTAAAAACTCCTATTCCTAGTTTTCCCAAAACTTTTGGTTCGCTAACATTCAACACCAAAAATTCTCTTACCAGCTCAAAACAGCAGCAGTGGCAACTTAGCCGTCTGGCGGCGGTTTACCCGTTAGCCCTAGATGAGCTGGTTTATGAGAATACCCGTTGAAAGTTATAAGATATGTTAAGCGTACTGAAAGCGGCTTTGGTCGTTTCCCTATGCCACTGCTTGGGCTACAAAATTGCTCGATTGGTGGAAAAGACTGAAACCTAGAACCTCTTCAAATTTCTATCTTTTGGATGATGGTCGTTTTATAAGGCAGTCTAATATAGAGCATTTGGAAAAGTTTCGCATCCATAAATCTTCTGGATTGACTGTAAATTTTGGTTAAGAACGGCTCATCTAAAGAAAAGGATTAACTATACTGATTTTCACTTAGTCGATACTAGGGGATCGATTAAAAGTCATTTTCCGCATATAAATTTGTTCTTTGACTATCAGGAGAAAAAATCGTGCAATTAAGTCACAATCAAGGTTTGGCAAAAGTGTATTCATTGTCTATGGTCAAGAGCTTTTTGATCTGGACTTTTACTTTAGGGGTTTGCTTGCTGGTGGTGGGTTTCCCCTTAGTTGTTTTGATGGTTACGGTTGGCGCTTTGTTAGCGATCGCTTTACAATCTGTACTGCCGGTTAGCGCAGTTTTGTTGGTCGCTGGAGCTTTAATTGGCGGAAATATTTTGGCAGTTGTCGCTGGTGCCGCATTGCTAACCCTAAAGGGTGTTAATCCTCAAGAAGTTCGTTGGTTGCACTGGCTGCATGGTGAAGCCAATCCGCTACATACCTCTGTCTATGCAGCTTGCCCACTAACCTGCGATCTAGATTCTTGAATGGCCTGTGAACGCTTTTAAAAAGTTAGTCTATTGTCTGCAAGAGTTCTGCGACCCGGCACCTGCCGGGTCTTTTCGTAGGAAAATGGCAAGCGTAGGATGGGAAGAGAAGCGCGATCGCGCTTCTCTCCCGATTATTCCCAATTAAGCTAAATTTCCATGCCGCCATCTCCTATCAAAGTTTGCATCACACTGGGAACCCGTCCGGAAGCTATTAAGCTAGCACCTGTTATCCAACAGTTTCAGGATTCGCTAACTTTTCAAACTCACGTAATATTGACGGGTCAACATCGAGAGATGGTCGAGCAAGTCATGCAGCTATTTGGGCTGAATGCCGACCAAAATTTAGAAATTATGCAACATCAACAAACTCTGACAGATATTACTTGTCGTAGTTTGCGAGGATTGGAAACTGTATTTAAACAGTTACAGCCTCATTTGGTAGTAGTTCAAGGAGATACAACCACAGCCTTTGCAGCAGCTTTAGCAGCGTTTTATCAAAAAATTCCGGTCGGTCATGTAGAAGCAGGATTACGCACCGACGAGCTTTTTAATCCTTACCCAGAAGAAGCCAATCGGCGATTAATTTCTCAGCTAACTCAGCTGCATTTTGCCCCCACAACCCTAGCGGTAGAAAATCTGCAACGTTCTGGCGTCACTGGCGAAGTTCACCACACTGGGAATACAGTCATCGATGCTTTATTAACCGTGGCGAAAAGTCAGCCGGATTGCCCGATTCCCGGTTTGGACTGGAGTGGATATCGCACGCTACTGGCAACAGTCCACCGACGCGAGAACTGGGGAGAACCCCTGCGGGGAATTGCGGAGGGATTTCTCCAAATATTAGATAAATTTTCGGATACTGCATTACTGTTGCCGCTCCATCGCAACCCGACTGTGAGAGAACCGCTACAAGAACTTCTCGGTAATCATCCCAGAATCTTCTTAACAGAACCGTTAGATTACGCCGAACTGGTGGGGGCGATTCAACGCTGTTATTTGGTCTTGACTGATTCTGGAGGATTGCAGGAGGAAGCACCGAGTTTGGGGAAGCCGGTACTGGTATTGAGGGAAACCACCGAACGACCAGAGGCGGTAGCCGCGGGAACTGCAAAATTAGTAGGAACAGAACCCAATCAAATTCTAGCGGCGGCAACAGAACTCCTCAGCGATCGCAGTGCTTATCAAGCAATGGCAACGGCAATTAATCCCTTTGGCGATGGTCGTTCTGCTGAGAGAATATTGCAAGTTGTTGAGAAACATTTCCAAAGCTGTTAACAAGTCGCGAATTCTTAAGGAAACAGAGCATCGCCCGTGGTGGGGTCAAAGACAAATAACTGGTTGAGGTCGAGCTGTACAGAAATGCGATCGCCGGAATGACCCCGCCAATCTGAAGCTGCCTGGATATTGATCGGTACCCCAGACGCCGGTAAATTCGCCCGAATCAGTGTCTCCCGTCCCAGCGGTTCTACAACCTTCACCTCAACCATCAGCAGTGAGTGCTGTAGAGGCAAGACCCCGTCCCGACCAAAGGCTTCGGGTTCTTGTTCGTTTTTAATCTTTAATTTTTCATTTTTAGTTGTTATATGCTCTGGGCGAATCCCTAACTCTATGCCCTGTCCCTGTCTGAGTTGCAACTTGTCCTGAAGCGCTGGAGGACAAGATAAAGCCTGATCCCCCACCTGAAAAACTTCACCCGTATAAGTCGCGTGGAGAATATTCATCGGTGGATTGCCTAAGAATGTGGCAACCATCAAATTTGCCGGTCGCGCATAAATTGTTTGCGGGTCGCCAATTTGTTGAATCCGACCGCGATTGAGTACCACAATTCGATCCGCTAGGGTCATCGCCTCTACCTGATCGTGAGTGACGTAGATCGTGGTAATTCCCACTTGTTGGTGCAATTGCTTGAGTTCTGCCCTGGTATCGTCTCGCAGCTGGGCATCCAGGTTAGAGAGGGGTTCATCTAGTAAGAATACTTGGGGTTGACGAGCGATCGCTCTCCCTAATGCCACCCGTTGCTGTTGTCCCCCCGATAGCTGCTTGGGTTTGCGGTCGAGGAGATGGACGATATCGAGCGATCGCGCGACCGTCTCTACTCGTTCCTGCATCGTTTTCGCGTCAGTTCCACGCATCCGTAGACCAAAAGCTAAATTTTTAGCAACGGTCATGTGCGGGTAGAGGGCGTAATTTTGGAACACCATCGCCACATCTCTTGCCCTAGCAGGAATCTCATTCATCAGGACATTCCCAATGTAGAGATTGCCGCTACTTTGCGTGTCCAAACCCGCAATTGTCCGCAAAATCGTGGATTTGCCACAACCGGAAGGTCCCACCATCACCCAGAACTGCCCATCCGGCACCTCGAAGGAAATATCCTCAATCGCAGTAGCATTATTAAATTTTCGGGTAATTCCTTCTAAGCGAACGTTTGCCATTGTTGTTAGAGATGAGTCAATTAGTCATTAGTTTATAGTTCAAAGCCCTAGTTTCTACTGCCCACGTTCCTCTAGCAATCTTCGTTCGCGTGGGGTACACCAAAACTCTTACTCATTAAGCATTTCAGCTTGTTATTTAGCAATTCTCATTTATTTATAAACTTCTTTCATTTTTCTTCCTTGGCGCTCTCTCCGCCAACGCGGTTCATCATAGAATGACCCAAAACCACTAATTATCACAAAGTAGGCGATCGCTTTCTCGGACTTTGGGATTGTTTTCTAAATAGTCCTGCACCCAACTACAACTGCGTGCCAGGAGATTATCGAGATCCAGATTCCACAACATCACGGTTTTGTCCTTACTGGCAGAAGCTAGAATCTTGCCATCTGGACTGAAACTCACACTGGTAACGCGATCGCTATGACCTGGGAGCGTTTTAATTAACGTGTCATCCAGTCGCCACAATTGCACCGTGTTTTCCCAGGTCGTCGTGGCTAGAATTTGACCATCCGGGCTAAAACTAACGTGAGCAACGCTATCCGTATGCCCTTTCAAAGTTCGATATAAAGAACCATCGCGCCGCCAAAGTTTAACCGTATTGTCATAACTCGCGGATGCGATTAGCTGACTATCCGGGCTAAAAGCGACATCCAAAACCCAACCACTATGTCCCGGTAAGGTTTGCAGATATTTTCCCTCGGCAGTCCAGAGTTTGACCGTATGATCGTCGCTAGCAGTCGCCAGTAATTCCCCGTCGGGGCTAAAAGCCACTGCATTAACGCGATCGCGATGCCCGGTTAAAGTTTTAATCAAATTGCCCGAAGTATCCCAAAGTTTTACCGTCTTATCACGAGAAGCCGAAGCAATCATTTTGGCATTGGGACTAAACGCCACATCTAAAACCCAATCGCTGTGCTTATTTGGCTCATTCAGGGGGTTGAGAAGCGTACCCGAGCGATTCCAGAGTTTCAGCGTCTTGTCACGAGAAGCAGAAGCAATCAACTGAGAGTCGGGGCTAAAACTCACGCTATTTACCCGATCTTTATGTCCATTCAACGTAGCGATCAAAGAACCGCTTCTGTCCCACAACTTCACTGAATTATCTTGACTGGCAGAGGCAGCCATCTGACCATCGGGACTGAAACTCACATCATATATCTGATCCGTATGTCCTCTTAAAACAGTGCGCGACATATCATTAAGTCGCCAGAATTTGACAGTTTTATCGTAACTACTAGAAGCAATCGTCTGACCATCGGAGCTAAAACTAACACTTGTCACCCCATCACTATGTCCCCGCAGGATTTTCAGCAGCTTCCCGTTGCGATGCCAGAGTCTCATTGTATTGTCATTACTGGCAGAGGCAATCATCTGGCTATTCGGACTAAAACTCGCTCCAAACACCCAGTCACTGTGTCCCTGAAGAACCCGGATCGTTTGTCCAGTTTGGTAGTTCCAAAGCCTGACTGTTTTGTCATCGCTTGCTGAAGCTAACAACTGCTTATCGGGACTGAAATTGAGGTTGGTTACTTTGCCAGTATGTCCCTTGAGGATTTTGTAGGGTTGCTCGACCGTCATGGAAGCCATGTTCCAGATTGTCACTGTTTTGTCGTCACTCGCCGATGCTAAAAATCGACCATCCGGGCTAAAAGTGGCGCTGGTAACTTTTCCGTTGTGTTTCAATGTTTTCAGCAACTTGCCGGTGCGATAGTTCCAAAGCTTTACCGTTTTGTCATCGCTTGCCGAAACTAATATTTGACCGTTTGGGCTAAAGCTGACGTGATTAACCAAACTACCGTGTGCTTTGTCAATCGTTCTTAGTAAAGTACCGTCTGTTTGCCAAAGTTTTATTGTCTTGTCAGAACCAGTCGAAGCTAAGAGGCGACCGTTAGGGCTAAAACTGACGCTGGTGACGCTCTCACGATGACCTGACAAGGTTTTCAGGATCTTGCCATCGCGCCGCCAAAGTTTTACCGTTTTATCGACGCTGGCAGAGGCAATTGTCTGACCATCGGGGCTAAAGCTGACGCTCCAAACGACATCACGATGTCCTTCCAAGCGATTGCGTTCTTGTACTCCGTAGATTGCCTGCTGCATCGCCGTAACGACGCGCATTTGGGTATCGGGTTCTACCCCAACTGCACTTTCGAGGCTTTTCCCTGCCCTCAAGGCTTCAATTAAGGCATCAAATTCTTTGTAGGAGACAAAGAGCGTTTCGGAAGAAGCACTTAGGGCGGTGAGTTGAGCATTGGTTTGCGCGATCGCTGCCAGCTTTCTTTGAGCTTCGGCTCGCAGCGCAAATCCCCCGGCAGAAACTGCCAGGATTGTCATCATAATGCCGACGCCGATCGTTCGCAATTGTTGTTTCCGTGCCTGATACAGCTTTTCCTCACTTTGTGCTAATTGGGCTTTCAAGTTCAGATCGGATTTTTGACGAATCCGATCGACTAGATAATCATGAACCAATTGGTAACGGGCTTCTGACCCTTCCCAAATTACGAAAACCAAACCAGATCCTACAAGAATTTCTAAAATTAAGTCTAGTAGAGGCATTTCCCCGCCCACTGCTCTTTCCGCCTCAAGCTGCAATACGGTTGCCAGCTCTTGCTTCGTCTTCAGGGGTCGCGTTCCTTTCTCGTTCGTCAATAAAAATAAAACGTTCCAAGCCAAAGCTTCATTTTCGATACCACAATCAGCAATGACTTTTTTCAGAAATCGCTCAACCAGTTCGGCTTTCGGATTCGCTCCCAATTGCTGATACTGTTGCATCGTGGTGATTTTGTCTTCTTCTTCCTGCAATTGGGCACCCACTAATTGCAATTCAATGGGGCGCACCTCTCCCAGTTCTTCAGCCAAATCTTCCACTAACCGATTAATTAACTGTGGCTCTAAATAAAAAAATGGAGAGCGTTCGGTTAAGCTTTTAACAATCTGCCGCGCATCCGGCTTAGAAAAATTCCCCAAATAGTAGCGAATATCTTGGTTTAAAATGTCGTTATTTATGACATCTAAATACTGGAGTCGTTCGCACTCTAGTAAATAATGCAGATAGTCTTCTCGCAGAGACAAAATAACTTTTACAAAGGGAATGTTGAGGCAGTCGCGCAAAAATTCATAAAACTGCCGCCGCATCGCTGGATTAGTACAGACGAAAAAGAATTCTTCAAACTGGTCAAAAATCAGAACGGTTAACAGATTGCGATCGCTATTGTGTCGCAACTGTTCTAGGAGGTTGGCAGCAAGTAGTGTCGGCGGAACCGCAGACATTGGCATTTCTTCAGCGCGATCGCTTTCTTCTAAGATTTCCTGTAAAGATAAAGTTTCTCCGCCCGTTCTCACTTCGCTGCTATCTTCTGACTCCTGTCCGGACGCGATCGGGACGGGAAGGTGTTGGGCGTCTTCCTCCTCTAAAGGGAGTTCTGATTCCTGGTTTCTGACTCTGAGTTCCTTCGATAATTGTCTTGCCAGCGTCCCTACCCAATCTTTATAAACTTCGATAACGACAGGTAAAACATCACGTGCGCCGATGCTTTTGAGCTGGAGTGCTGGAACTAAACCAGCAGTGATAATTGAGCTTTTACCAACTCCAGAAGGACCGTGAATCACAATCAATTTGTAGTCATTGCGGCCAATCCGGTCAATGAGGCGAGTGACATCCTGCTGCCGACCAGAAGCAGCAATTTCCTGGGGAATCGACCCTCCCAAGCGCATATCTCCTCCAGATGTGACGCCTGGGTTCAGAGCCTGCCGGTAAGGCTGTAGGCGTCCGGCACCTGTAAAAGAACGGAACCCGTATTGATGCTCCAGGGAACGCTGCTCTTGCTTCAGTTGAAAGGCTTGCAGATAATCACCCTGCTGAAAGTAGAGCGATCGCAGTGCCTTGAGAATCCGCAAACATAAATGGGGATCGTACTGATGGTTACACTTGTTGAGCGCCTGTTCCAAGTTTTGAATCGCGGCGGCAGCTTGCCGCTGTCCCAAATGTTTCTGAGACTGTGCCAGCAGCAACAAATATAAACTTTCATACTGAGATTGCGGGATTGAGGCAGAAGTTGTCTGGAACGTTTCTTCCGCCAGCGTTGAAAGTGCCAGAGTCGCTTGCTGATACGCTTCTATCCAATTGGACTGGTTAAGCGCCACCTCCGCCAGAAAGCCAAAATCTTGAGCCTGCTGGAGGTTTGCATCATAAGTTTGATGCAGGATCAAAGCTTTTTCTGCCAGCTCCTGCAAATCCGCCCACGCTTCCAAACGCCGCAGCACTTCACAAAGGAATGAAATAAACTTAGCAACCAGTTCTGGACGTTGAGCTTCCTCAAAAACTTCAATGCACTGCTGAAAATAATCTCTCGCTTGCTTCCAGTGCTGGCGGCTCATTTCCGGTCGCAAGTTAGCCAAACGGGTATAGCATTGCCCCAAATGAAACAGCAGCAAACCCACTTTTAGGACTGAGTGCTGAGGACTAACGACACACAAAGAATCGGAAATCGTGGTGCTTGCCTCTTGACCCTCATTTCTGATGTTTTCCCCAGTCCGTACTTCGTGGCGCTTTGCTAACAGTTCTGAGTCTTCAGTCCTGAAATAAGCCAGACTTCGTTGATAATGGGCGATGCTTGACTGGATTTGATCGGTGGCGTAGTCATTGCGCCCCCGCACAAATTCGAGACTTGCCTGTAGTTGAGGCTCCAATTGTTGCCCGCGACGCCGCAAATCTGTTAAGGCCGACTCCAGTTCTAGGCGATGCTGGGAACCAACAACTAAATCGAGAGCGGAATGGTGCAACAACTCAAAATTGCTAGAATCTAGCTCTCTGGCAAATAGAGAGTCCGCTTTCTGCCGCAATAATTCGATTAACTCATCCCCTGACATCACAAACCGGATCGAAGAAGCTGCCCAGCTTTTGAAATCTGGCGCAAACCGAATCAGCTTTTGTAGCACCGCGTCGGAGAGCCACAACACGAGGGGGAAAGGAAACTGAGCGCGAAATTCATCGCGTACTTGATTGGTTGAGGTCAGCAGCTGATCGAGAGCGATTACCGACTCCAGCCCTAAGATCATCGCGGCGGACAATATTTCTGTTTGTCGAGACGTATTCCCTGGCTCTTCCAGCGCTTCCAAGATGGGGTTGTAAAGCGTCTTGACCGAATCTGCTAATATCACCTCGCGCACGGGAAACGGATTTTGTTCCCGTACCTGCTGCACCATCCGCTGTTGCAACAAGCTATAGTTGCAGCGCACCAAAATTAGCGAGAATTGCCCCTGAGAAAGGGCGATCGCTCTCAAGAGCGTCTTTAATGAGCGTTGGTTGTATGCATCTGCCTCTTCTGGTCGGCTCAGATCGGTCATTGCTTCTACGTTTGGCCTGCGCGTTCGATAGACAATATTCCTCTGCCAATGCTTTAGCAGTAGCGGTATTTTAAAAACGAATAGGCACAAATACTATTTTTAATCAGATGAACCGGCTTCGGAGCTGCTTAGGTTTTGCATTTGCAATTGACTGATAATTCGCCAGAATTATCGTCAGGCAGCTTTGTTATACGTGAGTTTTATGATTCCCAGAAATCGTTGATTAAAATGAGTTCCTCCACTCATTTCTGCCAAGATGTCTCTTTTCCTAGGGGCTTAAGCCAAGAGTCTTATAAAGAATCCAGATAGGGAACCATCTGGAACTGCGTACCCAGCAGGAATTTTCGGTATTGCTCCCAGCATTGGCATCCAGGAATGGTTTGCGAACCAACCAGGTTCGCAACTCCCCCTTTAGCAGAGGTTCTTGACGGCTGTTTCGGCAACTCACATCTTATTATGTAGTTATCAGAGAATAAACGATTTTTCTGATAAAAGAAAATAGTATCTGTCCTGAGCAAGAACTGAACTCTAACCGCTCCTGATATAGTCGAGTTCCTCTAATCCGAGGTAGGCATCAGCTCATCCGGAAACTTTTGCGAATGTTTAGGACAAAGTTGTACTCAAGGGGATTCCTTGCCTACTCCGGGAAGGGAACCTCTAATCTCACGCTTCTATAGCTATGCCAGTCTTTGGCTACACAGGGCAAGTAGGAAGCCAGGGAATAAGAGCGATTGGGTAGATTTCCTGGAAAGTCGTTTGGAGTACCTTACTAAAAAAAGCTCCGAGCCAGACTCAGTAGACTGGAGACTCGGAGAAAATAAGCGCGAATAGAAGAGAAGAACAGATGATAAAAAGCGCGATCGCCGAGCGAGGAAAATTGATGCTTCTCTCTACTTCCCGCATCAGCAAGCTGAAAAATTCCCTTACCTCGATTAAAGCTTAGCTTCCAGAGACTTGAGAAACTCTGTGTTAACACCCGACTCGCGGGTAAGGGCAATTTTGCCGGTGCGAGCAATTTCACGCAAACCAAATTTATTCAGCACTTGAACAATCGCCACCAATTTGCCTGGATCTCCCACCACTTCTAAAGTGAGCGCATCCTCCGCAATGTCTACTACCCTAGCGCGGAAAACCTGAGCCAGTTCAATCACTTCCGAGCGATTGGAGCTGGTAGCATTCACCTTCAGCAACATCAGCTCTCGTTCTACACACGGAGTATCCGTTATATCCTGGACTTTTAGTACATTCACCAGCTTGTAGAGCTGCTTGGTGAGTTGCTCGATCACCCGGTCATCTCCCGGCACGACCATCGTAATCCGGGAGATTCCGAGCTGTTCAGCTGGTCCAACAGCAAGGCTTTCAATATTAAATCCCCGACGGGCAAACAAACCGGCAATCCGAGTCAGGACTCCAGCTTCATCTTCAACCAAAACTGAAAGGGTATGTTTCATTTTATACAAAACAGGCGGAGGCGCGATGTTGCTTTCAACACGCTAAGCAATATTTTGCTTCCCTACAAGAAGCTACGTGGGTTGTAAGCAGTACGTTAGCAAAGACTTACTACCTACACGGTATGCGAAGGCAATGTTAACAGAAATTACGTTAACGAAGCTACATCTTAATGTTACTGTATAGCACCCCTTGGCTACAAAAAACGGCTATCTCTGTATATTTAGGGATTTTTAGCCCCCGGAAAACCTTAAATCTTTTCATTGATAGATGTCTTGATTTAGCAATTTCATAATAATGGTGTAGTTCAGCTTAATTTGGAGCAAAAATACCTATGGGTTGGTTAAAAAGACTTTTTGGCATGGAAAAGCCGCAAAATGCACAAACTAATGCGGTACCAGCACCGACAGCTCAAGCTCCTGCCTCAACCGGCACTGCAAGTAGCAGCGAGACGATTCCGCCAGAGCGAGTGGGATTAACTGGAGAATATGACCAAAGCGGACTTGCCAAGCGGGTTGCTCTAGCTTTCGATCAAGATCCGGATCTGGATGACATTAATACGCTCTATGTAGCCCAAACCGGCGGCACAGTTGTGCTAAAAGGACAAGTTCCCAGCCAGCAAATTCTCAATCAGATGGTCTCGGTCGCCCGGAGTGTGGAGGGTGCCACGGGTGTCCAAACCGATCAAGTCACCATTGGCTAGAAGTTAGAGGCCTAGAAATTCGAGGCTAGAAGAAAAAATCGATAGGGTGGGAAGTGCCCACCCTACTTGGCGAAAAGCTAATCACTCACTGCTAACTGTTTTTGGGGTGTAGCAGAGCTATCTACCTGGTCTTCAGGCATCGTTTCAAGCCAGTTGAGGATAATCTGGTTAACTTCATCTGGACATTCGTCATGGGGACAGTGACCTGCATCCAGCTCAACCAACTGAAGCTTAGGGTTGATATCCCTAAATCGAGCCAGTACGCTAAAAGGAATCATTTTATCTTGCCGACCCCAAATCAAGAGCATGGGCGTGTTCAAGGTTGGCAGTAAGGTTTTGACACTGGGGCTAAATTTAGCACTGGTCATCGCTTTAAGGATGGCACCGAATGCTGCTGCCGAACCCCGATCTTGAGCGGGACCTGCCAGAATATCTACCAGTTCGTCGGTGACAGCATTTGGGTTAGCGTAAGCGATCGCAGCCCACTTGCGGACGAAGGACGGACGCCTGACTAGATAAAAAACATTCTGGAGAATCACGGGTGAAGCCACAACACCTTTGACCCCTGCCACAACGGGTCGCAACCAAGCGGGAATTGCCTCTTCCTCCACGGAGGGATCGGGCAAACTCATCATCACAAAACCTTTCACCATCTCTGGATGCGCGGCTGCCACTGCCAGACACACCAGCGATCCTATCGAATTTCCAACTAATACCACTGGCTGCTGAATAAAAGTCCGCCAGAAATCATAAACTTGCTCTACCCAAAGATCGACTTTGTAGTCTGCCTGCGCCTTCCGGGATGCCCCAAATCCCAGCATATCTAGCGCATAAACCGTATGAGACTGACCAAGTACCGCTAGATTGTGTCGCCAGTGTCCAATGGAAGTCCCAAATCCATGCAGCAGCAACAAGGGGGTCGTCTTTTGTGTCGGTTGAGACGTCCGGATGTACGTATAGCGAGTCTGCCAACCCCGCCAAACCCAGTCTCTTTGACTGCCAATTCGATGCTGCCAATGCTGGGTCACGATCGCTTTTGCCTCAAATTAATAAGTTTTATAAACTTTATCTTTGTCTGTTGACTTCTATTTTAGTGGTTTGCTGCTAGAGCGTGTCTCATCACGGTTTCTGAGAAGTTAAGTTAACAAACCTAGACAAAACCGATACTGTATGGCTGCACAGAAAAAGTCCCTACCCCGAACACCAGACTTGCATCGTCTGCGTAAATTGCCAATCAGCAGTCGTTGAGGGGGAGATGGGAGCGATCGCTTTTTGGAAGTTACGTGAACAACTATAGACAGAAACTCTCCCATACTCAGTAGAATGGCAGATACAAGGAAAGAAAAACTTGGTTTCTTTGGGAATGAAATTGAGAACGCCAGGAAGCAGCCTGTAGCCCTAGTGCGATCGCTCAAACATTCAATAACCCACTGCTATCAAAATTAACCTTATCAACTAACCGAGCAAACATAACCCTAATGCCTGTGATTGAGAAAAGACGCACTCGCGATCTACCCCAAATTAACGAACGTATTCGTTTTCCCCAAATTCGTGTCATTGACACCGATGGCACGCAGCTGGGAATTATGACGCCAAACGAGGCTATCCGCATCGCTGAAGAAAAAGAGCTGGATCTTGTCCTGCTCAGCGATAAGGCAGAACCCCCCGTTTGCCGGATTATGAACTATGGCAAGTATAAATTTGAACAGGAGAAAAAAGCGCGGGAAGCTCGGAAAAATCAGCATACCGCTGATGTCAAGGAAGTGAAGATGCGCTACAAGATTGAAGAGCATGACTATCAGGTGCGAGTTAATCAAGCCGAGCGCTTTCTGAAGTCGGGAGATAAGGTCAAAGCCACGATTACGTTCCGAGGTCGCGAAATTCAACACAGCGATTTAGCCGAGGACTTGCTCAAGCGGATGGCGACGGATTTACAGGAACTAGCGGAAGTGCAGCAAGCTCCTAAAAAAGAAGGTCGCAACATGATGATGCTGCTGTCTCCGAAAAAATAGCTCAGTAGTCGGCGGTCAGTAGTCAGTGGTCAGTGGTGTGGGGAAGACCAGGCGTCGCCCGAACAGTGGTCAGTGGCAAAAAAGAAACAACTGACCACTGACTACTGACAACGGACAAAATACCAATGAAACTGAACAATCGCGCTTGGTCTTGGTCCGATTGGGGTCGGGGATTACTCCAGTGGGTCAATCTTCGTCCAGAAGAAGGAGAGCGAACACTATTCATGTTCGCTTTCTATACCACAACTTCCATCGGCATCATCTGGGCAGAAGCTAGTACTGTAGCCCTCTTTCTGAAAGAGTATGGCGCAGAGCAATTGCCCCTGTTCTATATCCTCTCAGCGGGTATCGGTTCGAGCCTGGGCTTTGTCTACTCTTGGATGCAAAAGATTTTGCCTTTGCGCTGGGTAGTTGTCCTAGTAGCCTCCCTTGCAGTCATCCCCCTTGTCCTATTCCGCCTGGGATTAGATATTGTCTATTTGGCTGGCGTCACAGTCTTTCTGATGCGGCTGTGGGTGGAAGCGATTAACGTCCTCAATGACCTCAACACTTCCATTACTGCTAATCAACTTTTCAATATCCGGGAAATTAAGCGCACCTACCCCCTCATTAGTAGTGGCATCCTCGTTGCAGATGTTGTCAGTGGTTTTTCCCTCCCCCTAATCCTCGCCACCGTTGGACTGAATAACGTTTCCCTGGTTGCTGTCGTGATGATGGGGTTGGGAGCTTGTAGCCTTTTTTATCTCACCCAGCAGTACAAGCAAGCCTTTCCGGATTCTCCCGTCAGAGCCAACTTAAATCAAGAAAGCGACTTCACATCCAGGCGTCTGAGAGGCCCCTTACAGCGCTACGTCATCCCCTTATTTGGCTTCTTCATCGTCGGGCAGATTCTGTTTTTGTTAATTGATTTTCAGTATCTGAGTCAATTAGAGCTGAACTTTGACAGCAAGGAAATTGCCAGTTTCCTCGGTTTGTTTAGCGGCATCGTGGGTTTATGCGAACTAGCAACCCAGTGGTTTATCTCCAGTCGAGCCATCGAACGGCTGGGAGTATTTGTTGCCGCTATGTTGTTGCCTGTGGCAATTATTATTCTTAGCTTGGTTGCTCTCACCGGGGTTACAGGCTTTTTTCTAGGTCTGATCTTCCTCAAATTTATAGATGAACTGCTACGCTATACCCTCATGGCTGCCCTTGGGCCGGTTCTATTCCAACCGCTCCCCGATAACATTCGCAGCTCAATCATGGCTCAGGTGCGGGGCATCGCCGAATCCCTCTCAACAGGATTTACTGGAGCGGGGATTTTAGGCATCATCAGCTTGTTAGCCTTTACCTTTCACAACCTGTCGGAGAACTCGCTGCGATCGCTCCAAAGTTGGGTGTTTGTCGCCGTTATTATTATTTTTGCCCTCCTCTGGCTGTTAATTGTTTTCCTGCTTCGGTCGAGCTATGTCGGCTTGCTGGTTCAGAGCGCTCAAGGAGAACGGCTAAGCGTTTCAGATGTCGATCTGCGAGTCCTCAAGCGTGCTGTTGTCGAAACACTGGAGAAACCAGGTACGGAAGCAGATAAACGCTCTTGCATCGAACTCCTGTGCCAAATCGACTTGGAGGATGTGGGCGAAATCCTTGCTCCGCTGCTCACTCATCTCACTCCAGCCTTGCAGCGCCAGAGCCTAGAAGCAATGCTGCTGACGCCGAATCCCACTTATTTAGACCAAGTTCAGGGGCTGATTGCTCAAAAACTCAATCCAGAAGTTCTTGCTGTCGCTCTACGCTATATCTGGCTAACTCAGGAAACCCCTGATATTAGCCAGTTACAGCCCTACCTCCGCCCAAACGTAGACCCGGTGGTGCGGGGAACCGCCGCCGCTTTAATATTGCGCCGGGGCACCCCGACGGAGAAAGCCGAAGCGACCAATACCTTGCGCCGGATGCTGACTCATCAACGGGAACGGGAACGAGTCATGGGTTGTCGAGCGCTGGGAGAGGCAGATTATTTGCAGGCACTGCGACTTTATATTCCTAGTTTGTTACAAGATGAGTCTTTGCGCGTGCGCTGCGCCTTGCTAGAGGTAATTTCCTCAACCCGTTTACACGAATACTATCCGGCTCTGGTGCGAGGGCTTTACTACAAATCTACCCGCGAAGCGGCTCTCGGTGCGATTGTGCGTTTAGGAGATGAAGCGATTCCGATGCTGGTCGAGTTAGCACAAGATATCCACAAACCAGATTTGGTAAGGCTACAGGCTTGGAGTGCGATGGGTCAAATTGGCACGCCGGAAGCCCTCAATCAGTTGGTGGCTCATCTAAAAACCGGCTGGGGGACTACGCGACGCAACATCCTGCGGATTCTGCTCAAAATGTCCCACGAAACCGGAATCGAGGGGGTTCTCGACCGCTTAGGTCGCAGCGGCGTTGAAATGTTGATTGAGCAGGAAATGCTGTTTGTCGGACACTTGTATGCGGCTTTAGTAGATTTGTCGGCGGATGAGCCAATTGAGTCTTTTTTCGCCTCAACACGAGAAGCGAACCAGTCAGCGCTTTCATTGCTACAACGGGCACTTCTGGAAGAGCAGTCGGATGTGATTGAGCGGTGTTTTTTGCTGATGAAGTTTCTTTATCCGGCTAGCTCGATTCAAGCAGCAGCGTTTAATCTCCAATCTGATTCGCCATCGAATATCGCGCTGGGGTTGGAAATTTTGGATAATACTCTAGATATCGCTAAGAAGCGATCGCTCGTGGGAATTCTCGACCGGCGACCGGAGAAAGAAAAACTGCAAAACTTAGCAGAGATGTTTCCTTATCAACCGATGATTCAGAGCGATCGCCTGCGTCGGTTGCTGGATTTACGTCATTTTCTGTCAGACTGGCCTTTAGCATGTTGTTTTCATGCAGCACGTCAGGCGAAATGGAGTTTGACGCCGGAACAGACGCTGGTGTGTCTGCGCCATCCCACCGGCTTTGTGCGGGAAGCGGTTTTGGCTTATTTGAGAGCCGCTGCACCCCGCGCTTTGCAGGAAATGTTGCCCGTCCTGAAAAATGACCGCGATCGCCTTGTCGCCGCCCAAGTTCAGCAGATGATGGCAGAACTGGGACAATAGAGGGACTAGAGACTCTGGACTCTGGATGATTACCCTAATGACGATGGGCTGTTCTCAAGTCTAAAGTCTAAAGTCCAAGGTCTAAAAGTCTAAAGTCTAAAAGTCTAAAGTCCAAAGTCTAGAGTCTAGATTCCGATGTTAACCAGCGTTGAGCGCCTATTATTTGTCAGAGGCGTCCCGATTTTCCAGGAACTGCGGGATGATTTTCTGGTGCGGCTGGCTTCTGTGATGGATGAGCTATCCTTTCCAGCGCATCATACGATTTTTACCGAAGGACAAGAGGGGCGATCGCTCTATATTGTCGTTTCTGGTAGGGTACGGGTTCATTTTGGCGGGCGGGATTTGGCGCACTTAGAGCAGGGAGCCACCTTTGGGGAGATGTCGTTGTTTGATGCTGAGCCGCGTTCGGCTTCGATTACGACTTTGGAATCTTGCGAGTGTCTGATGCTGACGCAGTTGCAACTGTATGATGCGATTGATGAGACGCCAGGAATTGCGGTGAACATCATTCGTTTGCTGTCCCGTCGCATCCGCGAACTGAACAACAAGATCAACGTTTATAAGGCGGAAAGTCAGGAAGCAGATTTAAGTAAGGCGGGGAATTTGGGAGGATGAACTGCGAAGCAAGGAGAAAAAGCCAGGAAGAGACGCGATCGCATCCATTAGCCAAATTCTTTAATAGCTTAGTTAATTATCTGTACTGGCTTCCAACTATCCAACGATTTCCGAATTAAAGTTAATTCATCCATATATTCATTCAGTTGAGCTTTCCGTTCCTTTAAACTTGTCACAATTCGAGGAGGAATTACTTCCTTTTTTTGGGGTTCGGTTGCCAAATGCTCCAGGTCATTCCCTAATGCTTGAATTGGCTCATCAGTTAGCGTCTCTGTATTTTGGGAAGCTGCCTTTTCTTGAATATTTTCAGTTTCTAATTTCTCGCTTACAAGACGGGTATTCAGGGAATCTTCTATTGCTTTAGCAGCTTTATTGAGTTCTGCCAAAACTCCACTCAGGAGATTCCAACCTGAATTTTCAATAATTGTTTGAAGCACTATTTCTTGAATAACAGGAATTCCGCTATCTTTTAGAACTTTTGGCGCAACTTCTATAGGCTGGGGAACTCTAAATTCACCTTCCTCAGTTTCTTCTATATAATTTCCTAAAAATACTTGGACGAACTCTTTTGTATGATTGCTAGTTGCTGTGCTGTTTTGAATCAGTTTTGCTAAAAGTCCTTTTCTAGAATTTGCCGAATAGATAATCGGACTTGGAAAACCTAAGCCGATTAACGTTTGTTTGCAGATTTCAATAACTTCAGAAACGTCTATATGTGTGTTTTTCGGCTCAACCTCATTAATAATAAAGAAAACCTTACCTTGATTGACTGCTAAAATTTGGCGATAGTTCTCTATTATTTTTTTTAAAAAACCGGATACAGAATCATTTTTAAAATTATTCTCATTTAAAATAAATAAGATTACATCGGTATTTTCTAAGGTTTCTAAGATTATCTGTTCTTGCTCTATTGTCGGGGTGGATTTTATAGATGCTTGCTCATTTTCAACAGACAGATCGCTTAGAGTAAAGCCAGCTAGAGATGAAAGCGTGCTAATTGCTTCAATCGGATGTTCTATTTCAAAGCGGATAGTCCGAGCGGGATTATGTTGATTCCGAATAGATTGAGTATGCTCTAGGAATTTTTGGGCAATTTCGACCGCATCACCAGAAGCGATCGCAACAGGTTGCCAATGTCCTTCTCGATACTCCAGAAATCTATGCACTTGTCCAGAATCAATATGTCGGATATCAGTACGGCAGGCAGTAATCGCTTCAGCTTCACTCGGCAAAATATCTGCGCCTATTAAGGCATTCAAGAAAGTGTTTTTGCCTGCATTCGGAGGAGCAATAACCGCAACTTGATACTTCTGCTCTTTTAAAGCATATAGCGCTTTAGTAATGTCATTTTCGATGCGTTGTAACACCTTGGTATCGTCTCTCTCCCCTTCGCGTGTTGCGCGAATTTCTTGAAGAGACTGTAAGAGTAGCCTACCTGTGATGTAGATGCTGTCGTGTGCTGCTTGAAACTGTTCAGAAGACATAGCAATCGTCCGCCGAAAGGGGCTTGCGTAAGTTAGCTAAAGCTTACATCAGCTGAACGCAGAAGAAACAACCAAGAGTGACAGTTGCGATCTCAGGCTACTACACGCTCAAGTATCGCAGATACAAGTCGCGATCGCGTATAGCCCTTTGGGCATGAAAACAGCGAAGCGAGGCTTTAGTCTAGCGCCAACCAGTCGGTTCGCATCCGTCCACCCATCTTTTTTACGTCTCCCTTGACTCCTTCCCCGCTAGGGAAAAACGAAGACAATGCTTTAGAAATCGAGCCGGAATCTCCGGACAGCCGCCAAAATGAAGATGGACGTAGGAAGCATGAACGTGATGCACTGCCCATCCCTCACTGGTAACAGGACTTTTGGGATCGTACCCCCGAATTTGAAATAGCGGCGCTTCCGGTTCCTCAGTTAAGTGAGAACGGTGAAACTCATGCCCCCAAACGCTTCCCCCAGCCGGGAGGAGGGGACTTTCTTGCAGCGCGATCGCTTGCCGATACCCTAAACTCAGGCGCGAACTCATGGCGGCTGTGGTGGGTAAAACTCCTACCATCGGGAAAGAATTTCCCTCAAAATCTACAATTTTTTCAGACAAATACATTAAACCGCCACACTCGGCATAAGTGGGCATTCCCGCCAAAATAGCCTTCCGCACTGCATCACGAGTCGCGGTATTTTCAGCCAAGTTTTGGGCAAAAACTTCCGGGAAACCACCCCCAAAATATAATCCTTGGATGCCTTCTGGTAAGCTTTTGTCCGTCAGCGGACTCCAAAACACCAATTCTGCTCCCAGGGATGCAAGTATATCTAGATTGTCTTGGTAATAGAAGCTAAAAGCGCGATCGCGGGCAACAGCAATTCTTAAGGGATCGAGGATATCCCGTGAAGGCTGGGATGAAGGATGAATTAATTCTATTTGTTGCTTTTGTTCCACCTTCAGAAGCGGCAAAAGCTGTTCCCACTCAAAGCAACTATCTCCCAAGCCGGCAAGCCGATCGATTAAAGCGTCCATCTGAGACAGCTCTGCGGTGGGCACCAAGCCCAGATGTCGGTCGGGAATGCTGATATTCTCTTGCCGCCGCAAAATGCCTAGAACGGGCAACTGCAAGGGTTCTAGAGCATCTTTGAGAAGTTGCAGGTGGCGATCGCTTCCCACCCGATTTAACACCACTCCAGCAATCTTGATTCTAGAGTCAAAAGAACGATAGCCATGAGCGATCGCTGCCACCGAACCAGATAACCGGCTGCAATCTAACACCAACAGCACGGGTAAATCCAAAAGCCGCGCAATATGAGCCGTACTTCCAAAGTCAGTGCTGAGTGCAAAATTTTCCGTTTCTTGCTCAAGATTTAACTTTTCATTCTGAATTCTCTTGACTCCGTCAAATAGCCCCATGACCCCTTCCACGAGGGCATAGTCGCTTCCGTAACGATGAGCAAGAAAAGACTGCTGCACGTAAGTTTCAGAGGTCAGTACCGGGTCTAAATTCCGGCAAGCACGACCAGTCACGTACGTGTGAAACATCGGGTCGATGTAATCTGGCCCTACTTTAAAAGATTGAACCTGGTAACTCCGACGACATAAAGACGACAGCAGGGCGAGCGTAACTGTCGTTTTGCCCACCCCGCTGCGTTCTCCGGCGATCGCTAATGCCATATTTACTCATTGCTTGTTGTTCATCGTTCATCTATGTTGCGATGAACAGTTGCTATGAACAATGAACAATTCGCGATTAACCATTCGCGCTCGCTAATTTGAGAATTGCCGCCGTGATCGCCATACTTTCTACGTAAAGCATATCCCGGCTCCAACGCCGCAACTGCTGACTTAACAAGAACTCAGCTTTTTGGTCAGACATCGGCGTTACCTGTTGAATCCGGCAAGCTTGGGCACCACCACCTGCCTCCATCCGCATACAACCCGTCGTTTCGGAACACAAAACCGTACAACAGTCTGCATCCAGGTTCGTCGAACTCAGACGTAGCGCAATCAAGTCACCCGGTATATCGCCCCAGTCAGCAGTAGGAATCCCTGCCAACTCCGCTTCTATTGTCCGCTGATCGGGAGCAACAAATTCAATCCGCTTGATGTCATAATCACCGCCTTCTTTGGTATATGAAACGGGGTGCCACTGCAACCGGCTCGCCAGCCAACCAATAAACATCAATGCTTGGTCAGGATTGCCCTTTTCATAATTAATCGTCACCTTATCCACTTCCTTAAGAGCCTCGCGGCGCTCTGGTGGATCGAAAGCTTCAGCGGTTAATTCTTGCCACGGAGCCAGCCGACGCCAATTGAGGTCGGCAACCGGAATGCCTTGTTCCAGAAGGGTTTGTACCCGCAGTAAATCATCCTGTGGTTCGTTGAAAACACAGGAGTCAACGATCACAGAATTGCAGACTGCTGCCAGCCGCTTAAACAGAGCATCATTGGGATCGGGCGTACCCTTCCACCAGAGAAACTTAGGTAGACCGCCGATTAGCAGCCCACTCACAATCCCACCGATGCGTTCCAAAGCTTCGGCAGTGCCTTGCAGAGTAATGTATTCGCAGCAGATTAGCGTATTATGACTTTGCTTTTGAATCGGGCAATAGGCTGAGACTTGGGCAGTCACGCCTTCATCTTCCCCAGAGACGGGACACAGGGCAATGATGCGACAGGGGTTAGCGGCAGCGATCGCATCCGCAATTCTAAAGCTATCTGAGGAAGACTGCTGACCATTACTGGCATCTGCCTCTTTTGTATTCCCATCGGAGCGCTTCTTTGCTTGCTCTACTCGCAGTCGGTCGAGGATTCCGGCATCCGTCTTGCCCGTTACTGGCAGTCCATAAGCTTTCTGAGCCGTCTTGATCGCCGCCTCTGTCAGCGGGCCATCAATTCCATCGATCGGGCCTTTGTAAAATCCTAAAGCTGCCAACAGCTGCTGAGTTTCCTCCGGTTCGTAAACCACAAAAGTAAATGTGGTTGCCCGCGTAGCCATCGGAGACTCGCCATTATCATTGTCGCTATTGTAGCTTTGCCAAATTTGATGCAGTTCCGCCTCAATTTCTGTCATTGAGACATCTTTAGGCGGTTGTATTGAAACAATCGGAAGAGATTGTGTTGCCATATTCAGTAATTGAGGAAAAGGTAATTGGTAAAAAGGTAATTGGTAATTGGTAAAAAGGTAATTGGTAAAAAGTTTTAAGTTGTAGAGGCGCGATTGATTGCGTCTGAGTTTTGAATGGAAGAGTTTCTTCTAACTTCAAACTCAATACTTACAACTCTGATTACCCATTACCGATTACCCATAACCCAACTACAATCTGCGCCAGCGGCGTCCATCTTGATTAATCAAGAATTCTGCTTCCTCTGGCTCCCAGGTTCCCGCTTCATACTGGGGAACCGATGCTGGGTCAGTGCTTGCTTCCCAAGCGTTTAATGCCGGTGTTACTACACGCCACGCTTCTTCTACTTCATCAGCTCTCGTGAACAAAGTTTGGTCGCCTAGCATACAGTCGATTAACAGCCGGTCATAAGCATCGGATGTTGCCATCCCAAACGAGGAACCATAGCTAAAATCCATATCTACCGAGCGCGTCCGCAGTTCTGTTCCCGGCATTTTGGCTTCAAAACGCAGAGAAATCCCTTCATTCGGCTGAATCCGCATCGTCAGCACATTCGGACTTGCTTGCTGGGCGGCAGATTGAAAGATTAAGAAAGGAACTTCGCGGAAGTGGATGGAAATCTCGCTGACCTTCTTGGGTAGACGCTTGCCGGTTCGCATATAGAAAGGAACTCCTTGCCAGCGCCAGTTATCAATTAGCAGCTTCATCGCTACATAAGTTGGCGTCGTGGAGTTGGGATTGACCCCCGGTTCTTCTCGATATCCAGGCACCGGCTTACCCTTCATCCATCCAGCAGAGTATTGACCCCTAACCGCTGATAATTCCAGGTTATGCACGTCTGCCAGGTGAGTTGCTTGCAGAACCTTCATTTTTTCGGTGCGGATACTATCGGCATCTAGGGAATTGGGCGGTTCCATTGCCGTGAGGCAGAAAGTCTGCATCAGGTGGTTCTGCATCATATCCCGCAAGGCTCCGGAGCTTTCGTAGTACCCGGCACGGTCTTCGACGCCTACGGTTTCTGCCACCGTAATTTGAACGTGATCGACAAACTGTCGGTTCCAAATCGGCTCAAAAATTGCGTTAGCGAAACGGAAAACCAGGAGATTCTGAACCGTTTCTTTACCCAGATAGTGGTCGATGCGGTAAACCTGTTTTTCTTGGCAAACCTGCTGCACTACCCGGTTTAGGGCTTGGGCGGAGTTGAGATCCCGTCCAAAAGGTTTTTCAATCACCAGACGGGTTTTCAGTGGGTCATCGAGCATGCCCGCCGTACCCAATTGGCGAAGCGCTTCTGGGAAGAAATTTGGAGAAACGGAGAGGTAAAATACGCGGTTTCCTCGCGTTCCGCGCTGACCATCCAATTCTGCTAAGAAGGCTTTCAGTTTCTGGTAACTTTCGGGCTTGTCAATATCACCAGGGCAGTAGTATAGACCTTGGGCGAAGTCGTGCCAGAGTTCTTCTGAGCCAATCCCATCGCTAAATTCTTCGATCCCCTCGCGCATCTGCTCCCGGAAGTAGTCGTGGCTCCACTCCCGACGCGCCACGCCGACAATGGTCATTTCCGCTGGCAGGCGTCGTTGCAGCTTCATCTGATAGAGAGCTGGCACGAGCTTCCGTTGCGTCAAGTCTCCGGATGCCCCGAAGATTACCAATATCTGCGGCTCTGGTATCCGTTCCTGCCGCAACCCAACACGTAAAGGATTTTCTAGCAGTGTGACCATAGAAGGATAGTTTTGAATTTTGAATCTTGAATTTTGAATTTTGAGTTTTGAGCTTTGAGTTTTAAATTCCTAGCTGAATTGATAACTTTGAATTATCAGACCCCTTTCTTAACTTAAAACTCAGCACTCAAAACTCAAAACTTTCTTACACGGGTTGCAGATGTTTGATTTTCTCTTCCAAGGATGCGGTTAGAGATTCAAAGGGCTTCACAAATTTCTCAATTCCTTCGACTAGCAATTCGTCCATCACTTCGTCTAGATTGATGTCGATGTCGGGGTCTTTGAGACTTTCAATCAGCTGATAGGCTTCTTCCACCCCAGTTTCAATGCGAGAAGCAACGTCGCAGTGGTCGGCGCAGGCTTCGATGGTATTCGGTGGCAAGGTGTTTACTGTGTCTGGGCCAACCAGCTCATCCACATACATGACATCGCTGTAGCTGGGGTCTTTGGTGCTGGTACTTGCCCACAACAACCGCTGGACATTTGCACCTTTTGCTGATAGGGCTTTCCAGCGATCGCTCGTAACGATCTCTTTGTACTTCTGGTAGGCAATTTTGGCGTTAGCGATCGCGATTTTGCCCTTAATTGCCATCAGTTCTGCCTTTTTCTCGATTCTATCAACGCCTGCTTTCAGCTTGGCATCAATGCGAGCATCAATATTAATATCGATGCGGCTGAGGAAGAAACTCGCTACCGAGGAGATTTTGCTGATGTCTTTGCCTTCCGCTGCCCGCTTTTCTAAGCCGCGAATGTAAGCCCAAGCAGTCTCAACATAGCTCTCAACGGAGAATAGCAGCGTCACGTTGACGTTGATCCCCTCTGAGATGACTTGCTCGACGGCTGGCAAACCTGCCGTGGTGCCGGGAATCTTGATCATGACGTTATCTTTACCAATTTCTTGGTAATAACGTCGGGCTTCCTCAATCGTGCCTTGGGTGTCGTGGGCGATGTTTGGCGGTACTTCAATGCTGACGTACCCATCCAAACCTTCAGAGGAGTCATAGACAGGGCGGAGGATGTCGCAGGCATTGCGGATATCCTCAAACACCAAGGATTCGTAAATCTTTTCAACGGGCAATCCAGCTTTGATCCCGGCTTCAATATCGGCGTCGTAGATGGCATTTCCAGCGATCGCTTTTTCAAAGATGGCTGGATTAGAGGTGATCCCGCAGATCCCTTTATTCTCAACCATATCTTTGAGTTCGCCGCTTTGAATCAAATCACGGGTCAAGTTATCCATCCAGATACTCTGACCGTATTGTTTGATTTCTAATAGATGATTGTTTGGCATATCTGTCATTTTTTGGCTCCTAACAATTGTCTTTGTAACGCTAGATCGAGAATGTTCCCGTTGAGCAGCTTGAAAGGTCAATGCGGGAATTTTTCAAGAAAGCAAAACCTTATTGAGGCACGCGCGATCGCGCGATCGCGTTTTTATCCTCATCCCATGCCCGTTTCTGAATAAAAGATTCCACCAAGGTGACATCTTCTTTGCTACCGATCAGCAATGGCGATCGCGCATGAAGGGCATTTGGCACTACGTCCAAAATCTCTTGCGTACCCGTACTTGCTCGACCCCCGGCTTGCTCTATTAAAAAGGCTAAGGGAGCCGATTCATACAGCAACCGCAATTTTCCTTCTGGTTTTTTCACAGTACCGGGGTAAAGGAAAACACCTCCTTGGAAGAGAATCCGGTGAATATCGCCCACCAGCGCCCCTCCGTATCGAGCCGTATAGCCTTCCTGTCGATGAACATAGCGGATATAGTCTCGCAAGGGTTCTTCCCACTGCCAGAAATTTCCCTCATTGACACTATAAATAGAGCCGTGATTGGGAATCTGAATGTTTTCACTTGAAAGGATAAACTCGCCTAAGCTGGGATCGAGGGTGAAAGCATGAACCCCAGTACCAATCGAATAAACCAGCATCGTGCTAGGCCCGTATAGCACATAACCTGCGGCGATTTGTTTGCGCCCGTTTTGCAATAAATCACCGCCGGTTTGATTTTCATCCGTTCCTTCTTGTTGGCGAATTGCGAAGATGGAACCCACGTTGATATTGATATCTACATTCGAGGAGCCATCAATCGGGTCATAGAGCAGGGTATAGCGCCCGATGGGGCAATTTTCGGGAATATAGTAAGGCTTCTCCATTTCCTCGGATGCCAAACGGCAGACTAAACCGCTTTGCTTAAATACCGAGATAAATACGTCATTGGCATAGACATCCATCTTTTTGACGGATTCCCCTTGCACATTCACATCACCCGTAAATCCCAGCACGCCTTCGAGTAATCCTGCCCTGCTGAGTCGTCGCGCAATCAACTTTGCCGCGAGGGCAATGCGATTCATAATCGCGCTCAAGTCCTGGGCATCTGCCGAAAAGCTGTGGAGTTGCTGCAAAACGTGACGAGATAGCGTTGTGCAGTCGCGATCTAGGGCTTGTTCCTGAACGACGAAAGGCTGTTCCACGTTGGACATAGTTTTCGTCCTCCCTTTCAATAAATGCTTTGTTAACAGGGCAGCTCTCATTGAGCTACTGCCCCAACATATCAAGACCTGGTCGCTCTACCTTCTATCTTAGGGAGCCATTTCTCAGGATGGTGTTTAACTTTATATCAACTAAAGAAATAAAATCTTTAGACGCGCTTTATTGTCTAAAAGGCAACAAGGCTGAAATTAGATAATTACCGCTCGCAATCCAAAAAAACAAGATGGGAGAATACAAACGGATCGGAATCCTGACCAGTGGGGGTGACTGTGCGGGGCTAAATGCTGTGATTCGGGCAGTTGTCCGCTGTGCAAATGGTAAGTACGGCTGGGAAGTGTGGGGGATTTGCCGGTCTACGCTGGGCTTAATGAGCAGTCCGCCAGAAGCAATCAAGCTGGAGTTTGATAAGGTAGACCACTTGCTCACGATGGGCGGTACAGTGCTGGGAACGACGAACAAAGGAAATCCCTTTGCGTTTCCAATGGCGGATGGAAGTTTGCGCGATCGCTCAGAAGACATTATTGCGGGCTACCATCAACTAGGCTTGTCAGCTTTAATTGGAGTTGGCGGGGACGGCAGTTTAGCGATTCTCCGAAAACTCGCGCAACAAGGCGGGATCAACTTAGTCGGGATTCCCAAAACCATTGATAACGATGTTGGTAGCACTGAGCGTTCTATCGGATTTGATACCGCCGTCAACATCGCCACCGAAGCCCTCGACCGATTGCACTTTACTGCGGCTAGCCACAATCGAGTCATGATCCTGGAAGTGATGGGGCGCGATGCCGGTCATATTGCCCTGAATGCGGGGATCGCCGGGGGAGCCAATGTGATCTTGATCCCAGAAATTCCTTACACCATTGAAAATGTCTGTCGCAAAATTCGGAATCGTCAAGCGATGGGAAAGAATTTCTCGATCGTCATTGTCTCAGAGGCGGTTTGCACGGCTGAAGGCAATCCAGTTAAGAATATGGATCGATTCGGCGAATGTCGATTAGGCGGAATCGGGCAGTACTTGGCGGAGGAGATTTCGATTGCCAGTGGTGCAGAAACTCGCGTGACTGTTTTAGGTCATGTTCAGCGAGGGGGACTGCCTTCGCCTCTGGATCGGTTACTGGCAACTGCCTTTGGGGTGGCGGCTGTCGATCTGATTGCTGAGGAAAAGTACGATCGCGTTGTTACCTGGCAAAACCGCGAAATTGTCAGCGTGCCAATTGCTGAAGCGATTGGACAATACAGAGCCGTAGATACTAACGATACTCTGGTCAAAACTGCTAGAGGTTTGGGGATTTGCCTGGGAGACTAAACGGCTAAAGTTCTGCGATCGCGGTGTAGAAATATTGAACAGAGCAATCTGCGATCGCGAAGCTTTCTGTTTCGCTCTACCAGCTTAGAGACTTAACTTAGGAACTTAACGAGCCGCCGGATTCTCCACCGCCACGACTCGTCTCTTGTGTAAGCCATCAGCATCGATTCTGCTCAGTGTTGAGAAGCGGTGGCAATGTGTGACAAAACCAGCACGGTTGTCCTTTTTCAGGAGTGTTTTTCAAACAACCGTGCTGATTTCGCCCTATCTCTCCTTAAAATCTGCTTCGCCTCGCGCCGCCGCGATCGTCCTCCTTGGGTCGTGCTTTATTCACTCTAAGCTGACGGCCCATCCATTCAGCCCCATCTAATTCTGTGATGGCTGCGTCTTCTTGGGCATCATCTGTCATTTCAACAAAAGCAAATCCGCGCATACGTCCCGTTTCGCGGTCTGTCGGTAAGACAACTCGCTTCACCGCGCCGTACTCTGCAAAGACTGCTGTCAAATCTTCTTCGGTCGCTTGGTAAGACAGGTTTCCAACGTAAATGGTCATGTGGATCGATAAAGCTGAACGAGGAACTAAAGTTCAGAACCCCTAGATGGCTAGATGTGACCCCTAATGCCAGGTCAAGACTTATTTACCAATGGTGAATTTTCATCAACCCAGCCCACAAATGTGGCTGCACGAGTCCCAAATCCGACCATTAATAGGACTGAACTTTTAGGTTTCGTCCTATCATAGCCTACTAATTTCATTGTGGGAGAGGATCTAGGGTACACGCTGAGCGGTTCTCTAATTATTAAAATTCCCTGACTTTTAGCAGTGGCTCAGAAGACATTGCCCAAGGGAGAATTTCAAAGATTAGGGAGGCTAAATTTCTCAGAAAAATCGACCGAACCGCTGCCAACTTTCCAGCCGTCTTTATCTTTAGCCTCATTCAGCTTTCGATGCCAAGTTAGTCAATAGAAATTGACTGTGGGCCACTACCTTTGCCGTTACCACTGCCGTTGGAAGAAGCTGTAGGGGAAGGAGCTACACCTGCCTGTCCGTCAAGCCAGGTTTTCACGGGGTCATCATTCAGGTTGATGCGGAGTAAACCAGAAACCAATCCGCCTAAGAAAGCGCCTGGGTGCTGAGTGAATTCTTTAAAGAGCGGGGTTAGTTCATCGAGAAACATTGAGAGTCTCCTGTTGCTGCCTGATAGTAACTGATGTCTATCCGTCGATCGTAGCGTGTCCGATTGCGGGTAGTGGTATGGGAAGATGCGATCGCTTCTTCCCAAAAACAAGGTTTACGCCTCTAGCCAGACTTTTGGTCGGAGAATAAGCACTTATCCGAGTCGCACCCAGCGGGACCGACTTCCATTAAATAGCCTGAATCGTAGCGACTTAAGGCAGCATGAAAATTTTCGGTCTGGCGTCGCTTTTCGACTTCCTGGACTATCTGCTCATACTGCTCTTTGGCGATTGGCTCAAACGGCAAGCGCGGAAACGTCTGATGATCGTCGAAGCGAGCTAGAAGCGCTGCTGAGATGTAACCCTGATCGTCTCGGATTGCTTCGTAAATCCGAGTGCCTAACGCTTCGATCTCGCTCTCGCGCAACTCGATGGTCGCGGAGGTGTTGTGACGCACAAAGAATTTTTGAACTTGCATATAAAAATCCACTTGCGCGATCGCGTTAAACTTGCCAATCTCGATTTGATCGGCTCCCGGTAAATCCGCCCAAGCGACAGCAACGGGGATTTCTACCAGCCATTCCGAGCATCTGGGATCGAAGGGATCGTTCAGGAGATTGCCGTTTTCATCTTTATCAGACTGAGACGGAATCACGTTGTACCCGTAGTCAATACACGCCAGAGCAACTGGGTCATTCTTTCTGAAGGTGATCCGGCGCAGAAAACGTTGAGCTTTTGGCGGATGCCAGCCCGGTGAAGCGCCTGTCAGCAAGGATTTTGTCCCGGAAGGCTGAACCGTGGTGCAGCGGTTGGGGCGTTTGATGCCGTGGCGATCGCAATAATCCCACACCACTTGATGCACCGTTTCCCGCCAGCGCGTCAAATATTCCTGCTCCTGTTTCTTAAAGCTTAGTCCTGCCTCTGTTTCCGGTCTCCCTGCTTCCCACCAGCGCAACCAATCCACACCAAAGGCATTCACAAAGAAATCAAATAATCCTGTGAAAGAAACTCCCACAATTGGATCGAGTTCCCGTGACTTTCGATAGCGTTCTTCGACAAATTCGTGATTGAGCAGTGAGGCGACTGATAATGCTCCAGCCGTGAAAGCTTCCTCTTGTTCTTTATAGTTATGTGGGTCAATTTGATTGAGATGAACCTCCGAAAGGTTGCAGTGGAAGTTTGAGCCGATGATTTCCGGTTTTGTTATCCACTATTTCTAGTGGTCTCGGACTATATCTTCACCTGGTCTAGGTGGAGGGCGCTATCTGACCATTATTGGTTTCCCGCAGGTCTAGTCTCTGAACCTTCTCCAGCTCTGGGGCTACCTGCCTTACATCTGGAGCTTGGCTGCTGATTACCTTGCACCTTTTTGGGTGTTTAGGCTTCCAGCAATTCACCCTCTGACTATCTAACCTGTTCCCAGGTTAGGCGGCAAAATCTAAGCTACCGCAAGGATTCAAACCAACACGAGCTAATCGATGCTCTATCTCATCAGGAGATAGGTCGGGGTAGTGTTCTCCTAACCACTGTTCAGCGCTACCTTGACTATAAGCTTGCAGAAAATCAGTTTTCAGCTCAGGGGTTTCTAATAGATCGCAGTTGGCTCTTGCTACTGCTTCTCCTGCCCATTGAATTGCGCCTTCCCCGGAATAATGCTGCTGACGAACGGAGGCAAGGCATTCTTCTAGAGTGGGTTTGTGGTGAAAAACTCTAGTGTGATTTGCCATGCGAAGCGCATCCCGTTCTGGATCGATGCGCCAGTTGCCGTTTTCATCTTGCTGCCAAAGATTGCCTTTCGCGTCGGCAAATTTTTCATCATCGCTAGAACCTTGCCTCATTCCAGCTGAGCGCCTGACGTTGCCAGCAACCACGACAACGGCGGCTTCATCTATTAATAAACAGCACTCAACCGAATTCAGACGCCTTCCTAGAGCTTTATTTAAAATTGACGCGCAACGTTCGTAAAGACCTGACAACTTCACGGGATTGGCAACGCCACCAAAGCCTTTGAGGGGTTCTCCAGCTGCTCGGACATCGCTGAGGTCGATGGATACCTGTACTTCTGCTGTGAAGCGCTCATCGCTCGATAATTCCAGCAAAGTTTGATAAGACTTAACCCAGCCTTGGCGACTGTCTCCGACGTAAATTTTGACTTTTTCGCCCTCTACTTTCACTTCTGTCAGTTCGCGGCGCTGCAACGCAGGAGTAGAGCCAATCTCACCTTGTACCGTCACCACAAGGCGATTGCGAATTTGTGGCAGTTGCTTAATGTATTTTGGTTCGAGAACGGCTCCAGTGCCACACCCCATCATTGCCAAATCCATCATCAGACCGAAGGCACGCCAGTCTACTACATTGGTGCTGGTGCAGTTGTAGGCTCCTGAGAAGTTTTCGGGTCTTTCAATCCACTCGCTGCCGCCCACCCACAGCCAACGTCCAGAGGCAAGAGCTTTCATCTGGCGCTGCATGCGATCGATCGTGTCAGCTTCTTTAGGGGTGAGCTTGCCAAGCTTCGTCAACGCCCTAATCGTGCGATCGCACACTTCATCCCAAGTCTCGCGCCCCGATTGGGTGCGACGGCTGTACGTCCTAAAAAATACAGGATTCGCAGCCGGTGCCGTTTCAGGAAACCGGCTCGTCTGGATTACTCGCTCAAGCTCTCGAACCATAGGTCAAGTCTGATTGGTTTTGGGAAAATTCACAGATCACTTACTATACGCGATCGCAGATATGGGGTCAAAGCTTGAAAAATCGAGGAAATTGCGCTATCCGTGTGGCTTTCTAGATAAAATTGGTACAGTAAAATATCCCATTGAGCGGCTCAATTGGTCACAGTCGTAATAGTTACAAGAGCGTCAAAAGGCAAAAATTAAGGGCGATTGTCAGCCGCCCTTTCCCATCGTTTGAGATTACTGTCTTGCTTTCAATTGCCTTTTTGAGAGGCGGTGCAAACGTTCAACAGCAAACTTATTTCACGAGCGCAACAGACAGGATCTTCCCAGTGACAAATACTCCCTGTCGCAGTCATTTGGCTCATCAAATTCGGAGGGCAGCAAGTCGCAAAGTTACCAGATTGCGATCGCGTTAATTTTTCCAAATCCGTTAAAGGAGCGCTAGGAAACGGCAATTAAACAACTCAAGATACTAAACTGATATTTTGGAAAATGGGTAATTGGTAATGGGGATGAACTCTTGACGATGATGCTTGCTCCCTGGCGATCGCTTCTTTCGGGTGCCCTACACCGTAACCGTAGCGAACCCCATTCTCGCTACTTACAGCTAGCCACCATCCAGGCTGATGGGCGTCCTGCTAACCGCACGCTCGTCTTTCGGGGATTTTTAGACAATACCAACCAATTAAAATTTGTCACCGATTCTCGCAGCCAGAAAGCCGATCAAATCGAGCATCACCCTTGGGCAGAAGCTTGCTGGTACTTTACCACCACTCGCGAACAATTTCGCCTCGCTGGGACGCTGACGCTGGTAGGAGCCAATTATCCTGATTCTCTGCTCCAGCAAGCGCGTCAGGTGTCTTGGCAAGACCTTTCCGACGCCGCTCGCCTGCAATTTGGTTGGCCCCATCCCAGAGAAAGGAGAGCCGATGTCAGCACTTTTTCTCCGCCGCCACCCGACCCCCAAAAGCCGCTAGAGAGTTTTTGTCTCCTACTACTAGAACCCGTACAGGTCGATCATTTGGAGTTGCGAGGCGATCCCCAAAACCGATGTCTTTATCGCCTCGATAGTTCTCAAGCTTGGTCTATTCAAGCCGTAAATCCGTAAGAATTAAAAACGCAAAATTCCAAATTGAGAAATTCCATTTTTAATTCCTAATTTTTAATTATTCAAATCCCAGAACCATCTAAGAATTGCCGGATCAATCCATCTTGCACACGACAACTGGGTGCGGCGGCGGCTGGGATATCCGATACATGATGTCCGGCTCCTAAGGGAACAGGCATTGAGGCATGAGCCGGTTGTTGTAACTCTTGTACCTGTTGTTCTAGTGCTTCCAGACGGTCAACCAAAGCCCGAATTACCGCAGCCTCAGAATCGGGAAGGCTTCCATGTTCTAAGGGATTCACGCGGACGCCGGAACGATAAAGAATCCGACCCGGAACGCCTACTACCGTACAATCCGAAGGAACATCGCGCAATACAACCGAGCCAGCACCAATGCGGACATTATTGCCGATTTGAAGATTGCCGAGAACTTTGGCACCAGCACCGACTACGACATTTTCCCCCAAGGTAGGGTGACGCTTGCCACTTTCTTTCCCAGTACCGCCTAGCGTAACGCCCTGATAGATCAGAGCATAATCTCCCACAATGGCGGTTTCACCAATTACCACACCCATGCCGTGGTCAATAAAAACGCCCCGCCCGATTACGGCACCAGGGTGGATTTCAATGCCGGTAAAAAAGCGAGCTAAGTGGGAAATCAACCGGGGGATGAAGGGGATTCCCAGTAGTCTTAGCCAGTGTGCAAGGCGATGAAATAGCAGCGCTTGCAAACCGGGATAGCAAAATAAAACCTCCAGCCAGTTACGGGCTGCTGGATCGCGCTCGAAGATGATGCGAAAGTCAGCTAGAAGCGTAGATAGCACGAGTGGATATCCATTTTGGCACTACAGACCACTCACTATCATATCGTTCCGAGTGAGTTTCTAAGGTAGGGGAACCGCACCGAAGTTTTAAATTTTGGATGGCGGTGTGAGAATGATGACAGGTCAAGACTTAGACTCTAAATCATCTAAAAAATCTGGGGTTCTATTCTGGTTGCACAGAAAGCGTATAATCCCATCTTTGCCGCTCTTTGATGGAACCTACCCAAATACTATAGTTGCCTGATTTCCAGTCTGAGTCTGTGATACTCGCATCTTTGTTGGAACCCGTGTCATCGCCACAGCGAATGGTACCATCAGGCCCCTTGATGACTAGAGTGCTGTCCTTGCCTCCAGTATTTACTTTTACTGTCAGATTGGGGAAACCTTTCTTCACCACCATGATATGGTCGGGAGTTTCGTCGCCCCCATAACCAATACAGGGGTTGTTCTGGCGATCGCGATTCGCGATCGCTGACAGGGAGAATGCTCCGCTGGTATAACCAGTCACAGATGCCTTGCCACTTCCATCAACAATCAAACGGTCAAAATTTGCTTCTTTTGCTAAAACGGCTGTAGCGCTGAAAACGGTCAGTAAAGCGAGAATTCCAAAACGCCTAAATTGCATGGCAAGTACCTCTTCTCAACTACGGTATTTATTTTCTCTCCGTAGATGAGTACGGAATATAGATAAGCCTACTTATAGTTGTAATCAAAACGGTTCTCTCTATTGGCAGTATAGGTGCCAGATGTATGTCTGCCACATGAATCACCAATTTTTTGTTGCAGTATTTTGTTGCCCTATTTTGTAGGAGGTTGTGTGCCCCTCGTTATCTTGATGATGCTGCTGTTTGTCACCAGCTGGTTCTTCTCGGAAGTTTTAGTGTTATTTCCTTTGAGCATTTTGAATTTAGTATCAATCCCCCACTGGTTGATGATGGTAGGGATCTTGATCTTTTTTGCCTGGTGTTTTGGGGAATAATGCTCAACTGTGTGCGTGTTAGCTCAAAAAATCGAGAGCATCTTCAGCCTTTTAAAAAATGCAAATTAAAGAACTCCACCCCAGCGGGAAGGTTTGGGGTGGGGTTCTTTAAAATTCCGCTACTAATGCTCTAGCACCGGCTAGCAAGCAAGAGAATAGCCAATTAACTACTACTTAAAAGGGAGAATCAGCTAACTCGCGCTCAAGCTCAGCGTCTGTCACTAGAGGCAGTACAACCTGCTGTTCCGAATAAGGGAGAGAGTGGGGACTCTTAAAGGTTTTCTGAGCATCCGCTTTTTGACACGCCATCATGGTTTTGACGTGTTCGCCTTCGTCATCCCGGATGTTGACGAAAACGTCATAGAGGTTATCAACCGCAGGGCGGCGAGATTCGGGGACTACGCCGGTTTGAAATTCATCAAATAGGTAGAGATCGCCGTCCCGGTAGTAGTTGATCGCAACTTGGGGCGCGGGTTTGGTTTTCAATTCGGCTTCATGCTCGCGCAAGAAGGCGTCGTAGGTATGATGGGCGTGTTCTTCCACCATTTCCATGAAGTTATAGGCGGTGCGGGGCGACGCGATGTAAAGTCCTACAACTACCCAGTAGTAGAACAGGGCTGTGGTTTGGGCAAGGAAGCGATCGCTCCAATGTTGGTTTCCCCCTAACGATTCCATAATCAGCAGGTGGTGCATTTCATTCCAAGATTCCGCAAAGTGAACCTTGAGCCAGTCCGCTTTTCGCCACCAGCCAAGAGTTTCGTAAAGGTGTAAAACCGATAGGAAGGAAAAGTAGGGGACGCGAGCCACTGTTTCTAGCACGTAGAAGCGCTGGTAAGGGCGATCGCGATAAAGCGTGTCGATCACGAACACAAGCACGCTAACCAGAAATCGAATCATTAAGTCCTCCCTTAGGAGTGAGAAGAATGGCTGAAAATTCAGCCTGGAGGAAGATGCTGTTGGGTTTTTCTTTCCTCTTACTTTGATCGTAGCGTTCCCCGGAGCGATGGGTATCGCCTGAGTGGGTGAACTAGGGTGAGAAGTCCGAACATTAGGGTTCGGGTTGCACTTACCTAACCCTCCAGCCATCTTCAAAGCCCCGCTCCGCTTCGGAGAGGCGTTTGGAGAGAGTTCTGCCAACTTCTACACCGTAGGGAACGCGATTAGGGGGCTAAGTTCCTACAGCACCAAGCTCAAGTGAGAACCGCTGGGGGTTTTATACACTTCAATCCGAGTCTGGAAGGCTTCTTTGAATTGCGGCATATGGGTGACGGTGAGGATGCAGGCGAAGTCAGGCGCGATCGCATTAATTGCGGCAATCAAGCGATCGCATCCTTCCGCATCTTGGGTGCCAAATCCCTCATCGATAATCAGCATTTGCAATGCCGTTCCCGCACGCTGCGCCAACAATTTCGCTAAAGCTAGACGAATCGCAAAGTTAATCCGAAACGCTTCCCCGCCAGAATAAGTTTCATAAGGGCGGGTGCCGCGAGCATCGGCAATTAAAATATCTAAAGTGTCAATCATTTTGGTAGCTTTTTTTGCAGAGCGTCCACTCCGCCCTGCTTTCTGAGTAACAAACTGTACGTGTAACTGGTTCCCACTGAGCCGAGAGAGGAGAGTATTCGTTTCTGCTTCCAATTGAGGCAGAATATTCTCAATCATCAGCGTCTGGATACCATTTTTGCCAAAAGCTTGCCCTAGTTCCTGGTAAACGCGATATTGCTGCCGCACCTTGGCGTGTTGAGCAGTGAGTGCGTCATGCTGATTTTGGAGCGTTTCTAGATAATGTTGTTGTTGTTGCAAGCTTCCTAACTGGCGTTGCTTCTCGTCGAGTTGCAGACGCCGCCGCTGTATCTGCTGTTCAATCGTTGTAATTTCGGCTTTCGTATCCGGTGTTTGTTGCAACTGTCGAACGCTGGTGTCTATCTGAGTCGTCATCTGTTGCAAATCTTGCGATCGCATTTGCAACGATTGCTCCAAATCTTGCGATCGCTTTAACAAAGAAGGATATTGCTGTTGCGCGGAAGCAAGTTCCTGATAGCGGACTTGCCACGACTGAGACTTGCGTAAAGCGGTTCTGAGGGCGTCGTGCTGCGATCGCTCGTAACCAATTTCCGCCATCTCTCGATCGAGTGCTTCAATCTGCCGCGATAATTCCGAATTCACTTGCAGTTGTTGCATTTGCGATTGCAGATTCGCAATTTTCGCCACCAATTCTGGCATCTGAGCGTCTATTTGAGCTTGACGCCGCTGGGCTTGTTTAATTTCTGCTTGCTTAATTTCTGCCCAGCGCCACCGCTCTACCTCACCTCTGGCGAGGGCATGGTCTTGCTCATTGTAGTTAAGTTGTTGCAACTGTTGCTCAAGGTGGCGCAGTTCTTCTTGTCGATCGGGTGCATAGTTACCGGAGGAAAGCGATCGCTCAATTTGTTGCTTTTCTACCTCAATTTGTTGCAGGCGCGTCTGGATTTCAGCCATCGCGGAACTTTCCGCTGCTAACTGTCCCCGTTGTTCGCGCAAGGAATCGTAGTTTGCCAGTGCTTGGGCAATTTCGGTAATTTCCTTCCGCAACCCCTGTAGCTGGTACTCACAGACCGCGAGTAGCCCCTCTACATCCCAGAATTGATCTTGAATTCCCTGTTGCTGATCGTGGGTTTTTTGCACCACTAGCTGCCAGTGGTGTTCGTCAAGAGGGCGATCGCATAAAGGACAACTCGCATTTGGCGTCTGGATCAGTTGCAGCTTTTGGTCGATTTCTGCAAGTTTAGTTTCGCATTCTTTTTGAGCCGCCTGAAGGCGATCGCGAGAACTCCGCTGTTGCAGTTCTTTCTCCTGCACCCTTTCCTGATAGACGCGCTTTTTGTCAAGTTGCTGAATTTGACTTTGAACTTGTTGTAATTGCTGTTGCAATTGAGGTAAGCGTTTTTGCCTGTCTTGCAACTGAGCGGCGGATTTGCGAAGTTCTTCTAATCTGGCAGATAATCGCGCTTGAGAGCGATCGAGTTCCATCTGCACCTGTCCGCGACGTTGCACCAAAGGAGCAACTTGTAACTGCAACCGATCGAGATAACTGACGTAACCCCGCGCCTCTTGGAGTTGTTTTAATCCGGCTTCTACTTCTTCGGTGCGGCTGAGGATTTGCTGAATATCTGCCCTAGATTGCCGTACCGCTTCTAGTTGTCCTTGAGCTTGTCGCAGTTGCAGGTTAAGTTCGTTAATTTGCCGCTCAAGCTGTCGTTGGAGTTGTTGCCGTTGCTGTTGGGCATCTTGGTAAGCTTGTGACTTCGCGGTGAGCGTTTCTTCCTGGGTTTGCAAATCTTGGTAGTGAGCATACCCAGCGGTAATTTGGTCTTTTTGATTCAGTAAAGCTTCTAATTGTTGCTGTTGCAGTTGAGTTGTGGCAATTTCTTGGCGATAGCGATCGCAATCTTTGGTGAGATTTTGATATTGCTGGCGAACAAAGCTTAGTTGTTGTTCCCAAGTTTGCCGCTGATGCTGGATTGCGAGCAGACTTTGGACTTTTTCATTGTCAACAGCTTGGGCTTGCTGTAATTCTGCCAGTTGAGTTTCCAGAATTGGTTGTTGTTGAGCGATCGCATCTTTTTGTTGCAGTTGTTGCTTGATCGTCTGCAAATTCTGATCCAATTGCTCCGCCTGTCCTTTTAATTGGCGGGATAAATCTTTCGCCTGTTCTGCCAATTCTTCATATTGAGACAGTTTCAGCAAATCCGCGAGAATTTCTTTCCGTTCGCTGGGACGCTTGAGCATAAACTCATCCGCCCGTCCTTGACGCAGATAAGCCGAATTCACAAAAGTGTCGTAATCCAGCTTGAGGTGATGGACGATCGCTTCCTGCGTCGCCCGGATTCCGCGCCCGGTTAAAGAGCGAAAATCGCCGGATGATTGGACTTGAAATTCCAGCGATCCACCTTGTCCCCGGATGCGGGTGCGAATGATGCGATAGGTTTGGCGATCGCATTGGAAGGTGAAATCAACCCGAACTTCTTTCGCCCCGGCGTGGATGACATCGTCTTCTGTTGCAGCGCGGCTTTCACCCCAAATCGTCCAGGTGATCGCTTCCAAGAGGGAAGATTTACCCGCACCATTAGAACCGCAAATACAGGCGGTATGTAGACCGCTAAACTCTAAGGTAGCCTCGCGGTAGCTGAGGAAATTTTTGAGAACCAGTTGCTGTGGGATCATTCAGGCTATAGCGCCATACCTTTTATGAGAAGTAGCAGTACATCTGCACTATTGTTTAGTTTAACGGTTGAAAAATCAGGTTTTTGGCAATTAAGACCGAATTTGATGTAAAAATTTCTGCTGAATCAAAATATTCGTGGCGAATGAAATTCGCGCCTATACAAACGAAACCCGCCTGCGCGGGTTTTAGAAATGCTGTTAGCTATTGCTCTATCTCGGCTTTGCGCCTATCCTTCTGTTCTATTTCTTCCCGAATCATCCAAGAAGCAACTGCAATGATTTCCAAGCCTTCTTCATATGTAGGGGAGATGCGATCGCAAAGTGCTAACTTATCAATTCGCGCTTTTAAGGCTAGGTTACGCGATCGCGTCCTACCGATCATCCTAAAAAACTCAAACCCGCGCAGGCGGGTTTCGTCTGTGTAGCCGCGAATTCCATTCGCCCGGTTGATTATTTGCGCGATCGCCATCTGATATAGAGACAAAACCACAACACCGAAATCCGGTGTCTGACAGCCTTACTTTTTTTAAGCTTCCGGAAGCCTGCCTTAGCAGACTCTTCAATCAGCATTACAAGTAAGACATTAAGTATAAATGCTGTCATAAATTCACCTTCCAGCTCGTTTCTTACATCATCTCGATACGATGGCTGCGATCCAGTGTGTGTAACAGTTAGAGAAGTTATGACTTTGTGTATGAGTTGTATGAGTTTGGCAATTGGCACCGATTGAGGTGAGTAAAATAGACGAAAGATTTTTAGTAGCAATATGACAGGGCGATCGCTTCAGGCATCACCAGACGGCATTGAGAAAGCAAAAAGAGCTTTGAAACAGAAATCTTTGACTCAGATGGCTTTGGCAGAAGATTTAGGAATGAGTCGCCAAACTGGTGACAAATTCTTTAAAGGTAAGCGAATTGACCGCAACAATTTTAAGCAGATTTGTGAAAAGCTGGGTTTTGAGTGGGAAGAAATAGTCGCCCAGCCACCCAGAGAACCAGAAATAGCAGCTAATCAAGATAACAGCATTGATATCGCCGCACTGGTGCAAGAAGTACGCGAAAAGATAAAACCCAACATTCAAGAAGACTGCGGGACAATGCGGGTGCTGGATATGACTCACCCCATTGGGTTGAATGATATCTACACTAACGTCAACATTCTGGAGAAAATTACTGGGCGCACGCGCAAAGATATTTCTGAATTACTGCAAGAGTGCAACTTTGAGGATGTTGATCGCTTTGGACTGGGCAGAATCACTGAAGAACGAGTCCCAGGACTAGAGGCAGTCGAGAAATATACCAAGCTGATGATCTTGGGGAAGCCTGGGGCTGGCAAGACCACATTTTTGAAGTATTTAGCGATTCAGTGCAATCAGGGCGAGTTTCAGGCTGATCGCGTGCCAATTTTTATTACCCTCAAAGAGTTTGCTGAAGCCGCTAATAAACCAGGCTTATTAGAATACATCACTCAGCAATTCGCGAGTTGCGGGGTTGTAGAGACGCAATTAATCACGTCTCTACAAAATGTAATTAAACACAGCAGAGCATTGATTTTACTGGATGGGCTAGATGAAGTTAGAGAGGAAGACAATAAGCGCGTCTTAAAGGAGATTCGGGTTTTCTCCGATCAGTATCGTGAAAACCACTTTGTGATGACCTGCCGTATCGCAGCACGGGAATATACATTTGAGAAGTTCACAGAGGTAGAAGTTGCTGATTTTGATAGCGAGCAAATTGCTACCTTTGCAAGCAACTGGTTTAAGAATAAAGCTGTAAAATCAGAGACTTTTATCGAACGCCTCGAAGACAATGAGCGGATCAACGAACTCGCCACAAGTCCGCTGCTGTTAACGCTGCTATGTTTGGCATTTGAAGAATCAGGGGATTTTCCAGCGAATCGTTCTGAACTATACAAAGAAGGACTGGATGCATTGCTGAAAAAATGGGATGCCAAGCGCGGGATTCAACGCGCTCAAGTTTATAAAAAGTTATCAGTTCAGCGTAAGGAAGATTTACTCAGCAAAATTGCCCTGGCTACGTTTGAGCAAAGTGACTATTTCTTTAAACAGAAAGTAGCCGAGCAATATATTACAAATTACATCCGGAATTTACCTGGTGCTAATACTGATGAGGAAGCATTGCAACTGGACAGTGAGGAAGTTTTACGCTCAATTGAGCATCATCATGGTCTAGTAGTGGAACGAGCTAAAGCGATTTACTCGTTTTCCCATCTAACATTTCACGAGTATTTCACTGCTAGAGAAACTGTTGTTGTAAAACAGTCATCAGAAGAGGCGTTGCAAAGTCTAGTTAATCACATTACTGAAAAACGCTGGCGAGAAGTTTTCTTTCTAGCGGTTGGGATGTCGCCAAGTGCAGATCGGTTACTACAGTTAATGCAACATCAAGTTGATGGGATTGTAGCTACTGATGAGAAGTTGCAGCAGTTCCTAATGTGGGTAAGTAAGAAATCTCTGTCAGTCCAAATTCCATATAAGTATAAGTCAGCAGTCCGCGCTTTTTACGCCGCCCGCGCCCTCGACCTCGACCTCGACCTCGCCCTTGCCCTCCACCTCGACAGCGCCCTTGCCCTCCACCTCGACACGTCCCTTTACCTCGACAGCGCCCTCAACCGCGCCCTCGCCCTTGCCCTCCACCTCGACAGCGCCCTCAACCTCGACCACGCCCTCGACCACGCCCTCAACCTCGGCGGTGAGCCAGAACTAGAGAACTTGCTGCAACAACTTAGAGATCAATTACCTAAATTACCTAAATCGAAAGACTGGGCACCAAATAAGCAATGGTGGAAAGCAAACGCTATAGCTTGGGCTGAAAAATTAAGAGAAGTGATGATTAAGCATCGTAATATTGGTCACGATTGGCAGTTTAACGAAAACCAAATAAAATTACTTTCTCAGTATTACGATGCAATTTGGTTGCTGGTGCAGTGCCTAAATAGCGATTGTTATGTGAGCCGTGAGGTGCGACAGGAGATAGAGGATAGCTTGTTGTTACCCATTGCTGAGATTGAGAAGCGGAAAAGATGGTAACTGTAGTGCGATCGCATTCTTTCTCCACCTCGCCTAGAAAGTGCGATCGCATTTTTTACAATTCTTCCCGAACAGCGCGATCGCACATTGAAGATAGATTGTTTTACCTGTTTCAGGAATTGATACAGCTAATTAAGGCTTAATATCTCACCGAAAAAAGTTTTATTTTGCAGAAACTTTTTGAACCCACGAACTTCTAAGAAGGTATCAGTGAAAATACACAAAGTTCGTGAGTTCCCTATTTATGACTTCCTTAAACAACTTAAAGGCTGGCGTTTTGGTATTGATGGCTCTGGGCACATTTGCCGGTTCTGTTGGCGCTGTACCCATCAATGTTCCTGTCCCTACAGTCCCTCGTGCCAGCAACCCATCTCAGACCAAGACTGTAATTTCTTCTGGAGCTTCTATTCCTGTTAGATATGACGGAACGGCTGAAAAAATCTTGCTATCTCGAACCGAAAAAGTGCCTTTAACTTTAACAGTTTCATCAACGGTTAAAAGCAGTTACGGGACAACTTTGATTCCAGCAGGAACAAAGATTCTGGGTCAATTAGAACCCGCTGGTCAAGGCTCTCGATTTGTTGCTACACAAATTGTTCTCCCCTTAGATGGGACTCGGGCAATCAATGCCACTTCTCAAATTGTGACGAGAACTGAACAAATCAAAAAAGGTTCTAGAACTAACACAATTTTGAAAGGTGCCGCCTTGGGTGGAGCCGCTGCATCCGCGATCGCAGCACTGGTTGGCGACAAAGCGATCGCGACTGAAGAAGTCTTGGGTGGCTCAGGCTTGGGCGCTTTAGCTGGGCTATTTTGGGGACGCAAATCGGTTGATGTCATCTCCGTTAATCCCAGCCTTGATTTGAGGACTGTCACCCTGGGTTCTCAGCTGCCAGTCACAGTCGCTCTGCGCTAAACATTGATCGATCCCCCTAAATCCCCCTTAAAAAGGGGGACTTTGACTTTATTTCCCCCCTTTTTAAGGGGGGTTGGGGGGATCAAAACGGGACTTGCAAGTTCAAGAAGACTTGTGTGTACACAGTAACCACTTCGGAGAGGAGTTTTTTCCCCATCGCCCTCTATTTTTCCTTCGTAATGCACTAAATTAGTGCAATTGTCAAGAAACAAATTCAGCCGCAAAGCGTCTTGACCCTTATCCGTATAATTGCTGAGAGTGTTCCCTATGTCTCGCTTCAATCGCTGGAAATCAGGAACCGCTGCACTCATGGCATTGACAATGACCGCCGGTGCAGCTGCCCCCTTCGTCGTGCCTGCGCCTGCTGCTGCCCAATATTACGAATTTCCGCCTCCACCCGTCTCCCAAGTCAGCATTCCTTCAGGCACAACCCTCCCCTTGCGCTATAACAAGGCAAATAAAATCGTTGTGTCTCCGAAGGAAACGATGCCTTTAACGCTGACGGTGGCAACAAATGTCAGAAATACTCGCGGAACTATCTTAATTCCGGCAGGAACTCAGGTGATTGGTCAACTGCAACCCGCGACGAGAGGCGGTTCCCAGTTTGTTGCTAGAGAATTAGTTTTCAACAACGGGAAACGGCAGTATATCAATGCCTCTTCCAGAGTGATTACTCGCACCGAACAAGTTAGCCGGGGAACGAATACCAGTTCCATTTTGAAAGGTGCCGCCGTTGGTGGAGCCGCCGCAGCCGCAATCGGTGCTTTGACTGGAGACAGAGCGATCGCAACTGAAGAAATTTTGGGAGGTGCTGGTTTGGGTGCCTTAGGCGGACTGCTGTTAGGCAAAAAACGAGTTGATGTTGTTGTCGTTAACCCCAACACCGATTTAAATGTCACCCTGCGCTCGGCTCTAGCACTGCGCTAGCCTTTTTTCGAGCCGCTGCGCTAGCCTTTTTTCGAGCCAAGGTGTTTTATCTCGTTGTCTCCAAAAATAACGCTGTAGGGCAGGGTATACCCCTGCCCTACGTTTGTATAAGCGGTAAAGACGTTGAACGCAATGTCTCTACAATCTTTATAGGTTTTCTAAAAATTTTCCTGTTAGAGAGTTACGCGCTAGGCTTGCCTACACCGGGATTTGCCTCTTTCTTAACTTCAGGCACAATATCCGGGCGCTCTTTATCTTCCCAACCCACAGGGCGCTTAGAGTTATACCACGCAACGGAACCGATACTTACAGCGGCAATAAAACCTACCGCGTACACAGCAGTAGCAGAGACTGGAAAATGGGGCGTATTCGTAGCAACTTCCATCAATAAATGCATTCTTTGTAACCCTCTTATCGATTTTTGGTTATCGTACCAAAACTCAGGGGATCGTCTATCACCCCTGAGTTTGATCCCCATTGTTTTCGCGATCGCGCCTGAGAGTTAGGAAGTGGATTCTGACCGTGCCTAATTATTCCTTCCGCGCTGCTGGCGGAGCAGGAGGTGGGGCGGCATCCGCTGTTCTCCTCGGTGCCCGTGGAGCGGTTGGCGCAGAATTGTAAGTTCGTCTTCTCCTTGGCTGTGCAGTGCTAGAAGTAGAATCTGATGATGCCCTTCTGCGAACAGAACGCCGAACGGGTGCCGACTCCTGAGAGCTTGTGCTTGCTTGGCGACGAGAACGGCGGTAGCGACGGCTGCTATTGCTTGAACTCTCTTGGCTTTGAGAATTGGTACTTACTTGGCGGCGAGAACGACGGTAGCGAGGTCTAGATTCTTCTTGAGGCTGGACTTCTTGGCTGCGACGCCGTCTCCGCCGAGGCGCGCTCTCGGAGCTTTGGACGCTGCTAGTACGGTAGCGTCTACGCCGGGGAGTTTCTTCGCTAGAGCTATCATCGCTATCCGTAGGCCGACGAGATCGGCTACGCCGGGGTGTGTCATCGTCGTCACTGTTTTTGGAGATGATGCTTCCAGAGAAGATGCTTTTAGGCTTGATAGGCTTGATCGTGAGCTGGGCTTTACGTCCTTCCAGATCGGTGGGTCGATCTGGAAACTTCTCGACCGGGATATCTTTTACTACTTCCACCATGAATTTATTCCAGGTGTAAGCGGCTGTACTGCTCGCGCCCCAAGTCGGTTTGTTGTCATCGTTGCCCAGCCAGACACCTGCAACTATTTGGGGGATGTAGCCAATAAACCACAGGTCACGCGCCTCGTCCGAGGTGCCCGTTTTCCCAGCAACGGGTCGATCGTTTAGAGAGGCGGCGCGACCCGTCCCCTCATTCACGACACCCCGCAGCAACCAGGTCATAATCGCAGACGTATCTTCTTGGAGGACACGGTCGGGCTTAAACTTCGCTTCGTAGATAACGTTCCCGCGTCGGTCAAGAACGCGACGAATGCCGTAATTTTTGGTATGCATCCCTTTTGTCGCAAAGGTGCCATACGCACTGGTGAGTTCCAGCAGATTCACTTCAGAAGCACCGAGGGCGGTGGAATAGGTCGGCTTCAGTTCTGATTCAATGCCCATTTTGTGGGCAACATCGATCACCGTATCCCATCCCACATCGACCAAAACTTTGACAGCAACAGTATTGATTGAGCCAATCAGGGCATCACGCATGGAGATCCAGCCCCGGTACTCTTCGCTGTAGTTTTTGGGGGTATAGCCGTCTACTTTGTAGGGAGCGTCCAGGTAGCCGCGATAGGGCGTGAAACCGGCAGCCATTGCTGTCGTGTATACAAACGCTTTAAATGTCGAACCGGGCTGGCGCTGTGCCTGAGTAACGCGATTAAACTGTTGCTTATAAAAATCTTTTCCCCCGACCATTGCCCGAATCTCGCCGGTACGCGGATCGAGCGCCACAAGGGCGGCTTGCTCGAAGTTTTGACCGCGACCGCGGTTTTCAACGGTTTCGATAACGGCCTTTTCCGCCGCTTCCTGCCATTCTGGCTTCAGGGTGGTTTCTACTGTTAATCCTCCAGCCTTAATCGCTGCTGGCGAGACGTGCTTGGGCAGTTCTTGTTGGATGTATTCGGTGAAATAAGGGGCAAACCTTTCGAGCCGCTTAGGACGGCTGGGTTTTGTTATCAGGGTGTCAGCGATCGCTTTCTCGGCTTCGGCGGCTGTAATGAACCCTGCCTGCTGCATCTGTTGTAATACCAGATTGCGGCGCTCTTTAATCACTTGTGGATTTTTAATGGGCGAATATTGATTGGGTGCTGGTGGGATGGCGGCAAGTGTCGCCATTTCCGATAAGGTTAGTTCGTACACCGGCTTAGAAAAGTAAACCCAAGCCGCATCTGCCACGCCATAAGCACCTTCTCCCAAATAGACCAAATTTAAGTAACGTTCTAGAATTTGATCTTTGGTGTTTTCATTTTCGATTTTTTGAGCGGTTCGGACTTCCTTCAGCTTGCGCCAGACGCTACGCTCCTGATCGAGAAAAACCATCCTCGCCAGCTGTTGGGTGATGGTACTACCGCCTTCTACAACATCTCTTGCTATCAAGTTAGAAAAGGCTGCCCTTAAAACTCCCTGGTAATCAACTCCCTGGTGTTTGTAAAAGCGTCTGTCTTCTATCGCAATGAAAGCTTGAATTAGCTGCTTGGGAATTTTGTCAATTTTGAGGGTTTCGCGAGTCGCTGGGCCGATTTGTTGAAGTATTTTGTTGTTTGAGGCTTTGATCGTCAAAGTCTCTGGTCGCATCAAGGTTAAGGCATCGCTGGTATCGGGTAAGCTACTCTCCAGCGACCACGCAGCAGTCAAAAGCGCGATCGCTCCTCCTCCCACACCTAAACCAATCCAAAATCGACGCTGATGATGGAGTGGGTTTTCTCCAGTGAATGGCTTCTTGACAATTTTAGGAAGCTCCTGAGTGGAGAAGCGCTTCAGCCGCAAGAGATTTCGCTTCAATTCCCGACGATGTCGTGATGCGTCTGCGTGTCCTTCGTCTTGTTCCTTGCCATCAATCGGAGTATCGACTGGTTCTTCTTTATTACCTACAGGAGTCTCGACTGGTTCATTTGACACCCCCGCATTGAACTTGCCTGATAAATCCTTCAGTCTTGAGATGAACTTGGTCACGTCAACTCCTCAATCACCAAAAACTTCTGGCGCAAAATTCCCTGCTTATTGTTGCCTATTTTATGGCTTGAATCCGGGATCTGTGCCTACACAATGTGAACTTATTCGCTTTTTGTCAAATTGTTATTTTTTTATTCCGTCAAAGAATACACCTAAAGTCATCCAGTTCCAAGCTTTGTTCTAGACCTTGTTGGTTGATAGCTTAAGTAACTTCAAGAAATGGGGCAAATCTCAAGGCATTTTCTACCAAACTCCTAATTATCAGCTTCTTGCTCTCTGGCTGAGCTTATTAGAGGAGCGGACGTGGTATTTGATAAAAATCTAGCTTTGAGAGGAGCGGGTTAGCGCTGAAGTCGGCGATCCCCCCTGAAAAATGTTTGCCAAGAACATTTCTCAGGGGGATCGCTTTTTGGGAACTTATCTGGAAAACAGTAACTTCGGTTTGTAGCTCAAAATATCCTTCCTAAGACAGATGCACCCGCTGGGATCAGTATAAGCGATCGCCCTTCTGGTGCCAATCCATCATGGACAATTTGCTTAACGTTTGTGCGTAATCTTCAGCCACCAAGCAGATAAATACATAAGTTATGAAGATTGCGAGCAAAACTACTGGGTGCAGTAAGTTCTGTCAGTCAATTGATTGTTGATTTTATTTCGTTTTGGGTTGCTGTATTACCGCCTTATCGAGGTCAAGCGATGTTAATTGAAACAATTCTGACCGATACTATACTCTTTCTAAGAATTATCATCCTTGTTGTGGCTTCAGTGACGCTACACGAACTCGCTCATGGTATAGCTGCTTTAAGTCAAGGTGATGACACCCCCAAAAAAAGCGGACACATGACCTTGAATCCAGTGATTCACATGGGATGGGAGTCAATTATTTTTCTTTGCATTGCTGGTATGGCGTGGGGACAAATGCCTATCAATCCCGCACGCTTTCGCCATAAGAAAATTAGCAATATTTTGGTTTCTATCGCTGGCCCTTTATTAAATCTAGGCTTGGGCATTCTGTTTCTTTTAATTCTAAAATTGGATTTCAGTTTGTTCTCGACAAAAATTCTGAGTTCTGAATTTCTCTACCTGGGTGCGTCTATCAATTTGAGCTTGTTTCTCTTTAATATGCTGCCTATTCCTCCTCTGGATGGGTTTCATGTATTCAGTGAATTTTTCCCGTCATTAAAACCTTTAGAAAGTAGCCCTTTTGGATTATTAGCTTTAACAATCCTCTTGGTTAGTGGTTTTTCTTTAGGTCTGGGTTTTATCGCGAATGCAGTCATCTGTGCGGTTGTTCCCTCAATGCAGGGATGCCAAGTTGTATTTTAGATGGATGCACTGCTTCCATCAGACTTTAGTCTGCGTCTATACAGAATAAGCCTGCGGACGCAGGCTTATTGTTTTCTAGTCAATTCCGGATTTGAGATTCATTGAACACAATCTCTATTAACGAACCGCATTGGCGGAGCCTGCGCGTTAGCGCTTAGACGCCTTAGCGTTCGCGAAGCGGCGCGGATGCGCGTTAGCGCTATAGGACGCGAAGAAAGAGAAAGAAGAGAGATTACAAATCACTTCAGAACCCCGACTTCTTAAAGAAGTCGGGGTTCTCGCATTCACGAATCATATAGGACTGCTATAGTTAAATCTTATCTATAATTTTTTTTGCAAATCAATTGGCAGTAGCATGGATTTTGTGACGGGTTTGGGATTTTTGGCGGCAACTTTGACCACTGTAGCTTTTTTGCCTCAATTGTTTAAAGTATGGCAAACAAAATCAGCCAAAGATGTTTCCCTGGAAATGTTGATTATTTTCTGTTCGGGAGTGTTTTTGTGGTTGGTGTACGGTTTTTACATTCAATCTTTTCCGGTTATTGCTGCCAACTTGTTAACCTTAATTTTTAATCTGATAATTTTATCGCTTAAAATTAAATATGAATAGGATAATCTTTTAAGGTTTTACTTGCCTGTGATGTCTGGAGTTTTTGCCGCAGAACGTCTTTTATTTACACCCGCGACGCCTGACACCGACGCCATCCGAACTATATTTGCCTTCCCGAATGAGTACAGCGTTGGCATCACTAGCCTAGGCTATCAAGTGGTGTGGGCGTCTTTGGCAATGCGCTCCGATCTTGAAGTCAGCCGCCTATTTACAGATACTCATGAGCCGCGGCTGCGATCGCCTGAATTAGTCGGATTTTCCCTTTCTTGGGAATTGGATTATGTCAATATCCTCAATTTGTTGGAATTGCTAGAGATTCCGAATCGAGCATCTGCGCGTGATGACAATCATCCCCTCGTATTTGGAGGAGGACCCGTATTAACTGCCAATCCAGAACCTTTTGCTGACTTTTTTGATGTCATTTTGCTGGGAGATGGTGAAAATCTACTCGGCAATTTTATTGATACGTATAAAGAAGTTAGAAACGCTACCCGACAAGCTCAACTAAGGCGTTTGGCGCAAGTACCAGGAATCTATATTCCTAGTTTGTATCAAGTTGAATATCACTCGCCGGATGGCTCGATCCAGTCAATTTTGCCCGTAGATGCGGAGATTCCCGCCGTCATTGAAAAGCAAACCTATCGGGGAAATACGCTTTCCGCTTCCACTGTGGTGACAGAGAAGGCGGCGTGGGAAAATATTTATATGGTGGAAGTGGTACGGAGTTGCCCGGAAATGTGCCGCTTCTGTTTGGCGAGTTATCTAACATTGCCGTTTCGGACAGCGAGTTTGGAAACTTCGCTGATTCCAGCCATCGATCGGGGATTGGCGGTGACGAATCGGCTGGGATTATTGGGGGCGTCTGTTACGCAACACCCAGAGTTTGAAACCCTACTGGATTATTTGAGCCAGCCAAAGTACGACGATGTCCGCCTCAGCATTGCTTCGGTGCGGACGAATACGGTGACGGTACAGCTAGCTCAAACTTTAGCAAAACGAGACACGCGATCGCTCACCATTGCCGTAGAAAGCGGTTCGGAACGATTGCGGCAGATTATCAATAAAAAGCTGACGAATGAAGAAATCATCCAAGCTGCAATCAATGCCAAAGCAGGTGGATTAAGCAACCTCAAACTCTATGGAATGGTGGGAGTTCCGGGGGAGGAACCCGAAGATTTAGAAGCAACTGTGGCGATGATGCGATCGCTCAAAAAAGCCGCACCTGGGTTACGCTTGACACTCGGATGCAGCACTTTTGTCCCTAAAGCTCATACACCGTTTCAGTGGTTTGGAGTGAATCGGGACGCCGAAAAGCGGCTGAAAAGTTTAGAGAAGCAATTGCGCCGCGAAGGCATTGAGTTTCGACCGGAAAGCTATAATTGGTCAGCAATCCAAGCTTTAATATCGAGAGGCGATCGCCGACTTTCCCATCTTTTAGAACTGACGCGACACTACGGCGACTCTCTAGGCAGCTACCGCCGTGCCTTTAAAGAACTGCGAGGACAACTGCCGGATCTCGATTCCTACATCCACGCCAGTTGGTCGTTAGATCAAGTTTTGCCTTGGAACCACTTGCAAGGGCCATTACCAGTCGCAACCCTCCAGAAGCATCTAGCCGACGCTAAGGCTCATTTTCGGGAGGCTTCACCCTGCTTAACCTAGCCTACGGGGTGATTACGACCGTAAGGACACGGATAAGCCGATTCTGGCATTTTATGAAAACAGCGATCGCACAGATGTAGTTGTTAGAAAGTCCAGTGAGACTCTAAGAAGAGTTTTATTCTCCCAAGGCAGGCTAACAGATGGTATTCGTAAAACCTCAATTTAATCGTAAATTTGCTTTTAAACTCACTCTAGTAGGTGCAGGAGCGCTTTTGTGCTTGATTCCCTCTGTAGAAGCGATCGCCAAAACCGTAACTTCCACAGGTGCTGCGGCAGTTGAACCAACTGTTTTGGCAGCTCAACCGCAAGGTCGCACCCAGCGGGTTCGATTTGCAAAAGGGAAAAGCTCAGCAGTTGTAGAATACTCAGTCGTGCGAGGAACGAGAGATATTTATCTGCTGGGTGCCAAGGTACGCCAGAAAATGACGATCGGCATTACCTCTCTTGAAGACAACGCTGTTTTTGATATCGTAGCTCCGAATGGGCGAATTATTGCACAAGAGGCAACTAGCTGGAGCGGCACATTGCCTAGAAGCGGGGACTATAAGATCGTTGTTGGCGGGACTAGAGGAAACGCCAGTTACAGAATGCAAGTGGGAATTAAATAATCGTTCCATTTATCAGATTTTCCCCCACCAGACGCTGTACTGGTGGGGATTTTTTTTTATAAATTGAATAGAGCAAGCAACCAAGGATAAGCAGATGTTAAAACAAGCTTTGGCGGGCGTAGGAGCATTTTTATTCCTGACCTCTTCGGTGTACGCTGGAGAACAGAGTGCCGAGAGCGATCGCTTTGAATTTTCCCTGCAAAACACAGCAGAAATTCTCCAGGTTAAACCCTTATCAACTTCCAATTCGATTGAACTTGCTCAACTTCTGAACACCCGCTGCCCACCGAATACATCTTTATACCGTGCTGCTGAAACTAGAAATTATTTCGCCCATATCTGTGCGGCTAAGGGGGGTACTTTAGCCTTTGTTGGGGGTGCCAAAAATGGAACCCAAAACAGCATTAATGTGACGATTCCTAGTAACAGTAGTGGTCAGTTTGTTGCTGTTCAAGGTAATACCCGTTATATTCTTACCCAAAGCCAGCTACGCATTATTCAAGGGAATCAAACCATCGTTAATGAAAGAGTGTTGCGATGGACTCAATAACGATGATTAGAGGAATAAATTAAATGCAATCAACATCTGAGTATTTTTGTGCCTATTGCGGCGAACCAAACGTTACATTTGTTGACCTAAGTGCTGGGGGTCAGCAGTCGTATATTGAAGATTGCCAAGTTTGCTGTCGCCCAAATATTCTCTACATCCGATTTGATGAAGAAACCCTTGACATTGAAATCGATAGCGAATACGAAGGCTAAAAATCAAGATTTATTGCTTCCTGCCTAGTTTACTCGCAAAAGATTTCTGGGATTTCTGGAAATGCCTTGCGCCCTTCTGAAGATAAAACTATCGACAAACAGATAGTTCCCCAAAAAACAACCGTAATCTTACGGTTATTATCTTACAAAGAAGGTCAAATTAATGGTATTTACGAAATCTGAATTCAATTGCAAACAGGCTTTGAAATTAGCTTTAGCTAGCACAGGAGCATTATTATTCTTAGCACCTTCAGTAGGTGCTGTACAACTAACTGAAAAAAGTGCCGAGAAGGTTGCTTTCACTTCTCAGCAACCTGCATCTCAAACTTTATCGACTTCCCACTCTATCGAACTAGCTCAAACAGAGGTGGGTTGTCATAGAGATGAAAGTACTTTCGTTGCTGCTGAAACGAAAAACTACTTAGTGTATATTTGCGGCGGAGATAATCCCCACACTTATGTCGGTTATGCCAAGAATGGGCGTGGTGGTATAACTGTTCCTCTTACTTCTTACAACCGTAATGTATTTACGGCTAAAAACGGTCCGTACACTTACACGGTGGACATGAGTAAGAGTCAGCTCGTTATTAAGCTCCCAAATGGCAGACGTTCTATTGAAAAGTTAATTAATAGTTTGGAGTAATACTATAGCAGCAACTCTCACTATTTAGTTGTTAGTTTTGTTTCAGGCATAATAGTGGGTGTTCAGCTTTTAGTTTTAGTACGAAAATTCATTTTTTCAGCTAATCCTTAAACAAAACGATTACTCACTTGATTACGCTCTGTCAAAGGAAGAAAATGAAATGGCATCCGTGAAACTTGGATTGAATGGCAAACAAGCATTGAAACTCGCTTTAGCAAACGCGGGAGCATTATTATTTTTAGCACCAACAGTACAAGCAGCAGAACTCACAAAAAGTGCTTCCGGTGCAAGCGATCGCCCAATCCAAATAGCTGCTTCTAACGATTGCATCAACGACATCGCAGAAGGTTTCTCTGTCGAAACAACCAATCATTATGTAGGGATTTGTTACACTCGCAAAGGCACCTTCTACGTGGGTCGTGCGAAGAATGGCAAAGGTAGCATTCTTCTCCCTGTTTCTTCTCCAAAGAGGAATGTTTATGTCGCCAAAAACGGTCGGTACACTTATACTCTAAATTTGAATACGAATCAATTAATTATTACCTTGCCTAATGGCAGACGTTCTATCGAAAGGGTAGTCAAAATTATCGATTCCTAATTTTTTACCTGATGACTTTTTAATTTTGATTGAATCCCTGCCTTTTCACACCCAAATGAGGACATTTGGGTGTTTTTTCACGATTACGAATGAGTTTCCCGCGTCTGTCCCTCGATGACAGCACTCCAGTCGTCGTTATTCACTGCCGCTTCTAGCTTTTGCTGCCTCTTGGCATCACTTTCCTCGGCATCTGCCAGATCCTTAGTGAGCGTGCTATCTGCCATCGCCTTGCGAAGTTTGAGCTTTTTCTCCTCATAGGCGTTGCGCTCTTCGGGCGACATGGCTGCTTTTGCAACTTCGCCCACCGTGCTAGCCCACATCTCACTGACCTCAGCGTTACCAGGCGGAACGCTGCCGAGTTCGGAAATCCACGCCTCTCGCAAATTTTCCATGTCCGTGCGTTTCGGGAACTTGAACGCCTGCACCCGCACAAACGCGCAAGTTTCTCTCCCATTTTGAGCGACATGACCATTCAGGGAAAGCAGTACATTCCGCGAGTAGCCGATATATTGCGTCTGGTATTGGGTATCTAACACAGCGTACACCCCAGCGATTTTCGCATTCTGGACGCGATCGCACCAACTCTGAAGCGGTAGCACTTCAGTTCCATCGTTTTCGAGATCGACAGGAGTCGCTATCTCAGGGGCACCGTGTTCGTCGTCGGAGCTATACAAAAAGTCGTGCAGCCCCCGGTGCCCTTCGGGTACATTTTGGTGTTCAACGGGCACATTCTGGTTTGTCTCCACCTGAATTAGTCTCCATTCAATGAATTTGCTACCGGGAGTCAGCCAATCCTGGGATTTATCCACTCCCGATAACTTGTTTATAGTTTAGGGCGTGGGCAGTGGTGATTTGAGTCCCGCTTAGTATGACTTAGTTGAACGGGTGGTTTGCATATAGCTCAACAGCCAATTCGCCGCTGTTGCCCGACGAGTCTGTCTGGGACCAAATTCACCTAATTTGTAGCCTTTAAAGCCGAGTTGTTCTTTTAGTAGCTGCTTGTTTTCTGCCGGAATCGAGCGAGTTAGCTTCACCGTTGGTGGACGGTTCTCAATAAAATCAGGCGGTTGTGGATATTCATCTCGCCATTCTGGGGGAACTTCGCTCGCGTCCCATTGATTCGCCCCTGTGTCGTAGCGATAACCCAAGCATTGCCACACCAGTTGGTTCACTGTGGCATCATCAATTTCATCGTTCAGGATAGCCCAAATCGTTTCGGTATTCAGCGGCGGTAAGTTAGACATGAGAATGAACAATTAACAACAAAAGCTGTATCAATAAAATACAACTTTTTTCCTTGGCTAAATATCTCTGGAGAATTCCATTCGCACTTTTTACAAAAATGGTGCGCTCTCACGGCTGTTAACTTGCCAAAAGTTGATTTCTTCTGTTAAGCGTTGATTCTTCCTGGGTGTGCCACACGGGAATCTCAATACAAAATTCTGTTCCTTGTCCAGGTACCGATACGCAATTAAGCGAACCTTTGTGCTTCTCTACTACAATCTGATAGCTAATGGATAACCCTAGCCCAGTACCTTTACCGACAGGCTTGGTGGTAAAAAATGGCTCAAATAATCGGGCTTTAACATCTTCATTCATGCCCTGCCCGTTATCAGCAATCCGCACAATAATCGTATTGGAAGAAGTCAGTTCTGTGCGAATCAAAATTTGACTGGGTTTGTTGAGTAATTCATCCGAACTGCGAACCCCCGAAATAGAACCTTTATTTAGGATTTCGCTACTGTAACGCTCTAACTCATCAATCGCATTGCCGAGCAAATTCATAAATACCTGGCTCATTTGCCCTGGGTAACATTCCACCAAAGGTAAATCAGCATACTCTTTAATCACTTCAATTTCTGCATGGTTGCCATGTGCTTTTAGTCGGTTTTGCAAAATCAGCAGGGTATTATCAATCCCTTCGTGAAGGTTCACCTGCTGCATAACCTGTTCATCATTGCGAGAAAAATTTCGCAACGATAGCACAATCTGATGAATACGCTTTGCCCCTATTTCCATTGAAGACATCACTTTAGGGAGATCTTCTCTGAGAAAATCTATGTCGATTTCTGCGATTTTTTCTTGCATCAAGCAGCTAGGATTGGGGCACTCTTGCTCGTAAAGCGTCACTAAATCCAGCAAATTTTGCACATAGTCAACTGCATAATTTAGGTTCCCATAGATAAAGCTAACAGGGTTGTTGATTTCGTGAGCCACCCCTGCTACCAAACATCCCAAATTGGACATTTTTTCTTTTTCAACGAGTTGGGATTGGACTTGTTGCAGGTCGTGCAAAGCTTGCTCTAAATGCTTTGATTGAGCAACAGCTTGGGCAGCGGTGGCACAACTTTGCTCGTAGAGTTCCGCTTGATGAATATTAAGGGCGAGTTGTTCAATATCACTTTCTTGTTGATATTGGCTCACCACTGCATCTAGAGCCTCAAGCAGGTTGGTAGAAGACTCTGTAAGAATGTAACGTAGATGCGGATTGTCGGAGGTTAGTTCTTCAGGGGTTGCTTGGGCGATCGCTCTTGCTTGCGCGATATATTGGCGTATGTGCTGGTCTAAATTTAGCGGTGGCTTAAAGTACATTGACCAAACAACGGGTGATGGTTGACCTGGTAGTTTCATCTCCGGATTGCCCTCGATTAAACCACTATGCGACCGTTCCATCAAATCCAGGTCAGCTTGCAAAGTAGAGCGCAATTTCTCTTGCTCGGCAATATCTTTTGTACAGACCAGTCTTAAGGCGAACAGTGCCGTGCGTTGAGATAACATCCGCTGACGACCACTGATATTAACCACCGCTGCGTTAATTTCCCGCACTGTATTAATTTCGTTTAAATGTAAATAATTAGCCAAGACAAGTACCGGCAATAATTCAAATAACCCTAAAGATTGCGGAATTATACCATTAGCCGTTTTTTTTGTCATGGTACTTGTTAGATTTTTTTGAAGTGAAAAGCAAAAAAACCGCGAATCTACTGTATAGTCACGTAAATCTATGACTAAGTTCCAGTTTACTTGTAATTTAAAGATGCAGCTTTGACTTCCTCCGAATTATTGCTTGGCTAGTACTGAAAAACTATGAACCAAAGCGGTACCAAATTTAGTGCATTTTTATACGGATTAAAAAAATTAGCGTCACTTAAAGGCCTTCGTGAATCTCAACCAGCTTCATCTCAGCTTCATCTAACCATGAGAAATTTCACAAATTCAAGACAATTTGCTGAATTCTATCTGCCTTTTAATTGATAGAGGCGTCAGATTTCAAGAAGGTCTCGGATATAATTATTGGTCTAAACCAGGTTGCCATAAATAAAATTCACAGAATCGTTAATTTCGTGGGCGATATCGGCAACTAGACAGCAGAGGCTGGGCATTTTTTCGGTTTAAATTCAGTTGCGTTTAGGTTCGTTGTAACTGTTTTACTGACTACAAACAAGGCTTGGGGAGCAAAACGGAACTGGCAGTTCAAGAAGACTTGTGTATACACAGTAGCTCAAAGAATAAAGAACCCCAAGAGATAGCTTTCTTGGGGTTCCGGGAAATTATGGAAATTTAGTGGACATGATATGACTCAGCAGCGGGGGAGGCGGGAAGTTTTTAGCGATTACTGATTACCGATTCCCTTGCCCCAACTCGGATGTGCGAATCATTCCTCAGCCTTAGCACCTAGACGGAGGAAGACTTTACTGCGGCGAACCCCGTCATCGCTGCCGTAGCTGCTAAAGGCAAGCGAATTTAGCTCGTTAAATAACGGTTTTGCCACCAGTTCCACCACTCTGACAATGGGCAGCTGACGCTCTAAAAACGCCTGACTAGATGCCCAGTCTAGATACAAATAGCCGTTATTTGGCTGGGGTAAAGAGGTGATGTTTGCCTGGAAGCGATCGCTCTTGACGAGAGAATTATCAGGAGCCTTAATCGCTTGATTCATTGCTTCGATCGAAGTGGTGAAAATCTCGTATTTGCCAATACTGGCGTGAACTCCTTTCACCTGTGCCTCTAGCTTGACTGAATCTTGGTCTTCACCCTGATTCTTATCGGCAGTGGTTGTGAGTTGTGTCCAGGCAGAGATCGGTTGATTCTCCAGGGTAAATGAGCTAACGCTCAACCCTTGCTGTTTGGCAACAGCGTCTAGACGATCGATTGCCGCCTCTGCTTTTGTCGTTGCTGATTTCTCGGCGACAAAAATCCAATCTGAATCTTTGCGGTCGGCACGAGGTAGCATTCCTAAAGCGTACTCGCCTTGCACCCAACTAAAGATATCTTGCTTTAAATCAATGCCCCAACGAGCTTGGAGATTCGCGATGGGTTGATCGATCAGTTGGACAAGGCTATCATCGCTATCTAATCCAGAAGTGAGTTGAGTCCACAGTTGCTCTAAGTTACTCCCAGAAGCTGCGATCGCTATTTTCTCTGGTAGATACTGCAACGCTCCGACTGGTTGAGATAGGCTGGGAGTTGTCGGGGGGATTTCCTGTCCGGTAGCCGCTAATAAAGCGGTTTCTGCCAGCAATCCTTGAGTTTTTGGAGAGATGGCGATCGCTAAACTCTCATAGGTTGGGTCAATTTCCATCTGTGAATTGTTCCCCAGCAACTTCGCCAGCGCGGGTAGATTCACATAAGTCAGACCAATTTTCGGCTGAGAGATGCTTTCGATTGCCCGCTGATAAGAAGTTGAATCGCTGAGGCTGAGATTGGGCGCTTGCACATTATTAATGGCTTCTTTCAGCACCCTAGGATTATTGGCAAACAACACAAAGCGATCGCCAACAACTGCGGTAGCAACCGAGTTTTGAGCTGAGGCGCGGTTTATTGCGTCTTTTGGCAATGCCGATCTATCGCGGTTGTAAAAGCCTTTATTTCCAGCATCTTGAGTTTTGACGACCGACTCTTGATTCTTATAAATCAGCTTGACACCTTTATAAGTCTCAAAGACTAAATCTGTCTCAACATTTGCTTGCTTCTGCCAGAACAAATCCACAAACTCGCGGCTGCGTTGCGGATTTTTGGTGGTGACAGCCAGTAGCAGCCCGCGCTGCTCTCCATTGTCACGGGTGCGATCGATATCTAAGCTGGTGAGAGCCAGCGTGATTTCATCCCCCAGCCAGGGTTGGATATCTCGGCGATAGTCCAGATCCGTGTTCGCGAGTAAGCTTTGTTTAAATTGGTTGAGTTCTGCACGCGATCGCTTGCGGTTCGCGGGACGCGCTACAGCCTGCCGCAACCCTTCCAACCGATCTGGATTCACAAGCAATGACACCATTACGGGTGCCTTTTTCGGCACAAATATGGTGGCAGATGGGTTCGTCACCTCCCCACCCCCTAGAAGGGCGAGAGGACTGTTTGCCCTCAGCCAGTAAAAGCCACCGGCACCAATTAACAGCAGCACTAAAACGCCAGCTGCCAGAACGTAGAAAAACGAGCGTCGCTTCATGGTGAAATGTAGACCTTGGGTGAGCGCGATTCAGCTAAGAACACTAATCCCGATGCCAGAACCTATTATTTCAGCTCATCGGACTGCCAACTATTAAAATCTTAGTTAATCTCCAGCGTTGCACAACCTCATGTCTGCTCAATCTTTTCGCCAAGATATTCCCCAGATTAGCGTAGAAGAACTTGCCAGCCGTCTTGCCGATTCCCCTGAGAGTCTGCAATTGGTGGATGTGCGAGAACCACAGGAAGTTGCGATCGCCAGCATTGAGGGTTTTGAAAACCTCCCTTTGTCGGAATTTGCCGACTGGGCTGACCAAATCCACGCCCAGTTCGATCCGCACGCCGAGACGTTGGTCCTCTGCCATCATGGCATCCGTTCGGCTCAGATGTGCCAGTGGCTCCAAATGCAAGGCTTCACCAATGTCAAAAATGTTGCTGGTGGCATCGATGCCTACTCGCTCCGAGTTGATCCGACGATTTCCCAATACTAACGATCCCAGTGCAAAACTATCTTGAAGCTGAAACCTCTTCCCCAACCCCTTTCCTGCAACAAGAGGACAAGAATTCTCTTTCTTCCCTACTAAGGACAAAGGCTGGGGCTAGATTTTTTAATTAAATACGGTTCACGATATTGTTTTAATTTTTACTAGCGAAATAAGTATTTAGAGGTTTTGGCTGACAAACTTCAATGCAGTCGAGTAGACTACAGACAATCCTGATAGAGACTGTGGACTCTAGAGTTACGGGTAGCGATAATGTCCTAACTCTGCGATCGATCGTCATGATATGTCTAAGGTTGGAGTTCGGCGGCTGTTATGCTTCTACTGGCTGGGTGTGGCGAACCGGCAGGCAGAAGGCAGCATCTGCTATTCTGTTTTAACCTATCCTATTTTAATCGGCTGCTTGCTTGACAAGAGCGCCGGACTTACTGAGAAATTCATCATCAGAAGTCCAGGAATTTCCAATTGTTTTTAAAACCCTATCCAATTCGGCTTTCGTTTAAATGGCTAGGCAAGTAAGTCTGACTGACCGTCAACAACGTATTCTCTGGGCAACTGTCCGTCACTATATTGCGACGGCTGAGCCAGTCGGCTCAAAAGCTTTGGTAGACGAGTATAATCTGTGCGTCAGTCCAGCGACGATTCGCAATGCAATGGGCGTCTTAGAGAAAGCGGGGTTGCTCTATCAACCCCATACCTCGGCTGGACGGGTTCCCTCTGACTCTGGCTATCGAATTTATGTCGATCAATTAATTAAGCCTTCTGAAGCCTTGGGGCGTCAGGTAGAGCAGTTATTCACAGACCGTTTGAACTTGGAACATCAGAGTTTCGAGACTGTGTTGCGGGGTGCAGCGCAAATTCTGGCAACGCTCAGCGGTTATATTACCCTGATCACGATGCCGCAGACTCGGACTAATCGTTTGCGGCATTTGCAACTGGTGCAGCTCGATCCGGGAAGGGTGATGCTGATTGTGGTGACGGATTCTTATGAGACGACTAGCGTCTTAATGGAGTTACCGCTCTCAGAATCGGAGGATGAGCAACCGGACGCAGAAATTGTAGATCGGGAGTTGCAAATTTTATCGAATTTTCTGAATAGCCACTTGCGGGGGCGATCGCTCAGTGAATTGGTAACTTTAGACTGGAGCGAACTAGACCGAGAATTTCAACGATATGTCGATTCTTTGCGAAATCTGCTCTCCGACTTGATCCGTCGCACTTCTCAACCTGCCATAACCCCAATTATGGTTCGCGGCGTCGCTGAAGTATTGCGTCAGCCAGAATTTTCCGAGTTACAGCAAGTGCAGACGCTTATACACCTATTGGAAGAGGAACAAGACCAGCTGTGGCCTTTAATCTTTGAATGGCCTAGACCAGATGTCACGGCTATCTCAGATGTACCTTCTGGTTCGCGGGTGACGGTGCGGATTGGTTCGGAAAATCCTTTAGAACCGATGCGTACCTGTACGCTGATTTCTGCAACTTACCAGCAGGGTTCAGTACCCGTGGGAAGTGTGGGGGTTTTGGGGCCAACGCGGATGGTGTACGAAAATGCGATCGCACTCGTTGAAGCTGCCGCCGATTATCTCTCTGATGCTCTTACGCAACCCGCTTAATTTAGAAAACGGCTACCCAATAGCTAATCGCGATTAGCTATTGGGTAGCCGTTCACTACGAACCACGAACGATAAATATGGCTAATTTCGATTAGCTCTAATTTTTACTTTTCATTTTTCATTGATATGGTTAGAAAAGTTGGCTTTTGGTCGCTTTGGGCAGCATTTATTACCTATGCCTTTCTATTAGCGCCTCCTGAACAACCAGGCACTTTTGAACTGATAAAAAATCTCTCTACAGGTCAATGGACGGGGATTAACCCCCTAGTTGTCGCTCTATTCAATCTGCTGGGCATCGTACCGATGATTTACGCCTGCCTAATGTTGATTGATGGCAAACAGCAAAAGGTAAAAGCTTGGCCTTTTTCGGCGTTCTCTTTTGGAGTCGGAGCGTTTGCTTTGCTACCTTATTTAGCACTGCGAGAACCCAACCAGGAATTTCACGGAGAAAAGAATTTATTTCTAAAAATACTCGATTCCCGGTGGCTTGGTTTTTTGCTAACATTCGGTGCTGGGAGTTTGGTTGTATATGGCTTATTGGGCGGGAATTGGGCAGATTATATTCAGCAGTTCCAGACAAATCGCTTCGTTCATGTCATGAGTTTGGATTTCTGCCTGCTGTGGTTAATATTTCCCGCACTTCTGGGAGATGATATGGCGCGTCGGGGAATCAAGAATTCTACACTTTTTTGGATAGTAGTGCTGATTCCTTTGTTTGGGGCTTTAGCTTATCTTTGCCTGCGTCCTCCCTTACCAGAAACTAATGCCGAAGCTTTCTCCACGGAACGGCAACCCGCACAATCTAGAAATTAAAATTTGATGGAAATATGGCTAGAAAAACAGCACTTTGGTTATTATGGGCTGGATTTATCTCCTATGTTTTGCTGCTGGCACCACCAATTACGCCAGACACACTGAGGCTCATTAAAAATATATTGACGGGTCAGTGGACCCAGGTCAACCCAATTATCCTTTCTATATTTTCCCTGATTGGCATCTGGATACTCATCTATAGCTGTCTTTTGTTCGTCGATGGGAGGATGCAAAAGATTCGTTTCTGGCCTTTTGCTTTGGGTTCAGCGGGAACGGGAGTGATTAGCCTAATACCTTATTTAGCATTGAGGGAACCGAATCAAGAGTTTTCCGGGCAAAAGGATACCTTGCTGAAAGTTTTTGATTCTCGCTGGACGGGTATTATCCTCAATTTCAGCACGCTTTTCTTGCTAGCATTTGGCTTGCTTGCGGGTGATTGGGCAGGGTTTATTCAACAATTCCAAAGCGATCGCTTTGTCAATGGCATGAGTTTGGCTTTTTGCATGTTCTGTCTGTTGTTTCCGAGCGTTCTCGGCGATGATATGGCGCGTCGAGGGTTCAATATTCCCCCAGTTTTTTGGGCAGTATCGCTGGTTCCTCTGCTGGGACCCCTTGCCTATCTCTGTATTCGTCCACCTTTACCAGAAGCCGGTGCTGGTTCAGCACCAGAGTCTGTTGCGAACACTACACGAGTGTGAACAATTTTCGAGGTTTTCAGGAGAGAACAAACCGCGGAGGTCGCAGAGGACGCGGAGGAAAGAAAGGAGAGGCTGTGGCTTTCTTTTGAATGCAAGTTGGTGTGACTTAAGACGGAGGTAAGTGCTGTTATCTGACTTTTAAAGTTAAATAATTGATGTATAAAGTTATGGGTCAAGATTATGGGCAGAAAAATTGCCTTGTTCTTGATATGGATTACATTTCTTGTCTATACCGTATGGTTAGATCCACTTGCTCAACCAGAGACGTTTTCGCTGGTTTGGAAGTTGTTAACATTCCAGTTGGCAGATGTGAATGCAATTCTTGTGGCTATCTTCTGGCTCATGGGCGTTTGGCCTATGATTTATGCTTGTCTGATGTTTGCTGATGGCACAACGCAACCGTTTCGCTCATGGCCTTCTTTCATTGGGGCAAATGGAACGGGTGTGATTTGCTTGATCCCCTATTTAATTTTCCGAAAATCAAATCAAGAATTTTCTGGACCGAAGGATAAATTACTAAAAATTCTAGATTCCCGTTGGACAGGAATTTTCCTACTGTTAACAACGATTGGCTTACTTGCCTACGCAATATTTGCTGGAGATTGGGGAGATTATATTCAACAGTTTAAAACCAGGGAATTCGTTCACCTCATCAGTTTGGATTTTTGTCTGATGTGCCTGGTGTTTCCATTAACGTCACTGTTTGACGATGATATGGCTCGTCGGGACATAAAGGATGCTCGAATTTTCTGGGCGGTGGCGCTAGTACCTTTATTGGGACCACTTGCTTATCTTTGCCTGCGTCCATCTTTACCCGAATCAAGTGCTGAGGTCAGCTTTCAATCGTCTAATTTGACAGCTTAGCTTGCGAGTTGTTCCAGGAGAAAATGTAGAGACGCGCTGTAGCTTGTCTAGGAGGAGAGAAGCATAATTGCCACTTTTCCGGTATTTTCTTTTATAGCAATTCTCGTTTGGATGCAGTACCGTTTAACCCCACCCCTACCCCTCCCCTCAAGCAGGAAGAGGTTCAATACTGTCCCCTCACCGAAAAGTGGAGAGAGGGGATTGGGGGTGAGGTTAGGAGTGTGTTGCAACAAAGTGAGAACTGCTATACAGGCAAGTTAAAGGTGCGATAACCGATCGAAATGCCAACGAATCCTTACGCTTGGGTAGAGCAATCCCTCGCCACCATTCACCGCGCAGATTGGTATCGGTCGGTGCAAGCGATCGCTAGTCGTCCGGGTGCGACGGTGTTGCTGGAGGGGCGTGAAGTCATCAATTTTGCCAGTAATGATTACTTGGGACTCGCGGGGGATGAACGCCTCATCCAAGCCGCAGTAGCGGCTACTCAGACATTTGGCACGGGTAGCACGGGTTCTCGGTTACTCAGCGGACATCGGGAACTGCATCGGGAATTGGAAAAAGCGATCGCATCCCTCAAACAAACTGAAGATGCCTTAGTTTTTAGTTCTGGATATCTGGCAAACTTGGGAGCGATCGCGGCTTTAGTCGGAAAACGCGACCTGATTGTGTCTGATGGGTACAATCACTCCAGTCTGAAAAATGGGGCAATTCTTAGTGGTGCAATGGTTATTGAATACCCTCACTGCAATGTTGAGGAGTTAAAAACCCAACTGAATTTACACCGGGAAAAATACCGTCGATGCTTGATTCTTACAGACAGCGTCTTCAGTATGGACGGCGATTTGTGCCCCTTACCGGGACTGTTAAAGCTGGCGGAGGAATTTAGCTGTATGCTGCTCGTTGATGAAGCTCATGCCACAGGGGTACTCGGAGCAACGGGTGCTGGGTGTGTAGAACATTTTCGCTGTAGCAACGTCCCGTTAATTCAAATCGGCACCCTCAGCAAAGCTTTAGGCAGTTTGGGTGGATATGTCGCAGGCAACTCGGCTGTGATTGACTTTTTGCGGAATCGGGCACCTAGTTGGATTTATACCACGGCTCTTTCACCCGCTGATACCGCTGCGGCATTGGAAGCAGTTCGCATCATCCAAAAAGAACCGGAACGCCTCGCTAGTCTGTGGCGTAATGTCAATTTTCTCAAACAGCAGATTGCCCAGAAGTTACCACTACAATTACTGCCTTCTGAATCACCCATTCTCTGCTTTCCCTTGGAAAGTGCAGAAGCAGCGCTAAAAATGGGACATCAACTAAAAACATCCGGCATTTTCGCCCCAGCGATTCGTCCTCCCACGGTGCCTACGAGTCGAATTCGGCTCTCGGTAATGGCAACCCATGAAACTGCCCATCTTCAACGATTGGTGGAGGCGTTAATGGGTAATATTCAGCCTGGTTGATTCCCCGTAATATAAGAACCCCTCCCTGCCATCGCCTGCGGCTCCAGTTCCCGTCCCCGTAAGCGGGGAGGGTTGGGGGTGGGGTTCCAGGTGGAAAAACTATTGCCGATGGTCAACGATGGTAACGCGATCGCTTACTTGGGTCACGTTATCCTGAGACTTAATCTCATTCACAGCCGTCAGATTCTCCTGAGGTTCGATGATGCGGTTAGTGGAATCGGTTCTCGAAGTTGTAGAAGGCGGTACATCGTAGATAGCCCACTCTTGAATGCCGCGATTGCTCAGAACTGATTCGGCACGTTCGATATCGTCTTCGGTGCCATCTACCATAACCAGATAATCACCGCGAGCCACAAGATTGTTATAAACTTGCGCTCGATCTTCAGGAATTCCCAAACCCAGCAGTGCGCCAATCAAGCCACCTGCGGCTGCGCCGATTCCACTCCCCGCCAGGGTGGTTGCGATCGCAGTTGCGGTAGCACCAGCCAACAAAATCGGGCCAACTCCGGGAATCGCCAATACACCCAAACCGAGTAATAGGCCCGTCAGACCGCCTAAAGCACCCCCTGCGATCGCCCCTGTGGTTGCGCTTTCATCAACGTTATTGTCATCAACGCGATCGCTCATTTCAACGCCAGCGATTTGATCCTGGGGGTCTGCATCTCTGGCAACGACGGAAACTTTACTCATCGGAAAGCCAGAATTACTCAGCTCGTGAAGTGCATCTTCCGTATCCCGACGGCTGACAAAGGCACCAACGGCTCGCTTGTGTCGGCTGAAATCGCTGTCATTGACATTATCTTCTGTAGGAACATAGGTGATGGGAGAGGCGGCACCCAGCGGATTCATTCCTAACGAAGAGGAATAACCCGTCGCCAGGGGATCGAGTCCCAATGGGGAAGGATACGTGCTGCTGATCGGATCGAAGGGGGTTGAGGAAGAAGCGCCATAATTGTCAGGAACCGCCGAAACCCCAGTCACATTGTAGACACCCCAATGCTGAATACCTTGCCGGTTCAAAATCGATTCAGCACGATTAATTTCGTCTTGCGTACCCTCGACAATTACTAAATAATCTCCTTGGGAGACTCGGTGGTTGTAAACTTTGGCTTGTTCTTCAGGAATTCCTAAACCCATCAGTGTGCCGACAATGCCACCTGTCGCAGCGCCAACCGCACCCCCGATTAAAGCATCTCCCAGAATAGAAGCGATCGCACCTCCTGCGATAACCGGACCAAATCCCGGAACTGCCAACGCACTTAAGGCTCCTAGGACGCCAACTAAACCGCCGACCGCACCGCCTGCTAAGGCACCCGCCGCTGCACCCCCACCGGCTTCATTGCCGCCTCCGTAAGGGTTGACTTCAGCACCAGCTACCTCATCTTGCCGAGTGCTATCCCGTGCCACCACAGAAACTGTGTTCATGGCAAAACCAGAGTCCCTAAGCTCGTTGAGCGCATATTCCGCCTGTTCAGGTGTAGAAAATACGCCGACAGCTCGCTTGTTTTGGTCGAGGGTCATTTTTTTCCTCCTAGAAGTATTCAATAACTTCCGTCAGCACAAATACAGAATCAATTTTTTATTTATGCACTTTGCTTATCTTTCTGTTTTTTTCTACACTTTTCATCAGCCTGGAGATGTAAAATTTCCTCTATCAACAGATGGGTAAAAGATGTTCTTCTGTCTGACCCTAATGCATTTTTTGCATCAGTTTTTTTGACGAAAAACTCTTTTTGGTTTTTGCTCATTTTTTTGTATGCCTTTATTCCTTGCCCCTTAGCATGAGTGGAAAGACACTTATAGTTTGTCTTATACAGTAAACTTAACCCCGAAGCTGCTTCTGTTTCGGGGAAGGGGAAAGAACTTATCTTTTATGAACTTACTTTTATAAGGAGAGGAGTTGCCAAGAGATTAACGGACCTTTATCAGGGAGAACCGGCTCCTAGAGCATGAATGGGGAGATTCTGCCCCGATGACCCTGAGAAATTTTTCCGAACAGAGCGCGGGAATTGCCACTGATTCGTTCGGTTATACCACCACCGATAGAGGGCAACTATCGGTACGCTCATAATCAGAAGTAGTTTAAAGACGCACCGCCAGTTGATTGCCGTTAAAGGGGTGGATCTTTGTGCAAAAAAAGTGGTTACTACCAACCATCAGTGAAATATTAGCCCAGAGCGAACACAGCGAACAAACTGGGGCAAATTCTGTTATGCCTTCTGTAGAGCAGACAGCAGAAAAAGCGCATGGATTGCGCCCTGCCAGCCGGACGGCACGAGAGTACGCCCGTGCCTCGCGGGAGTGGTGTGGAGCGATCGCTGCCTTGGAACAATTGTTGCTGCAAGTTCTAGAACCTGCTAAACCTGATGCGCCACAAACCTTGGGCTTAGTTTTAGCGGGTCCTGTGCCGGTTCTGAGCCACCCAGCGGTAATGACTCGCGTTCATACCGGAATTTTTACAGCAGAGCGATTTAATCCTCTGGCATTAATGCCATTTCTGCTGCCTCCCGCAACAACTCAGCAAAAGGAAAACGAACCTCAATCCACTTCCAACTTCCCGTTAATCCCTGCCGATCCCTTAACAAGCGAACAGTTTTGCGTAATTTTTACACCACGGTTTAGTTTGGTGATGGTTGTTGGAGAAGATATTACAGGTGCCCCAGCTTTCCAATATTCTTTTGATCCGCAAGTGGTGGAGCAAGCGTGGCAAACTTTGCGATCGCGCTTGTTGCTGACTAGCCTTCATCAAGTGAGTCAGTTAGAAACTTTAGTCGAACGCTTTGCACCCCAAGCGCCCGATTATCGAACCGTTATGCAATTTAGCCGGTTGCTGTTGAAACATTTGCCCGAAGAAATCAGAGGCGATCGGAAAGACGCCGATTTATCCCGTCTTGGGTGTGGGCAAGAAGCAAAAGGTAAAGAGCTAGAAGATAATTCCGAACTGCCAATTTTGAATCCTAAATTAATTGAAAATTCAAAATTTAAAATTCAAAATTCTAATGATGTGGAATTACTTCAAGCGTTTGCCCACGAAGTACGGACGCCCCTGAGTACCATACGCACCTTAACGCGGCTGTTGCTGAAGCGCCGCAACGAATTAGCACCGGACATCATCAGGCGTTTGGAAGCGATCGATCGCGAGTGTACCGAGCAAATTGACCGCATGGAGTTGTTTTTCCGGGCGGTGGAATTAGAAACAGAAACCGTTAAGCGCTCGCCCGTTCACCTGACTGCGATGTCGGTAGCGCAGGTCTTCCAAAACAGCATTCCTCGCTGGCAAAAACAAGCAAATCGTCGCAACTTAACCCTAGAGGTGGTATTACCGCAAAAGCTCCCCGCTGTTGTCAGTAATCCCGCCATGCTGGATCAGGTACTAACTGGGTTAATTGAAAACTTCACTCGCAGCATCCCCGCAGGCGGTCATATTCAGGTGGAGGTGACACCCGCCGGAGACCAGCTAAAATTGCAACTCCAGTCTCAAAACCAACCTGACGAAAGCGGCAACTCGCTAGCCGCAGACAACAACCCACCAACGTGCAAGTCAATTGGTCAGCTATTGATGTTTCAGCCAGAAACCGGATGTTTGAGCCTCAATCTCAACGTCACCAAAAATCTCTTCCAAGCGTTAGGAGGAAAACTGATTGTACGGCAACGACCCCAGCAAGGTGAGGTCATGACGGTTTTCCTACCGTTAGATGTGGATGGTTCCGGCATTTGGAATGCTTAATTGGTAATCGCGGGATAGCGATCGCTATCCCGCCACTAATGCAAGTCTTAATATCTAGCATCCGCTCTTCGTTACAGCCGCGATCGCTGGACAGTATCTTTGTGTCTGGGCTATGACAGTGTAGCTACTGCCGCACATCTACACCTGTTGACCCAGCCATGCGACGCCCAAAAATCGGACTGATGCTATTCGCCATGCTTGTTGCCAATGGCGTGACACCAGTTGCCAATCTTCCAGCACCCTTAACAGCACCCCAAGCGTTGGCTCAAACCCCAAATGCAAGGAAAGCGGAAGCAGAGCGACTGGATGGGCAAGCATTTGACCAGTATCTTGCCAATCAACAGGAAGCGGCATTACAGTCTTGGCAACAGGCACTCTTGATCTACCAGGAACTCAAAGACCGCCGAGGCGAGGAGTTGGTCCTAGAAAAGATCGACATGGTTTATGAGACTCAAGCAGATCGCCTACGTAAACAAGGAGCTGGGCAGTATTTTACCAGTCAATGGGCAGCGGCATTACAGTCTTTGGAACAGTCACTCTTAATCTACCGGAACATCAAAAACCGAAAAGGCGAGGCATTGGCGCTAGGAGGGATAGGACTGGTTCATGACTCTCTAGGTGACTATGCCAAAGCGATTGATTACACTCAGCAGCAGTTGGGGATCGCACGAGAAATAGAAGACCCACTTAATGAGAGGGCGGCATTGGCCAATCTGGGAGGGATTTACCTTAACTTGGGAAACTACCCTAAGGGGATTGAGTATTCTCAGCAGGTATTGGCGCTCGTTGCAGCAGATGGATTTCCAGATCCACAAGCTGAGGGAAAGGCAGTAGCCAATCTAGGAGCAGCTTACGTTTCCCTGGGAGACTATGCCAAGGCGATTGACTACCTTCAGCAGCAGTTAGCCAACGCACGGGAAATAGGAGACCAACGAAGCGAAGGGGCGGCACTGGGCAATCTGGGAGTGGCTTACAGTAACCTTGGAGACTATGCTAAAGCGATTGAATCCTCTCAGCAGCAGTTAGCGATCGCACAGGAAGTTAAAAATCGACGAAGTGAGGGGTCGGCACTAGCCAATCTGGCAACAGCTTATCTTTATTTAGATGACTATACCAAGGCGATTGATTATACTCAGCAGAGTTTGGCGATCGCACGAGAAATCAAAGATCGACGCAATGAAGGAGCTTTACTAGGTAATCTGGGAGTGGCTTACCGTCGCCTTGGAGACTATGCTAAAGCGCTTGAATACTCTCAGCAACAGTTAGCGATCGCACAAGAAATTCAAAACCGTGAAAGCGAAGGCATAGCGCTGCAAAATATAGGTTTTACTCTCTATAAACAAGGCAATTTCGTAACCGCAGAGCCAATTTTAATGGATGGAATTAAGGTTCTGGAATCTATTCGAGCGGGCTTAGGCAGTAACGATGCGAATAAAGTGTCAATCTTTGAAAGGCAAGTTGGTACGTACCAGACATTACAAAAAGTCCTCATTGCCCAGAGTAAAACTGAGCCAGCACTGGAAATTGCGGAGCGGGGAAGGGCACGAGCCTTTGTGGAATTACTCGCTGATAGGTTGCAGGATGACAGGTTACAGGTTGAAGGTTCAGCTCCACCTTCTAACCTTCAACCTCTTACCATTGAGCAAATTAAACAAATTGCTAAAGCGCAAACCTCGACACTCGTTCAATATTCGATTATTTACGACACATTCAAAGTTCAAGGTAAACAAAAAGCTCAAGAATCAGAACTTTATATTTGGGTCATCAAGCCTACAGGTGAAGTAACGTTTCGCACGGCTGACTTGAAACCTCTGTGGCAAAAACAAAATATTTCTCTAGAAGAACTTGTTACTAGCAGCCGTGATTCCATCGGCGTTAGAGGTCGTGGCCTTGCCGTTGCCTCTAAAGTGGATAAAACCAGCACTAATAAACGATTACAGCAACTGCATCAACTGCTGATTCAACCGATTGCTGACCTATTGCCAAAAGACCCCAACGACCGAATTATTTTCATCCCTCAACGTGAGCTGTTCCTAGTTCCCTTCCCAGCACTCCAAGATGCCAGTGGCCAATACTTCATCGAACAACACACTATTGTGACAGCACCCGCTATTCAGGTTCTGGAGCTAACCCACAAGCAACGGCAACGTGTATCGGGAAAGGAAGTGCTAGTGGTAGGCAATCCTACAATGCCTAAAATTGCTCCTAAAATTGGGGAGAAACCGGAGCCGTTATCTCAGCTACCGGGTGCGGAACAGGAAGCAAAAGCGATCGCTTCTCTCCTCAAAACCAAACCGCTCATTGGCAAGCAAGCGACCAAAATAGCGATCGCGCAACAGATGCCCAAAGCGAAGATTATTCATCTGGCGACACATGGATTGCTGGATGATTTTCAAGGTTTGGGTGTACCGGGTGCGATCGCTCTCGCTCCATCTGAGCAGGATACTGGCTTACTCACCGCTAGCGAAATTCTAGACATGAAACTGAATGCTGAGCTAGTCGTGCTGAGTGCTTGCGACACTGGCAGAGGCAAAATTACCGGCGATGGCGTTATCGGACTATCTCGCAGCTTAATTACTGCGGGTATACCCAGTGTAATTGTGTCCCTCTGGTCGGTTCCAGACGCCCCTACAGCATCCTTAATGACCGAATTTTATCAAAACCTTCAGAAGAATCCCGACAAAGCGCAAGCGATGCGTCAGGCAATGCTGACAACAATGAAGCAACACCCCGATCCGAAAGACTGGGCGGCTTTTACTCTTATTGGAGAAGCACAATAATTAAAACAGAAAAATAGAAATTTTTCTGTTTTAATTCCTTCTCCCATTGGCTAAGCTCCGTGTAGCTGTTGCTCTTCATTTCGCTCAATGGCAGGCTTCAGACGACGGGGTGAATAGACACACTCAGTATGAGTTGTCTGTCGGATTGGAATCTGAATTACAAACTCAGTTCCCTCACCGGGTGCGGAAATACACTTCAGCTGACCGCCGTGTTTTTCCACAATCTGATAGCAAATTGATAATCCTAAGCCGGTACCTTTACCCACAGGTTTCGTTGTGAAGAAAGGGTCAAACATTTGACGCCGTACCGCTTCCGTCATCCCAATTCCGTTGTCTTCAATCCTGATAGCTACCTGATTTTTACCGACTAATTCGGTGCGTATCCAAATTGTCGGGGGTTGAGAATCGATACTGTCCTCCCCATGAGCCATCCCCCATGATTCCTTAGCAAAGACCTCTTCGAGGGCATCAATGGCATTACTGAGAATATTCATAAATACCTGGTTAATCTGCCCCCCCAAACACTCCACAGCAGGGAGATTGCCATATTCTTTAATAATTTTAATCCCAGAGCGTCCCGCTTTTGCTTCTAGTTGATTTTGTAATATCAGAAGAGTACTATTTATCCCGTCGTGTATATTCACAAATTTCTGTTGCGCTTCATCCAATCGGGAGAAATTTCGTAGGGACAGTACCAAGTCCCGGATACGGTTGGCTCCCACCTTCATCGAGCCTAAAAGTTTCGGGAGGTCTGTCTTCAAAAAATCTAGGTCAATTGCCTCAATTTCTGTTTGAATTTCCGGTTCTGGTTGAGGATGATGCTTGATATAAAGTTGCAGCAGATTCAGCAAATCCTGGACATATTGACCGGCATAGCTGAGATTGCCGTAAATAAAATTAATCGGATTGTTAATTTCGTGGGCAATACCAGCTACCAGTTGCCCCAAACTGGACATTTTTTCTGTTTGAATCAGCTGGGCTTGGGTTTTTTGCAGTTGGTGTAAAGTTTGTTCCAGATGTTCGGCTTGTTGTTGTAGAGACGCGATTAATCCTGTCTTTTGCGCCTCTGATTTCCGCAAAGCCGCCTCTACTGCGACACGCTCAATAATGTCCTTTTTGAGAAGCACATTCGCTTGAGCTAATTCGGCAGTTTGCTCCTCTACTTGTCTTTTTAAGTTATCGTGCGCTTGTCGCAATGCCTTTTCAGCTCGTTTGCGCTCAGCAATTTCACAACGCAATCGCTCGTTGCTATTTTCTAATGCTTTGGTACGCTCTTCTACTGCCTGCTGCAATACCTCAATGACATTGTACATATCCGCTGGGTTCAGCACTTGTAGCAGGCTGGTTTGGGAGACAATGCCGAGTAATTCGCCCTGATTGCTAGCAACTACCAGACGTCGCACGCGCCGCCGCTGCATTTCTTGATGGGCAACCCATAGGGAATCTGAGGGTTGCAGACAAAATAAGGGTGTACTCATTACGTCTTTTGCCTGCAATTTCGACAAGTCTAATTCCATCGCCTGAAACTGCACCACATCTCGCTCGGTGACAATGCCTACGGGCATTGGGAATTGAGAATTAAGCGTCTTTATTGGCTTGTTCTCAATTTTGTTTTCCCTCTGTTCTGTAATGACGACACAGCTGACTAGCTGACTCGCCATGATTTGGGCTAAATCGAGAACAGAAGCCGTTATAGGCGCATGAACGACTTGGGATGTCATCACATCCGCGACGTATCGCAATCGCGTTAGAAGATTAACGGGTTGCAACGCTTTGCGAATACTATCGTGCGTGACAATTCCGACTACCCCTGCATTATCGTCAATGATTGGCAAATGGCGAATTCGGTGCTGACGAAACAAGGAAAGAGCCGTGAAAACATCGTGAGCTTCTGATTGTCTGAGGGTAATGGCTGGTTGCGTGACGACATCGGCAATTTTGACGTTAATTAGGGAAGCTCTGGCGGCAGTCAGTCTAACAATATCGCGCTCTGTAAAGACTCCCACAAGCTGCGATCCTTGCATGACTAAGACACAATGACCTGCGGCATCGGCAGTGTCAAAATCGGTCTCCTCTTGTGACAACCAACAGGATGCAGGGTGCGGCAAGGCGGCGTTCATTCCCTCGCTCGCCTCCCAGCTTGGGTCTTCTGACGCTGCACTGGTGTCTGCTTGTGTCCCTCTGGCTTGGGTTCCTCTGGGCAACTCACAACTACTCCGTAACTGGCTCATGAGCGCCAATACATCAAGGAGAGGTGTGTCAGGCGCTACAGTCAGAGGCTGACGGTCAATAGCAGGGTCTAGAGATAGGCAAGGAAGCGGCAGGGCGTTGGGCTGCATTGTGAACCCATCCAGTAATTTCCACAGGGGTACTGTTGGCAATTGTAAACTGTGATACACCCAAACTTCTGCTAATTCTTAGTTATGTGCAATAAATCATTACTTGATTGCAATAAATATTTATGTTTTATGAAAGAAAATAAATCCCTAGATAGAGGGCTAATTCATAAATTGTCTATATAAAATCAGTACAAGTATCCTAAGAGCAAATATTTCCCTTTCTAGAAGAGAGTCCAATGAGTCCAATGGTTCTTAGCTCTTCAAAAATGAGGAATCGAGGGTTATTTTTCTTATCAAAAAAGAATAATAAAAAGGCTCCAGCAACGACTCAAAATTAGGATAACGAGCAAGAACAAATACATTAAACCCAAATTCGTGCTGGTATATTGCACCTAAAATAATTTACAAATAAGCTTAATGATTAGGGTATAGGCTAATTGCTAATTGGGCAAAAAAGGGCTTTGATTAGCGACTAGCCATTCGTTATTCAGGCTTAAACAGCACCAGTATTTTATCAACAATCGCATCACCAGCGCGGGTTTGCAGGATGGAATATGCTAATTCAATGAACGCAAAATCAGGGCGATTGTCTGTTTTAATCAGTTTGCTAGCAGGATAAAAAGTAATGTCATTGACAATGCCTTCATTCGTTATCCCTGTTTGCCAACCTGCTCGATTCCACGACAGCGATTTCCCACGTAAAGTCAACTGAAACCACTCGATATCATCTTCTCGCAGGTCAATAAACAGATCGAAATAAGGTTCTCCACCCTGATACCATACTCTTTTGACGCCATCTCCCTTGGCTGAGGTCAATAGCTTCTGATTGATCCGTCGCAACGAAGCGCCCAGTCCTGCAATCTCATCCCGATCCATAGCCATATCCATTTTTCGCATAGCAGCAAGGTTAATTACGTCACAATCAATCTGGGCGTAGGTTGACAGTTCGTTAAATAAGTAAGGCACGGATTCTCTCTTTAGAACATATTGGTGGATACGAGACTTCTGAGGGTGACTCCGGATTTGAGAATAAGGTTAGAGGCTGCAAGCCAGCGATTAACACTAAAAGAGAAAGAACGACTTGTTATAGGTGCAGGTTTATCCATCTAGTTGGCTATTTACAAATATTTGGCTTCAATCCGTCCTTATGCAACTAACAAACTTCATCGTTTTATTTGTCCTGCCTGAACAGAGAGAATTTGAGAAGAATTCAACCACTGGGCATCGAAGGAACCTAAGTGAGTAGTGGTAATCAGGGTCTGAAAGCGGTCTTGGATGGCATCTAACAGTTGATTTTGGCGGTTTGGGTCTAACTCGGCTAGAACATCATCAAGTAGCAACAGCGGCGGTTCTCCAACGACTTCTTCAATCAGCTTTAGCTCTGCCAGTTTCAGTGCCAAGACTAGGGTTCGCTGCTGACCTTGGGAGCCATAGATTCTTGCCGGTGTTTGGTTGATGGTAAACTCAACTTCGTCCCGGTGAGGACCGACGAGGGTTGTGCCTTGGTGATGTTCGACGACCCGACGCTGTTGAATTTTCTCTAAAAAAGCTTGCTGTACCGCTTCGGGTTCTTCCTTCTCCAGGGTGACATTGGGGGCATATTTTAATTCCAGCACTTCAGCTCTACCGCTAATGCTAGCGTGCCAAGCCTGAGCGAGAGGTGCCAGCCGTGTCAGGACTCTGGCTCGACGACGGGTAACGCGAGAACCCGCGATCGCTAATTGGACATCCCACAACGCCAATTCAGAGTCCCGATTCAAGTCTCCAGACTTGGTGGAAATTTCCTCTTGCCTGTTACTAGAAGAAGGTTGGGCTTTTCTCGCTTCTTGTCTTAATAAGGCGTTGCGCTGCCGTAATACTTGGTTATATTGCTGCAAAATGTGGGCGTAGACGGGTTCCAACTGGGTGAGGATGGAATCTAGCCAGTTGCGGCGTTGTTCGGGGGCACCTCGCACTAGATCTAAATCTAAACTGGAGAATTCTACAGCGTTGAGGACGCCGAGAAAATCCATTTGGCGTCGCAAAGCTTCTTGGTTAATGGCTGCGGTACGACGCCCTTGAGTGCGGAGGGTTAAAGCCAGATCCACTAAGCCGTTAGCGCGTTCCAGCGTGGCTGTAATTTTACCGTCCGCCGCGCCTTCGCGGATCAGGTCGCGATCGCGTCCGGCTCGATGGCTTTTGAGGGTTGATAGTAACTCGACTGCTTCCAAAAGATTGGATTTTCCTTGGGCATTATTCCCCACCAAAATCGTCTTAGGAGCCTCGAAATCAACTCCACAATCCAAGTAGTTGCGAAACTGGCGCAGGTGGAGGGTTTTGAGATACATAGCTAATGGATCATTAGTAATGGAATGGGTAATGGGGCATGGGTGATTATTTTCAGCCTAGATTCTTCCAATAACCAGTCCCTAATTCCCCATTACTTATTACCCATTACCGTCTGCCTTTGTAAAAAAAACGGATAAACAGTTTTTCCATCTCAACCCAAACGAACATTAAGGCACTGAAGCCGATACAAATACCGAGTTCAGTAAGAGTCAGGTAGTGAGTTCCAAAGAAAGAACGCAGAGGGGGTACGTAGACGAGCATTAGCTGCAACGCCGTGGTAACAACCACCGCTCCCCACAAATACAGGTTGGTAAAGGGATTCATCTCGATCGTCAGTTGGCTGTTAGAACGAACCGCCAAAGCGTGTCCCATCTGAGCGAGACACAAGGTTGTAAAGACCATCGTCTTCCAAACATCTGGATTTCCCGGATAGCCGGGTGCATGAGTATAGTTGTAAGCCCATGCCATCAAAGCAATACTGATAATCGCAAAGACAATCCCAATCCGAACCATGTAAGAACCCAGCCCTTGGGCAAAAATACTTTCGCGGGGATTCATGGGAGGACGGCGCATCACGTCGGGTTCTGCGGGTTCTACGGCAAGGGCGAGAGCGGGTAAACCATCCGTAACCAGGTTCATCCAGAGAATCTGCAACGGCGAGAGCGGAACGCCCCCCAAGCCAAGCAGAGGTGCAGCGGCAATGGTCAACACTTCGCCGATGTTGCTGCCCAAAATGTATTTAATAAAGCGGCGAATATTACTGTAAACTGTCCGCCCTTCTTCAGTAGCGGCGACGATAGTGGCGAAGTTGTCGTCCAGTAGCACCATATCGCTGGCTTCTTTACTGACGTCGGTGCCGGTAATGCCCATTGCGATGCCGATGTCGGCTTGTTTGAGTGCTGGGGCATCGTTGACGCCATCGCCGGTCATGGCGACAAATCTACCGCGACGCTGGAGGGCTTGAACAATGCGGAGTTTGTGTTCGGGGGCAACACGGGCGTAGATGCTAACTTCGTCAACGACTTGATCTAGCTCCTCTGGACTAAACTTTTGCAGTTGTTGACCTGTGAGGACGCGATCGCCTTCTTGGGCAATCCCTAAATCTTGGGCGATCGCTTGTGCTGTTAGCTGGTGGTCGCCAGTAATCATCATGGCTCGAATTCCAGCGGCTTTGCATTTAGCGACTGCATCCCGCACTTCCGGACGCGGAGCATCCTGCATTCCGACTAAACCCAGCCAAACTAATTCTTGCTCGTTTGTTTCCTCCGATCCTTCGGGCGGAACGCTCTCTAAAGGCTTGTAAGCAAATCCCAGTACCCGCAAGCCCTTACTTGCCATCTGGTTATTTTGCTCCAGAATTTGAGTTCGTTGCTCATCGCGCAGAACTTCGCTCTGGTCGCCTACCTGAATTTGGGTACAACGCTCCAAAATTAACTCTGGAGAACCCTTCGTAAACATCAGGTGGCTGCTAGAAAAAGGCGTGTTTTGAATCCAAGCGCCCGCTTCGCAGATCGCGCTCATCCGCTTGCGTTCGGAGGAAAAAGGAAACTCGGCAACGCGGCGCATTTGGCGGCTTAGCGGTTCCTTATCAATTCCTCCCTTCCCAGCCAGGACAATTAATGCCCCTTCTGTGGGGTCGCCGAGAATTGCCCACTCATTCTTGTCGTGCTGTAACATTGCGTCATTACAAAGCACGCAGCCAAGCATCAGGATTTGCAGATCCCGATACTGCTCTGCGGCTACCTGCCGCTCGTCGAGATAAAATTCTCCGGTAGGGATGTAACCTTCGCCGGTAACGCGGAAGGTATGGTTTGCCGTGTCTACCCGCTGCACCACCATTTTATTTTGGGTGAGGGTGCCGGTTTTATCCGAGCAGATAGTTGTGACAGAACCGAGGGTTTCTACCGCTGGGAGTTTGCGAATCAGTGCGTGGCGGCGTACCATCCGCTGGGTTCCCAGTGCCAACGTCACTGTAATGACTGCTGGCAAGCCTTCTGGCACTACCGCCACTGCCATCGATAGAGAAACTTCCACAAGGTCTTGCAAGACATTCCAGTTCCAACGCCCCTGGCTGAAGAAATTATGCAGCATTCCGCCGACGATGACGATGGCAACTAAGATCAAAGAACCCGTCACCAGCACGTTGCCCAGCTGGGTCATTCGCTGTTGCAACGGGGTGTCTTCAGCTTCGACGGATTGCAGCATATCGGCAATTTTGCCGAGTTCCGTCTTCATACCAGTGCCGGTGACGATGACCTTGCCGCGCCCTTGGACGACTTCAGTGCCTTGAAAGACTAAGTTAATGCGATCGCCCAATGCGGTTTCTTCACTCAGATGCACCGCTGCCTGCTTACTTGATGGATGAGCTTCGCCGGTTAGTGCCGATTCCCGCACTTGCAGATTTGACTCTTCAATTAGACGCCCGTCGGCGGAAACCTGCACCCCTGCTTCGAGGAGCATGATGTCTCCTGGAACAAGATCCTTGCCGTCCACCTCTAATTGTCTGCCATCGCGGATCGTTCGCACTTTCGGAGAGGAAAGCTTCTTGAGGGCGGCAAGTGCTTTTTCGGCGCGGCTTTCCTGGAGATAGCCCAAGACGCCGTTAAGGATGACAATCAGTAAAATTGCAATTGTGTCCTTGAAGGGAATTTCACCAGGGGCTAATCTGCCAGCGCGTAAATCCACCAGGTCTAGAATCCCGGAAATCAGTGCTACTAGAATCAGCATCAACAACATGATGTTCTTGAACTGATCGAGCAAGATTTCCCAGGTACTTCGACCCGCAGTTTCTTGCAGTTCGTTGGGGCCGTATTGCTGCAACCGCTGTTTGGCTTCCTGGGTCGTCAGACCAACTTCTGGGTCGCTTGCTAGCTGCTCCAGTGTCTTGTCCACTGGTAGAGTATGCCAGACGCTTGCTAGATCGGGTTTTGAATGTGAAGGAGATGGGGTCACGGGAAATGCTTTAACACCTACTAGCACTTAATCATAGGGCTTAAATCCGGTGACTGGGAGGTATTTTAAGGAGTGCGTAGGGGTGATTGTGGAACTAAAACCGATATTGCTTTAGGAATTAGGCGAAATTTGGCAGGGGTGTAAGTGGTGATTTCACCATCAGTATTAATCGGGAGAGGTTTTAGCGTGGATACCTCAATTTCCCGCCCTTGAAGACTTCGCACCTCAGGCCATTCTGCTTGTTTTCCTTTTAGCATGGAAGGTAGCAATCGGACGATCTGCCATGCATTTTGAACTTCCAAGCTGTACAGATCCAAGCGCTGATCGTCAATGGTAGCATCGTCAGCAACGGTCATGCCACCGCCGTAATATCGTCCGTTGCCTACGGCAATCTGAACGGTTCTCACCTGAATAGATTCGCCATTGAGACGAATTTTTGCTAGAAAAGGACGCGATCGCCCAACTACCTGGATGGCGGTGACTGCATAGGCGAAGACTCCCCAGCGTTGCTTAGTTTCTTTGGTTAGCTGCTGAGTAATTTGCACGCTCAATCCGAGACTAGCAACATTGAAGAAGTGCTTTCCATTCACCCAACCTAAGTCAATTCGCTGTTTTTGACCTGTTGCAATTACCTCGCAAGCTTCGGGGAGGGAGACAGGAATTGAAAGGGTTCGTGCCAGGTCGTTGGCTGTTCCTAAAGGTAGGATGCCTAGCGGGAGTTGGGTGTCAATCAGACCCTCGGCAGCGGCATTTAGGGTGCCATCTCCGCCACCGATGATAACCAGATCGACGCGATCGCGGTAACGACGGATAATTTCTGGTATCTGCTGGGGCTTTTGTGTGGACTCTTCTTGCAGGTCAAAGCCTAACTCCTGCAATTTGGCAACCGCCTCTGATAGACCTTGTTTTCCTCGGCGTGCGTGGCGATTTAGCAGCAACAATGCTCGCCGGTTCATGCTGAGCCTCTTCCATTAATTGTCAATTATCTTGACAAACCTTTGATAAAAAGAAATCTACCTGGGGAGGCAAGAGGAATTGAAGCTTGAAGGAGAATCTTGAGCTGACCCCCAATCTTAACTTGACAATTTGCCACTTTGTAATTTTGATAATTTTCGCTGTGTTTACAAATATCGCTGAAGGACTTGGGCAGTCGCTTGTCCAGTTTTTGTCCAGCTAAATTGACTGGCTCTAGCAAGACTAGCTTGACGAAGACGCGATCGCCATCCTGAATCCGTCACCACTGCCTGCATCGCTTCGGCAATTTCTCCCACGTTGTAGGGATTGACTAAAAGGGCGGCGTCACCCGCGACTTCTGGCAGCGAGGAGAGGTTGGAAGTAATCACGGGGGTGCCACACGCCATTGCTTCTAAAACGGGCAGTCCAAAGCCCTCCCAGAGGCTAGGGAAGACGAGAGCGATCGCTTGATTAATTAGCGTCGGCAATTCCTCGTAGGAAACGTAATCTAGAAATTTTACTTGATTCTTTATACCTAGCTGTTCCACCTGCGCCATCAACACAGGCGTATAACGCTTATCCCCAGATCCAGCTATCCATAATTCATTGTCACGGCAACTTGGTAAAGTAGCGAATGCGTTAATTAACCGAGCAATATTTTTGTAGGGATCTTGGCGACCAATATAGAGGAAATAATTGCTTCTAGGAATATTTAGAAACCGAAAATGATTGACGTCATAAGCCAAATGAATTGGCGTAATTTTATATTCTGGAATGTGGAAGAAATCAATAATATCCTGAGCGGTGGAGCTAGAGTTACAAATAATATGCTCAGCTTGCGCTAAAACCTGGGGAATATAGTAGCGGAAGTAGAGCGTTAGGGGAGAAAAGCGTTTAGGAAACCGCAGCGGGATGAGATCGTGAACCATTACCACTGAACGGCAACCCGCATACAACGGCGCTTCAGGAACTGGGGAAAAGATTAAACTAGAATTCAATTTTTTGTAAATTTTGGGCAACTGCCGCTGCGTCCACAGCAGACGGCGAAAATGCCCTTTTGACCCTTGTGCGGGGGTTAGATCCGACGGAACTGGATAGCAGCGATAGTTGGGAAAATTTTGGGCTGTCAGTAAGGTTGGTTCGAGAGGCTGTAGATGAGGAAAAAGATTTATGGCATAGGTGCTGATGCCAGTAGGTTGAGAAAAAATGAAGGAAAGATTGATGAGCAAGTGATTGAATAAGCAATCCTCTAAATTACTCATGTCAACAATGACTTATATGCCTTAAGCGTTTCCTGTGCCGTTCTTTCCCAAGAAAATAGTTTAGCTCTTTCTTTACCCTTCTGAATTAATTCGCTACGAAGCTGAGAATCACTAATTACTTTCAAAATTGCATCTGCCAAGCTAGCCGGATCATCCGGGTCAATCAAAAGGGCTGCATCTCCTGCCACTTCTGGCAATGAGGATGTATTAGATGTGATAACAGGTGCGCCTAAAGTCATTGCTTCCAATACAGGCAGACCAAATCCCTCGTAGTAGGATGGATACACAAAAGCATCAGCTTTGGAGTAAAACACAGCAACCATTTCATCAGATAAATAGTCAAGGTGATGAATCTGGCTTCTCCATGCTGAACTTTCAATTTCTCTAAATATGGGTTCGTAATTCCATCCTTTCTGACCAATTAAAACCAATTGATGCTCTAATTTGTATTTTTCCTTCAAGAAATTAAAGGCTTTAATTAAATTATTAATATTTTTTCTTGGCTCAAGTGTACTCACAAATAACAAGTATGGTTTGGAAAAGTCATATTCACTAGATGCCTCCATTTGATGCGCTAGTTCTTCAGATAAATATCCGGAATAGTAGCGACTGGCCAGCGGAGTTACATAAATCCGTTGAGGATCTACGCCCAAGTAGTCAACAATGTCTTTTTTAGAGCTTTCTGAAATTGTTAGTACTAAATCTGTCCATTCCAAGCACTTTTTGACTCGCTTATTGTATGTTTTTACGACAGAGTTAGTATAAGCTGGAAATTTAATAAACGTTAAATCATAAACATTCATAATTTTTAGAGCGTTTCTACAGGGATAAACGTAATAATTTGTTCCCTGTAATATATCTGGTTCATCCAGATGCTTTTCAAAGTACTTAGATACCATCCAATTCGAAGGTATAGACAATAAAATGTTTGAAATTCTAACTGGTATGGGAACTATATGAAACTGAGAATCTATATTTAAAGATTTAGGAGGAGATATATTCCGGCGTAGCCAATTTCTTAAGCCAGGTTGGTAAGAAATACTTAACTGAAACTTTTCTTTAACCTGTAGTGGATGGAGGGAGCGAATTAAGTTGGTAACATAAAGACCGACCCCGCTAGCATTTGGCTGTATGGGTGTTGCATCAATTGTGATTTTTAGCATTTAGGTTAAATTGTATAGATTCTTTCATAAATGGTTACTAAAATTTAGTTGTAAACCATTCATAAACTATATCGGTAACAGGTTCTTGCTCCAAGCTTATCCACATGGGTAAACGAACCAGCCGTTCACTTGCAGTATCTGTTACGTTCAAGCTGCCATGAGCTTTCCCATATTTTTTACCTGCTGGGGATGAGTGCAGAGGAATATAATGGAACACTGCTCCAATTTTTTTAGGCTTGAGGTATTCCAGTAGTTCGGCCCTATGTTCTCCATTCTGGAGTAACAGATAATACAAATGCCCATTTTGTTGGCAATTTTTAGGTATTATGGGGCGTCTGAGAATGCCTTTTTCCTCTACATCCAAAAACCGTTTGTGGTAGTTTTCCCAGATTTTTAATCGATTCTGGGTAATCTCTTCTGCTAATTCTAGTTGAGCTAAAAGGAATGCAGCCACAAGTTCACTAGGTAAGTATGAAGAACCAATGTCCACCCATGTATATTTGTCGATCTGTCCTCTAAAAAACTTGCTACGGTTTGTACCCTTCTCACGGATAATCTCAGCCCGTTCAATTAATTTAGAATCATTAATTAATAAAGCTCCCCCTTCGCCAGAAATCAAATTTTTAGTTTCGTGAAAGCTTAGAGCAGCCAGATGTCCAATACTACCCAAAGGTCGCTCCTTATATTTAGACATTATGCCTTGAGCAGCATCTTCAATGACTAAAAGATTGTATTTGTCTGCCAGTGCCATAATGACATCCATTTCGCACCCTACACCTGCATAATGAACTGGAACAATGGCTTTGGTCTTGGATGTAATAGCAGCTTCTATCTGAGACTCATCAATATTGAGAGTATCTGGGCGAATGTCTACGAAAACTGGCACAGCCCCACGTAATACAAAAGCATTAGCAGTAGATACAAATGTATAAGATGGCATAATTATTTCATCCCCTGGCTGGATGTCTGCGAGAATTGCTGCCATCTCTAATGCTGCCGTACAAGAATGAGTTAATAATGCTTTGTAACAGCCAATTTTTGACTCTAACCAAGCATGGCATTTTTTACTGAATTCACCGTCTCCAGAAAGGTGCTGGTTCTGAATGGCTTGAGCAATGTACTCAAGTTCGCGACCCGTAGCAAAAGGAACATTAAAAGGAACTTTATGAATATTCACGGCTTTTATAAAATTGCTTGCTAAATTACTGCTAAAAAACTTAATAATTGCCCGTTTGCGTTACATACATTAAATATACTAAACCATTAATAAAATGCAACCCAAAAAGTAATAAGCAAAAGAAAAACTTGGTTTTTAATTTATAAAAAATACTAGCAAAATAAAAATCTTTTAAGTTTTGTTGCTTAAATAAAAATAAAATTGAATAAACAAAAAGTATAAATAAAGTAATTTGTCCCCCCCATAAAAAGTTACCAGCATACATCCTACTTGATTCTCCTAAAAAGTAAATATAAAAAATAGAGACTAAAAATACCAACCAAGCTAAATTAAGACTAAACTCAGTTTTAGCTTTTTTCCAAAACAAAATATAAACAGATAATGGGAAAAGAATTGACATTATAAAATCATACAAAAGGCTATTTGAGTAGAAGCTCATAACTTTAAAAGGAGCAAAAACTATGCTACTCTTTCCTCCTTTGATAAAAGTTGGATCGCTTAGGTATGTCAAGCTGAACTGCCACCCAAGAACTATGAGGGCTGGAACACAGAGACTCCAAATTATTAGCCTACTGTTTATAAATTTATTCATATATAATTTATATATTATTACAAAAAATATAGCTGGTATCAGGCAAATAATATAATTAGGCTTAGTTATCAAAGACAGTATCGTTAGAAAAAATAAACTTAGATTTATTTTCTTAGTCTTAGAGTATGATTCTGGATGCTTAAAAATCTCACTTATTGTATTGAAAATCAATAGGCATATCGGTTTAGCAAGCAACGTTGTGGCACTATGATACATAGTTATTCCTATATACCCAAGATAAAGCCTAGGGTATGTAAATAAACTAATAGGTGTAATAATCATTAAAGCTAAAGTTATCGGTATGGAGTAAAATTCCTTTTTAGAAAAAGGAATGTTTTGACGAATATTACACTCAGCAATTATAGCTAAAATCCAGCAAGCACATATAGGAACAATATAGTATCCAGCAATATTAAAACTAATAAAAGGAGCAAGAATATGTATAATAATAACGAGTAATTGATATAAAAAATGAGGAGTTCCAATAAATTTTCTTTCTGCCATTTGTTGAGCTAATTCAATGTGAAAAGTATAAGTTCCTGTTGGATCGGCTGGGTAGAGACGAGAAAGAGGTAGACCCCAGAGTACAGTGACTCCAATAAGTAAAATGATTATTGTAATTAAATTGCTTTTTTTCACTTTTTGGCAATTAATAGTAGAGAGCCGCCCAATGGAAATGACAAACCTAACCGGATTGCTGCACGTTCAAAATCAAGCACTTTTCCTAGAATAGAATTTGCTAAACCGCTTATTCTCAGTTCAGATAAAGGATCGTAGTTTAGCTGAGGCCGTTGCTGCTGCGAGCGAGAAAGAAGCATGAGTGGTAGGAGGAGCGAGACAAAAGATGTCATTCTCACAATCTTAAACCCAGCCCGTTGTACTTTTGTTTTTAACTCTTGAGCGCGATATCGGCGTACATGATGAGCATAATCGTCGGCTTGGCTCCATAGCCAAGGATGCTGTGGAACTGTTAGTATAATTCCCCCTCCTGGTTTTGTTGCTCGATACATTTCCGCTAAAACTATGCGATCTTCTTTAATATGTTCCAGTACGTCAAAAGCGCCGATAATATCAAATTCTTCCTCAAAGGGAATTTTACAGGCATCCATCTGGAATAAGTCGGCTTTAGAAAGCCGTTGGGCAGCGAAAGCCAAGCCAGTGCTGAATATTTCACTTCCAGATAAGGTTAGTTTAGGGAATGCTTTCTCAATACCAGCTAAAACAAAACCAGTTCCACAACCAATTTCTAAAAAGTTTTGAGCTTGGGGAAAGTAGCGTCCTAGCGCCCAAAGTAGTAAATGGTTGCGAGAACAGAACCAAAAATTTTCGGCCTCTAAAGTGGCCAATTGGGGAAAAAAATTAGGCTCGTAGTTATCATTTATTTGTGCAAATTCAGGTGAAAATGATAAAAAGCCATCAATTCGTTTGGGTCTATAGGAACATGAAAGACATGCCCAGTTCAAGCTATCAAATCGCGTGCCACACTTGCTACAAATTTTCATGTTAATTTAGCAAATCAGTATTATTTCACTAAGATATGGTAAACATCGACTGGATTCCTAAACTTAAATCCTAGCGAGGAGTAAAGATTGAGAACTGAAATATTAGAAGCTGAAATTGAACTTGTCAGTTCCTGATATTTTTGGCTAAATACTTCTTGACAAGCAGCGCTCCAGAAGTACTTAGCCATTCCTCTTCCTCTATATTCTTCACTTAACGCATGAAGAACGATTTTATTTTCAACACATCCCCAAAATCCAGCTATCTGACCATCAGACATTAACCCGAAAACATTTTGAGAGTTATAAAGTTCTTTAAGCCATAAGTCATATCTAAGATCGGCTAGATTCCGATCTAGATTAAAATCTTTATGGAATCGACCATGAATAAAAGCTCCATGAGAAATTTTAATTAAATCGTCTATAGAAACTAACTTAGAAATTTGAATTCCTGCTTTTACATATTCCACAAAGCTATTGCGATTACAGTAAGGTTCAATTAAGGTATCACAGTAATAAAAACCATATTCATGCAAAATTTTTTTAGAGAAAAGTGGATTGACTTTTACGGTGTAATGTCCAGGCTGGAGTACCTTAAAAACTGAATTAAAGATTTCTTCGGATTTAGAAACAATTTCAAAGGTATCGAAGCCAAATACTTTGCTATCCCAAGGAGTCGGCAAAATATACTCAGAAATGTCCATTATTTACACCTTGGATTCGTTTGGAATCAGCTAGGGTTTTTAAAGTTGAAGGAGTAAATGTAGAATTTCTGATGAGATATAAAGGTCTTTTCTTAGCTTCATCAAAACTTTTCCCTAAGTAGATGCCAATAATGCCAAGATTAGAAATAATAATTCCTCCTAGGAAATACAAAGAAACAATAAGGCTAGTCCAACCTGTAACAACGGAACCATAAATAGCTGCATTTATAAAAATATAAGCTCCATATAAGAAAGCAAAAAACGATATCATAAATCCCAAGCGAATAGATAACCGGAGCGGTTTATCAGAATAAGCAATTGTAGTTTCAGATGCTAATTTCCAAAGCTTGCGGAATGTGTATGTACTTTTCCCGGCTAGGCGAGAATCATGCTTTACATCAATGCTGGCAGTTGGAAAACCCATCCAGTCTACCAAACCACCAAAAAATCTCAATTGTTCGCGCATAAGACGAAAACTTTCTAAAACTTTCCGCGAAATCATCCGGAAGTTGCCAACTTGAGCATCATATTTAATATCTGCAAGGTAGCTAAATATTTTATAAAATAGCCTCGAAGTCAGACGCTTCAAAATTGGATCTTTTCGCTTACCTCTCCGAGCAAGCACTACATCATAACCTTCTTGTGCTTTGGCGTAAAATCGGGGGATTTCTTCAGGACGATCCTGCAAATCACAGTCCATCACTACTACCCAGTCACTATCACAATAATCTAAACCAGCTGTAATTCCGTAATGTTGCCCAAAATTGCGACTGAACTGAATTCCCTTTACTCGCCGATCCTGATGGGCTAACTCCAGAATAATCTCCCAGGAGCGATCGCCACCACAGTCCTCTACCAAAATTATTTCAAAATCTTCTGAAATTGTTTCTAAAGAATCTTTTAAACGTTCATAGAGTTCATGCAAACAATCCTCAGCTTTATAAACAGGAATAACCACAGATATATGAGGCATATTTTTTTACCTAACCTCAGATGTCGTACAAGATTTGATTATCATTTAACAACATGAGATTGTTAGCTTCATTGAATGAATTGAAAGTTCCTGCATCCATCCAGCGTCCATTTACAAAGCTGAATTGCAACTGCCCCTGTTTTAGATAGAGTTCGTTAATATTAGTAATTTCCAGTTCTCCCCGCTCGGAGGGCTGAACCTTACGTATCAAATCAAACACTTGGCGATCGTACATATAACAACCGACAACAGCATAGTTAGTCTTGGGTTCTGTAGGTTTTTCTTCAATTTTAATAATTTGCTTTTCATCAAGAGCTGCGATTGCAAATCGTTCTGGATCTCCAACTTCCTTGAGGAGAACTCTAGCTCCCTCAGCTTGTTCCGCAAAAGCTTCAACGTGTTGGCGGATAGAATACTCGAAAATATTATCACCTAGTAGCACAACTATTTTTTTCCCTTGTGCAAATTGCTCCCCTAGGGATAAAGCGTCAGCGATACCTGCTGCTTCTTCTTGGACTCGGTATGTAAATTCACAGCCAAATCTTTTTCCCGACCCTAAAGAATTTACAACATCTCCCATATGGTTGGTGGAAGTCACTATTAAAATATCCGTAATGCCTGAACTTGCTAGTTGTTTAACTGAATGCCAGATCATGGGTTCTTTCCCAACTGGCAACAAGTGCTTATTCGTGACTTCCGTCAAGGGGGCAAGCCGTGTCCCTTTACCACCAGCAAGAATGATTCCTTTCACACTAATCTCTGTAGTTTTTGAATAAGAAACTAACTCAAGCATCGAGATTTTCTGTTATAAGCTGCGATAAAAACTGAAACTCACGAAGTTTTGCTTTTTTTAAGGTTGCACCTAAAAACTACCTTGTGAGATTGCGATAACCCGCCAGAGTACCATATTGCGGACTTTCTAGGACGAAAATTTGTTTCCAGTTCGGATCGTTGCGTATCTGCTCTGCTACATATTTGGCTACTAAACGAGTTTTGGGGCTGGGTTTGACCTGCCACCAAGTATTCGTTTCTGCCCGCCCTGGGTCATTAAACACCACAGCAATGTCAACCTGTTGAGTAGTATCAGCGTAAACACGCTCACTCAATTTGTTTGCAGACAGGTTGGGGTAGAAGCCTGACCAGTAAGATTCATGGACAGTAAAAAGTTTATTAGCTGGTAACGGTAATTTACCATAGCGGTAGAACGTTTCCATGCTAGGTATATAGGTATATTCGTCGAAATAAGAACTCCAAACCACTGAGCCTCCTGCTCTAATCAATTCTTGAGCTAGGGCAACATCAAGCGCTTTTAGTTCTTTCGCTTCAGGATAAGGATGTGTAGCAAAGGAATAGTTGTCTAGAGTCGCACGTCCTCCTAACAAAAGTGCTACAGAAATTAACATGGCTGACAACCGCACTAGCACTCGGTGGTTTGACCAATTCTGGCTAATAGTAACAGGTGATACAACTGCAAAGAATATCAAGGGCACGGCATACATAGTGGAATGTCCGCCCTCCCCTGCACGGAGTACAAGAACTAAGAAAAGAATAACGGAACTGGCGTACCAGATTGAAATTATCAGGTCTTTCCATCTCCGACTTATATCTTGCCAGAACAATACTAAATTAACTAAACAAATAGTACCAAGGATAAAAGTTCCAGGAATTCCAAATAAGTAGTCTACTAAGAAATGGATTACAAAAGTAGTTGATGCTAGTAAGCTCCGATTCAAAGCATATCCATAGACCGTGTAATACTCTAGGTTGCTCTTAAGGTGAGAAATCAAGAAGTATCCAGCTAATAGACCAGTTGTAATACCGATTACGCAAAGCGGCAACAAGATTGTCTTGACAGGAGCACCCTCGCGCCGCCATCGCTGAATAAGGTAGCCCGCCAAGACAGGTACACAGATTACAAAAGCATAGGCTGCGGCAATATAGCGGCTAAGAGTAGCACATGAGGCTAGTACAGCAAATCCAACCAGCCACTTCAAACTTCGCCCTCCGGAGGAGTTTAAAAGGCATAAGGCTGCTCCTCCAATGAGAATAGCTGCGGGGAGATCTAGCCAGTAAGCGCTTAAGCCGAGTCTTGGATGAAATATTCCTGGTATTGCACAAAATAGAGCCATACAGGAAATTGCGTAGGGAGTGCAATCAGTTCGACGGTGAACTGTCCAACCAAGCAGCCCTAAAAAAATGAAGAGCATTGGCAGCACAGTAGCTACATGGCCTACATTATTAGCTAGCAAACTAGGAGCAAAAAGGATCAGCGGTACTGTCCGTAATGGATGTCTGTTGTTGACCAACCATTCTTGTATAGCTAACCCAAGACGCCCTTCATTTGCTAGGCGGACATATAGACGAGCATTCTGTAAAGAATAGGATATAGGATCGTAGAAGTAAGAATAATTCTCTAGGTAAGCTTGCTCAATCTTGATGGTAATAAATCCTATTACGCTGGTTAGAAAAAAGGCCCATAAAAATATAACAAATAGTGGTGACTTTAGCCATTCTCGCATCCAGGTCATATAATTATTCTCTACCAGATAATTTTATTGCTTTTAGGATTTGATAGTACCGATCTTCTAAACCAAGATAAATTTGGGAAAAACCACCAAAATGCCATTTTGGCAAGGATAATAGGTGGGATCCATCTTTTCCATCGAAGAAATCCCCAGAAGCTATTCCAGATTAATGCTTTAGTAAACTGCCTAACTTGATTATCATCATATCTACTTAAATTAGTAGTTTCTTCAACTTTTATTAAAGCATATCCAAAAATCCAATTCTCTGGAACATTTTTAAAATTTTTATCTAACATCTCATTAATTTCACAATGGGCTTCCAATCTTTTCCCAAGAGTTTTATTAGTTTTATACATCCGCGAACCTGCCAATTTTTGGGGCAAATAGTAAAAATCAATATTTTTCCCATAACGGAGCCATAGCTCATAGTCCATACAGTATTCTAAGGAAGCATCTAAGTTGCCGAACTTTTCCACTAAGCTGCGTCTAAAAAATACTGCTGGTTGGCAAAGATAGCAGATTGACTTCAATCGGTCATAGTTCCAAGGCTCTGTGGGAAAAGAAGCTATGATCCTCCCTTCCTCATCAATCCAGTCAGCATCTCCATATACAGCTTGTACGTTTGGATAAGCTTCAAATACCGCTTTAACTGCTTCAAAAGCTCCTGAATAGTAAATATCATCGGAATTAATCCAGGCAATAACATCACCCGTTGTCATTGATATACCTTTATTTACGGCATCCGCTTGTCCGCGATCAGGTTCCGATATCCAGTGAATTTTATGATTGTAAAAATTTAGGATTTCTATTGTTTCATCCTGACTACCCCCGTCACAAATAACGTACTCCATGTCGGGCATTTTTTGTGCTAATACGCTTTGGACAGTATGTTTAATGAAACGCCCTTGGCAAAATGAAGGGGTAATAACGCTAAATCGCAAACTCACAGCACACTTCCTGACGCGAAAATTGAATAAATAATATGTAAAGGCTATCGAACTAGCTCAATAATTGCTTTTGACATTAGCTTGAAAAAAGCTATATTATAACCAATCGTAAGATAATAACTGTTAGGTAAGGTTCAAAATGTCTACAAAGGGTAATCAATCTCTTTTTGCTACACCTCTGCAAGTAGATAATTTAGAGGAGTGTTCATTTTACCATGTCATGGACATACCAGGCGTAGGTGAGGTAGGCGACCACTGGGATCTGCGTAAAACGATAGACAGTTATTTCGGGCAATTTGATTTTAATTCCAAGACTGTTCTAGATGTTGGCGCTGCCAGCGGTTTTCTAACATTTGAAATGGAGCGCCGAGGAGCTTCAGTAACATCGTTTGACATAATTGACGGTTCCATGTGGGATATAGTTCCTCACAACAAGAAATACTTTGACCGCGATCGCTTAGCTAAAAACTTACAGTGGCATATTGACAGAATTAAGAAGGGATACTGGTATGCACACAAAGCTTTTGCTTCTAAAGCATGCGTATACTACGGGGACATTTATGATTTTTCTAAGGCGTTGGGCGAATTTGATGTTGTGATGTTCGGAATGGTTTTGCCCCATTTGCGAGATCCTTTCAAAGCGCTGCATTCTGCATCAGAGTTATCCAAAGAGTGGATCGTTATTACTCAGCAGGGATCGAGCGATAAAAATCCAACTATGCACTTGATGCCTCGAAAGGGCGATACGTCAGATTCAATTAGCTGGTGGTTAATGTCTGATTCATGTGTTCAACAAATGTTGGAAGTTATCGGGTTTGAGATAAGCTCAATTAGCAAGTCAAAGCATTTTTGTAAAGTGCGAAACCACTTTGAAGAATGCACAACATACATTGCTCGTCGAGTTGATTAATCATTAACCTCTTATTTCTCCTTTATCGCTCTTCTGTCACTTTCATGGAATTCAACGACTTTACGTTGTTTCAGACCAATAAAAATCAAGGCTTCATGACAGTTTGACAGAAGAGCAATACTTATTAAGACATTAGAAGATGTAGTGATTAGTTTTGTAAGTAATAGTCTATTTCTTTGCAAATATACTACCACTGCTTCGCTTTGGTAAGCTAGCCAATACATCCAACCAGTCTGTAAGGCGCGGCAAATTTGAGTCCCAGGTGTAGTAGCGTTCCACTACTTCGCGTCCCTGTTGTGCCAGTGTGTTTGCCAGCTCTGGATTGTCAAGCAAGCGCACAATAGCCGCAGCTAATTCCTCATCACTGTGACCCACCAGTAAATGTTTTTCATCCTCAAGGTTTAACCCTTCTTGAGCTATGGGCGAACAGACCATCGGTACGCCAGCGCTGAGCGCCTCCAATACCTTGTATTTAGTGCCGCTGCCTGAAAGCAACGGTACACAAGCTACTGAGGCAAGAGCTAAGTAGGATCGCACATCATCTACTTTGCCGGTCACGACTGTCTTGTGACCATCGCTCTGCGCTAGCAGTGCTGGCTCAGGGGATTGACCCACAATCCACAAGCAGGCTTCAGGATAACGCTGCCGCACCAGTGGCATAATGCGATGCAATAGCCGCCATGCTGCTTGTTGGTTGGGTAAATAGGCCAGACTCCCAACAAACATAATGTGTGGTTTGTCGCTACCTTGCCGCTCGGTAAAAGCAAAATAGTGGGGATCTACACCATTTTCAATTACTAATACCCGCTCGGGGGCGAAGCCATACTTAGCCACAAAAATATTTTTATCAAGTTCGCTCACAGCGATCACCCCATCATAAGCACATAGGTTTTCTTGCTCAAAGCATAAGGCACGGCGAGCCTCCAAGGAGAGCGCCACTTTTGCTATGCCCCGTTGCGAGGCAGCAAGGCGCTGCATTCGCACTGCTTCAACATCGTAAGATGCCATAATGAACCGTGTACGCAATCCTGCGGTTTTTAGTGTCAGCGCCACAGAATTGACTTGTGGACTAACAAATAGAAAGTCTGGCTGTTCGCGCTCGATAGTTTCTTGTATTGCACCTTTAAGGTATGCTGAAATAACCGATAGTGTTTGGGCGATATCCCCGTGGAAGTGCGGTCCTAGTACTGGCAAGTTGCGGCATCGCATCTGGCTAACTATACGGCTTTTGATCGTCCGCTGCAATGCTTTTATATCTACCAAGTCGGGCTGCTGTGCAGCAATTGTCTGGGGAGTATGTAGTTTTTCTAAAAATGGTGCCAGTATATTTTCCCGATCGCTAAATAGGTTCTCTTGTAAGGCAAAAAACTCGATTTTGCTAACTGTAAGCAGGTGCCGTATCAGATGAAAATCGCGAATTTCGCCACCGGAATAACCCGGATGACAAGGCAAAAAGAAAGAGCAAAATACTGAGGAGTAGCGTATGTTTTTTCTGTAAATACGATAAGCTGATGAGACTGGTATTAAGTTCGCATGAGCATCCAGTTTAACAGTAGGTGGCTGTGGTGATGTTGGGGTTTGTGGCTTTAACCTTCGTAGAGCGACAATGGGCAGCCATTGCTCCAGTTCCTCTGGATTACCAACGCGGGTCACAGTGGAAAGTCCCACTAATGTAGCAATCGCCCAGAAACGCGCATCACGAGGGTAGTTTTCGTACTTACGGGACATATAGCTGCTGACAAAATCCCGGAAGGTTGAGCGAAACTCCGTTGAACGTAGAGACGGCCACCAAGGGCGGCTGAAGCGATACAACTCAACTAAAAACTTGTTCCAATCGCTAGTTTTACTTGCCGCATGGATACGGTAAAAAGCCTGTGTGCGTTCGATCTTCTTAATTTTGGCTTTCCAGGCAAAGCGCCAAAACAGCTCAAAGTCAAAGATGTAATGATATGTTTCATTCAGATAACCGCATGATTTCAGCAGGCGATTGCGGAAGAATACGGTAGGCTGGGGTACAGCATGGACATACGACCAGTAAGCTGGTATGCGATTTAGTGGCTGCACCTCGCCATAGTACAAACCTGTGCGAGAACCGTGGTTCGCTAGGTAAAGCTTGTTTTCTTCATCAATGTAAAGCGCATTAGCGAATACCATATCTAGTTCAGGGTCTTCAACGAATGCCCGACCAACCTGCCACAAAGCATCGCTAGCTAACATATCGTCTGAGTTTAGCCATGCGAGAATTTCACCCGTAGCCATAGCAAACCCTTTATTAATAGCATGAGCCGGACCGCGATCGGGTTCTGATATCCAGTAGGTTAACTGTTGTTGGTAGCGAAGTATCACATCTACGCTACCGTCTGTAGAACCACCGTCGAAAACAAGTATTTCCAACTTCGGGTAGCCCTGACACAATATACTTTCTAGCGTCTGACTCAGGAACTGCGCCTGGTTAAAGGAAGGGATGATAATACTAATTAAGGGTAATGTAGAGAAGTCAAGTTGGGGTAGGTGTTGAGGAGTAATTGCAGTTGCAAACGGTAGATAAACTTTATCTTGTGGATCGCTTTGTTCGGGAAAGCCATCATCGTTTCCGCATTGCTGAGCCAGCTGTTGTCTAATGGCATTCATGCCCTCAAGCAGATGGTGGCGTAGCTGGGTTGTTGCACTTGTCGCACAGTTATTGGTTACACTCACAAGGGTCTCCAACATATAAAACAAGCTGCCAGGGGTTGCCTCCTGTTGAGTATGAAATTGGATCATGTGAGCGATCTCAAAGGCACGGCTAAGCTTACCGCTACGGGTTTTGGTTTCCTCGTACTCGCGGCTTACCGCCAAAAACTCGTTGATCAATACAGCGGGGTAGCACTTGGCAATGCGGATGAGAATATCCCAGTCCATGCAGAAACATAGTTTTGAGTCTAGCCCCCCAACTTCATCCCAAGCCCTGCGCCAAAAGAAGACAGATGGCTGAAGAATGTAGTCAAGGCCTTGCATCAGCGCCTCACGGTTTAGTGCCAGGTGCCGTCGGCAGAAGGGAGTATAGGATTCGCTTGATTGGTTGTAGCGCAGACCATTGCCAATGTAGAGTCCGTGTTCTGGAAAAGCTGCATAGGCACGTCCCGCACTCCAGAGGGAGTCACCCCAGTAGAAGTCATCTGAGTTGAGCCAGGTTACAAGTTCGCCTGTGCAGTGTTGCATACCCAAATTGATTGCCTCTGACTGACCACCATCGGGCTGGCTTTGCCAGTATGTCAACTTTGGCTCATATGAGTGAATAATATTTAGACTCTCATCAGTAGAACCACCATCCATTACTATGACTTCAAGGCGTGGGTACCCTTGACAAAAGATGCTCTCCAGCGTCTGACCTAGGTATTTGCCTTGGTTAAAAGATGGCACGATAATGCTGATTGAAGGTAGTTTATACATCATTACTGGTATGCGTTGAACCAATTCTGTTCATTTAGCAATCACTTTTGTTTAAAAGGCTTGTCTATGCCTCTGCCATCGGTGGGGAACTAATTAATAATAACTTCCTGCTGTAATAAAGTGTCAAAATAGACTGCAATCTCAACTTTGAACACGAGCAGTCAAACAATTATTTGTACGCCAATGTCAGCATCATCTTAACTCTTAATCTAAAGCCATGATTACAGTTGATTTTGCTTGAATCATAACTCTTATTTAAGCTTAATTAATTTTCTAAGCCACCTAGATAATCGCTCTATATTTTTGAAAAGAATCAGACGATCAGCTTCGCTTCGCTGGAGCTGCTCAGACAACTGTTCAATGACTGTCAAACGAGCCGCACGATCAGCTTCGCTTCGCTGGAGCTGCTCAGACAACTGTTCAATGACTGTCAAACGAGCCACACGGTCAGCTTCGCTTCGCTGGAGCTGCTCAGACAACTGTTCAATGACTGTCAAACGAGCCACACGGTCAGCTTCGCTTTGCTGGAGCTGCTCGGACAACTGCTCAATGACTATCAAACGAGCCGCACGGTCTGCTTCGCTTTGTAGGAGCTGGGACTGCGAGCGCTCTAATTCTGCTTGATTTTGCTGGAGCTGAGAGTGCGAACGCTCTAATTCTGCTTGATTTTGCTGGAGCTGAGAGTGCGAGCGCTCTAATTCTACCTGAGTCTGATATTTTAGATCGTTAGCTTTTGTGAGGGCTTGGTCGCGAACCTCCACTATTCTCCAAAAAGCATCGACTTGTTTTTCAATTTCCATATTTTCATAGCCCAATAGTTGATCTGCTTGCTGACAATTTTTATCTAAACTCGCAGCAATGTAAGACTCAGCTCCCTGGTTACTTTCCATTACAGCTATTGTCCTTATTTTACCCCCTCTAGATGGTTTAGATAAAGTATTATCACCTGTACAATAAGTAAACTTACTAAAGTCATTCACAAAATTATCACTGTAGTTGATATTAAGAACATCACACATTCGTGTTAATTCTTTTTCTGGCTTCCGGCAAAAATTTTCATAGTGAAACAATGGATATTTTGAAATTTTTTGCACATAAGCTAGGTAACAAATTCCAAATTCTTTGATTGGTAATTTTCGTAAATGTTTGAAAGTGCGTGTCAAAGATTCATAAACATCAGCAGACCGTCGTGCTAAGACTACAGGAGAGATAGTAAATCCAGATTGCTCTAAATATAGTTCTTGCTCCAGAACCATACTTGGTGCATAAATATCATCACTTGCGTTATCCAAAAAGTTTATTGTTGTCCAATCACGAATTATTAAGTGGCTGTTCTGCTGTCGCGCCACCTCCACTAGTAATCGAATTTTCTCTACGTATTTTTTTTTGCTAAAATCTGAAAAATCACCAGACGAAACTAACTTAAACCAGTCACGTGCTTGAACTTCAATTGGAACAAGTGAAGCATGAGGATTTACTTCTGAAAGAATAATATTACCTGGTATACATCCTAAGCAGCGATTAATTAATGTGCCACCAGAACGTGCAAAAGTGTAAAGTACGGGGAGTTTTATTTGCTTTAATGTTTCCCGCATAGAATTGAGCTAATGGATTTAAACAAACAACTATTCTAGATAATATTTTATTCTTCTGTAACACAATTCAATGATAAAATTTTTGATTTTACACCGAAATCTACATAGCCTGATCTTAAAGTATCTGATTCTTCAGGCTGTACTCTAAACATTGCTGCATCAACTAGACGATGAACAAAGACTTCAGAGTGATTTAACCTACCCAAAACTCCTGCATTTAAAAAATATACTCCTGGTTGTAGATAACAGGAAAATCTAAACTTGACTTGGAGTTCTTTGCCTTTATCTACGTATTCTATGGGCTTATCTATTGTGTGAGATGCTGCTCCTCCTAATTCAAATCCTTCAATTGTTTTAATTACCATTCCGAACCTAACTCTATGTATCTTTTCCAGAAATTTTACTGAGTAAGTATAAATGTATTCTTTTCTTCTTTTTAGAAGATTTACTCGCCTACCTTCTATAGTAGTAACATAAGGTTTTTCAATAAGCGCTCCACAAGATACATACGACAAAGTACTTTTTGGAATAAGGTTCGGATCGTAGGTCTCATAAAAATCATCGATATTTTTAGTTTGGCTTGAAGTTTTATACTCTAATTCTTCTTGACTGGCTTCTAATAAAATTTCATTTTTTTCATTTTTTATAAAATGCTTCCCATTCCGGATGTTTTCTCGAATTTTTTCTGCTTCATCTACAGGTGCATATATCAATTTTTGATAGTTAGAAATTACTGTCTTAGGTGTTGCTACTAGCAGATTCTCTCCTTTGTCTAGTAAAACTGCTGATCTACATAAGCCTATAACTGAAGGTGCTGAGTGTGAAACAAAAAGGATGGTTACACCTCTTTCCTGAAGAGCTTGAATACGTCCAAAACACTTTCGCTGAAAAGCTTCATCACCAACTGCTAGAGCCTCATCCACAATAAAAATGTCAGGTTCAACGCTAATAGAAACTGCAAATGCTAGCCTCACAAACATTCCACTGGAATAAGTCTTAACGGGTTGCTCCATAAAATCACTAATATCAGCAAATGCAGCAATTTCATCAAATTTTGCTTCTATATGTTTTCGCTCTAAACCTAGTAGCTGTCCATTAAAAAAGACATTTTGTCTTCCTGTAAATTCAGGATTAAATCCGCTGCCAAGTTCTAATAAAGCTGAAATCCGTCCATTGACCCTTACCTCTCCAGTAGTGGGTGTTATTGTTCTGACAATAATCTGCAATAACGTACTCTTCCCAGAACCATTGCGCCCCACAATTCCTAAAGCTTGCCCCTTGGGCACTTCCAAGTTAATATCACGCAGTGCCCAAAATTCATCTGCCCTACTATCTCCCGGCAACAATAACTCCTTGAGCCGGTCTACAGGTCGCTCATAGCGCTTAAAGCACTTAGAAACATTCCTCAGCGAAATTGCAATCTCACTCATTACGCCACTGCTTCAAACACCACAACTCGCAGACTCAATTACACCCTAGAGTACATCAGCAAACGCCGGACGCAATCTTTTGTATAGCGATAACCCTGCAAAAAACACTACCAGAGAAACCACCGCTACAAGACTCCACTCTCCCCAGTGTTTTATTTCTCCCACTAGCACCAAATCTCTATAAACCTCAGCGATCGCTGTCATCGGATTTAACCAAAACACCCAACCTCGCCATTCCTCCGGAATCGCTGATGCTGGATAAATAATCGGTGTTACGTAGAACCAGAGGTTTAAGATAACTCCCAGCGTTTGAGGAATATCTCGCAAAAACACCGTCAGTCCTGCCACTAAATAACCCAAGCCAGCGGTTAACAACAACTGCGGTAGCCAAATCAGGGGCAACAGTGCCAACGTCGTGTGTAGAGTTCCAGCCGACACCGCCACTAACAGAATCAACGCCATCAAGCCAAATGAACTTTCAATAAATGTCGATAAAATCGGTACAAGCGGTAACAACGCCAGCGGAAACACTACCTTCTTGACCAAGTTTGGCTGTCCCACCACCGAACTTGCTGCTTGGGTAAGTCCACTCGTAAATGCAAGCCAGGGAAGCAACCCCGCAAATAGCCATAAACCATAGGTAATATTATTCGCTGGCAAACCCTTTAAAGTCAGCTTTACCTGCAAGACAATCGAGAAAACATAGGTATAAATCAGCAACTGCGACAGCTGATTAACTAAAGGCCAAAAATTGCCTAGAACCGAACCCTTATATCGCGCTTCCAAATCCCGCCGCACCAGGGTTCTCAACAAATCCAGCTTTGCCCACCACAGGTCATTAACCGGCAGCAAACGCCTCACCCTGCCAGCTTTGCGAACAACTGCTTTCATCGACTTCAACAAATCCCGCTACTCTCTCACAACCAAAACACGAAGCCACTTTTTTCTATGAAGCTGAGTCAAACCTTAGAGTTCCCATTGTCGCTTTTTGGCATTTGTTTGGATTTTGTAACAAGTCTAGTCTATTAAGTTAAAGATGATATAGGAAATTTGCTGCAATACAAGCAGAAGTTTTGCGAGTGGCAGCTTCTGCCGAGGTAAAGCTTAGCAGCCTCAAGGTCATCTTGGTGCTACGCCAAAGCGGTAGAGCAAAGAGTTTGGGTCTAAATACCGTCCCTGGGTATTGATTCAGAGGTGAGCTGAACCAAAAGAAAGCGATGTCCTAAGAGGACGACCTTCGGTTCGCTACTGCTCGATCAAACCAATCTCCGAGGTTTTGCCCTAAACTGTGGAATGATTCGGAATGGTTCATTTGCATCGGAGCAGCAATGGAGATCGGTCAGAAAGTAAAAGTATACCGCCTCAGAGACAGGGTTTCTCCCGCCGTTGTTAATAAACTGGGGAAAGTCGGCACCATCAAAGGCTACAAAATGACGGATGGTAGTGGCGTTGGGGTCGTCGTGCAATTTGACGACAACTCGACCACTTGGTTTTTTGAAGATGAACTGAAACCCGCACAATAAGAACAGATGGCCCTGATTTTAACGTTTTTGGGCAAAGGCGGCACGGGTCGCACCACAGTCGCGATCGCAGCCGCCAAACAACTGGCAAGCAAGGGAGCGCGAGTGCTACTTGCCGGACAAGACCCCGGCCCCACTCTCGGATTGCTCCTAGGGGCGTCCCCTAGCGTTGACCCCCAGGAACTGGAGCAAAACTTACAGGTAGTCCAGTTCCAGTCTGCCGTGCTACTCGAACGCAGCTGGGAAGAAGTCAAAAAACTGGAAGCGCAGTATCTACGGACGCCTCTGCTGAAAAATGTCTACGGTCAGGAGCTGGGCGTTCTGCCAGGGATGGACAGCGCCTTGGCTCTCAACGCCATCCGCGAGTACGAAGCCAGTGGCAAGTATGACGTAATCATCTACGACGGCAGCGGCGACCAGACTACCCTGCGGATGCTGGGGATGCCAGAGATACTCAGCTGGTATATTCGCCGGTTCCGAAAAGTCGTGGAAGATTCCGACCTGTGGAGAACCGTTTCGCCCTTTATTCAACCCATTAGCAGCGCTGTTCTCAATGTGTCATGGACTGGGGATAACTTTGCCCAACAGCCCACCAATGAGGTGAACAATCTGCTAGAGCGAGGGAGAGCCGCAGTCGCTAACCCCAACCGCGTTGCCGCCTATTTGGTAACGACGGGTGCGCCAACTGCTGTTGCCACCGCCCAGTATTTTTGGGGCAGTGCCCAACAAGTCGGGCTGACCGTAGGAGGTGTTCTGCTCAACCAAGAATCGGTCGCAGAAGGTATTTCGGAAAACTTTACTCCACTTGCGGTCAGTGCCCTTCCCAGCTCGCCACCGGGCGACTGGCAACCACTCATAGACGCCCTCCCAGATTTGCGCCAAGTATCGGGGCTGCCCAAACCTATCGAGATTGACATTCCAGGTCGTCAGGTACGTCTATTCTTGCCTGGTTTTGATAAAAAGCAGGTAAAACTCACCCAATACGGCCCTGAAGTCACCATCGAAGCCGGAGATCAGCGGCGCAATATCTCCTTACCCCCCCAGTTGAGCGGTCAACCCGTCAAAGGCGCTAAATTTCAAAATAGTTACTTGGCGATTTCGTTCTAATTGGTCATTGAGAATTGGTAATGGGTGATGGGTACTTGATAATGACCATTACCCGTTACCCATTACCTATTACCTATTACCCATTAGCAAATGACAACCGACAAACAACAAACAACCGATAACAACCCATCTGAGCGGAGTGCGAAAACTCGTCAACTGCTGGGCATGAAAGGTGCCGCTCCTGGCGAGACTTCTATCTGGAAAATTCGCTTGCAGTTGATGAAGCCGATTACCTGGATTCCCTTGATTTGGGGCGTTGTCTGCGGTGCGGCTTCTTCCGGTGAATACACTTGGACGCTGGAAAATGTCCTGAAAGCCGCTACTTGTATGCTGCTGTCGGGACCTATTTTAGTTGGGTATACCCAAACTTTAAATGATTTTTACGATCGCGATATCGACGCGATTAACGAACCCTACCGTCCGATTCCCTCTGGTGCCATTTCTGTTCCCCAAGTGGTGACGCAAATTTTGGTACTGTTATTTGCGGGGTTAGGGCTTTCCTACGTTTTAGATAAATGGGCGGGACATAATTTTCCTACCATCACCTGCATTGCCTTGGGCGGTACGTTGCTCGCCTATATTTACTCTGCACCACCGCTGAAGCTGAAGAAAAATGGCTGGCTGGGCAATTACGCCCTTGGTGCGAGTTACATTGCTCTCCCCTGGTGGACAGGTCACGCGCTGTTTGGCGAGTTAAACCCTACGATTATGCTTCTGACCCTGTTCTACAGTTTGGCGGGGTTGGGAATTGCGGTGGTGAATGACTTCAAAAGCGTTGAAGGCGATCGCCAACTCGGTCTACAATCGCTTCCGGTGATGTTTGGTGTTGGCACGGCTGCATGGATATGCGTGCTGATGATCGATATCTTTCAAGCTGGAATTGCCGCGTATTTAATTAGCATCCACCAAAATCTTTATGCGGCAATCTTGATATTACTCATCATCCCCCAAATCACTTTTCAAGATATGTATTTTCTGCGCGATCCCTTGAAAAATGATGTGAAATATCAGGCAAGCGCTCAACCTTTCCTAGTTCTAGGAATGCTTGTTGCTGGTTTGGCATTAGGTCACGCCGCTTATTAGTAGTAGCGCGTCTAGGCTAGAATGCTTGGTTAAACAAATGTCTGAAAACTTACATTTCAAGCTTTTTAGGTCTGAGTAAGCCCACTAAATTAGACTGGACGCGCTACTACTTTTGCTTGTAAGAATTTGTTTGTAAGCTTTAATGGTTGTTTGAGCGATCGCTTTCCAACTGTAATTTTTCAAAGCGTACTCTTGGGCATTGATTCCCCGTCGCTGTCGTTCCGAAGCATCAACAAGTGAATCGCGCAATTGTTTAGTTAAACTATCCACATCACAGGTGCAAACCCAGCCAGCTTCCACTTGTTTAATTTCCTCCCAGATATAAACTTGGTCAGAAATTACTACCGGGGTTCCGTTACACATCGCCTCTGCTACAGCAATGCCAAAGTTTTCGTAGTAAGAAGGGAGGACAAATACATCGGCATCTTGTAGGAAGGCAGTTTTCGACTCACCAGTTACAAATCCGGTTATAGTAGTGCGATCGCGTAAAGGTGACGCTTGCAACTGTTCTCGAATTTTGTTCTCATAAGCTGGATCTTGCGGATTTCCACCTGCCAGCACAAAGTGAAAATCAGTACCCTCTTCTAAAAGTTTTTCCAAGGCTGGAATCAGTAAATTTAGCCCTTTTTTTGGGTCAATCCGAGACATGAATAGCAGCAAAGGCTGAGTCTCCGGAATGCCTAATTCCTTTCTAGCTTGCCCCTTCGGGAGCATCGCTGGCTGCTTTACGCCTAAGGGAATTACCACATCTGGCGTTGAAGTTCCGAAGCGTTCGGAAATCTTAGCTTCTTGGGAGCTGGTGAAGTGAATTCCCGCCGCACCTGCTAAATTGGGACGTTCTAGCAGTGCCGCGTAAATCTGCTTCAACTGCTTCTTCTTGCGTAAGTCTGAGGGGTCTAGCGTCCCCAGAGGACGCATTAAATAGGGTAAATGACGCGATCTCGCCACAGTCGCTGCCGCCGTGCTTACAGGCGAAAATAAAGCGTGGATATGAGCTAAATCAAATTCAGCCGCGTGTCCTGCTAACCAGCGCAACAAATCTAGGGAAAACTTATAGCGTCGGAACGGGGAGCAGGGGAAATAACGCACTTGATAGCCGTTTTGTTCCACCGGACGGTCGAGAGGCACATCCAAGGGTGGCTGACCGACATCACCGTTGCTATTTGTTGTTAGTACCGTCACCTCTACCCCTTCAGACGCCAGTGCCTCTGATAGCCCCAGAACCATCTGACTGGGACCCCCATAAACTAAAGAAATTGAAGGGACAATTTGTAAAATTTTCATTTTGTTTGTCAGTTGTCAGTTGTCAGTTGTAAGCACTACTGACAACTGACTAACTGTTTATAAAAATCTAATTGCTGCTTAGCTAATGCAGTATTTGTATATTGCGCGATCGCTCGTTCATAACCCAGCTTACCCAACTTCTGGGCTAAATCTGGTTGTTCCATCAATTGCCCCAGGCAATTTTGCAAAGCTACTGCATCTTTCTCTGGAAAGATTAACCCCGCATCTCCAATGACGTGCGGAATTTCCCCGGAATCAGAACCAATTACAGGAACTTGGCAAGCCATCGCTTCAATCAGCACATGACCAAACTGTTCTTTCCAACCAGCGGCAGTCAAAGTTTTAAACTTATAAGTTGTTTCTGAAGGTAACACTAGCGTATTCATCAGGTTGATATAGCAGGGAACTGCGTCATGAGGAACGCTTTCCACCAAAATCAATTTATCTTTAATCCCCGCCTCAGCGGCTTGTTCTAGTAGTACCGATTGCAAGGGGCCGCGACCGAGTAAAAGCAATTTCCAGGGGCGTGACTGCAAGCCTTTCAACGCTTGCAACAGCGTCAGCAGACCTTTTTCTTCCACAAACCGCCCCACAAACCCGACTACAAATTCATCCGGTTGAATCCCCAGTTTTGCTGCCAATTCTGGCTGCGGTGTTGGTGAGAACAATCTCTCATCTACACCCAGCTGCGGCATCACCTTGCTAGGGCCGTCGTAGCCACGCTGCCGCAATATATCCACACCATCTTGATTTCCAGCAATCAGTCCGTGAGTGTGTCGTAGGTTATAAGCTTCTAGCAAGGAAACCGGAAATTTTAGTTCGTAGGGTAAGTTCCACCAGGTAAAAAACACATTTTTTGCCTTCAGCCCCAACAGTCGATTGAGCGTAATCAGCTGAGCATAACCTAAAGCTTTTGAACCCTGTTCCACTTGAATAATCTGGGGTCGAAACTGGCGCAACAAGGAAATCAAGTCAGCCCCAAAGGTAAGCATTCCCTGGTTGTTCTGGCTGAAATTAGAAACTGGCACGATTTGAAAAGAGCCTTCTTGACGCAGCTGAGTTTCAATCGTCTTATTTTGAACACCCCCAGGTTGCCACTGGCGCGGCACAACGACAGTTACTTCAATTCCGGGTTCCAGTTGAGCTAACGCCCTTAGTTTCTCGCAGTTGAGGTCAACGATATAAGTGTGACTGGCAACTAAAATTTTCATTGCGAATATCAAGAACTATTTTTGAATGTTTAGATTTCGGCTATTAGCTTTAGTTTTTTTCTAAACGCCAAATATCCTGTATTTTAGGTGAATTATTCTGTGCTACCAAAACAGGTTCTATTTTATAGTTCTGCTCTTGCTTTAGTTTCTGAAGCAGTCCTTTAGACACTTCCAATAAAAAAACATCGCTATAACCGTCTGGTACATTGACTGAGCTAGCTTTTTTAGTCAGTATTTTAAACTGTATTTTTGAATCTAGTAGATAGCTGAGCGTGAATGCACGACCTAAATTATCAGTAATTACTAGAGGACGAGTTGCTTGGTTGATTGTACGAGCTACCGCTGGATAGTGTGGGCTGCCAAAAGCCGACCAAGAAGGAGTTTGAGCAATAATTACACAGGATATAATTCCGCTTAGAAGTACGGCTGATGCTGCTACTTTTCCAAATGTTCTTTGCCAAGATTGTTTGGAACTTAACCAATTAGCTAAAAAGTACGAAACTACTATTTCTAAACCTAAAACGGTAGGGATTAAATATCTAAAACGGGTCGTAATAGAACCTCCGCTAATTATATCCTTGAGCATTAGTAGGACTCCTGTCATCCCAATTAATGTCAAAATAAATAACCATACCCGTTCTGGATTTTTTTTGAAAAGTAGATAAAAAGAAAAGCCAGTAATTATTAAGATTAAAGGAGTAAAAAATAATTGTAAATATCGTAAATTTTGAGTAAGACCAGCCCAAGGATCGTAAAAATCAACAAAAGTAGTTACTATATTGCCTATCCAGACCTTAATCAGTGATAGCAAAGGGATGCGGCTTGATACCTGATCGACTGAATACGAAGACATACCCGATGCCATAAAAAGATAAAACCACGGCAAAAAAATTAATCCACTACAAGCCGAGGCAAGTAGATAACATATTAAATTTCTGTAAAATCGAAATCTTTCGGTAAGAAAAACATAGGCCCCGTGTGCAATTAAAACAAATCCAAATAGTACATTAGAATATAAACCACCAATAGCAGTTATTCCATATATTACCCAACTAAGTTTTGTCTTGGTTCGCATCGCTCTCAAAAGAGCCGCGCTGGATAATAAAGTGACGACTGCCAGTAAACTATACGGTCGCACCACTTGAGCATATTGTAAATGAAATGGAGAGACAGCGACTAGAGCTGTGGCGATCCAGGCGACAAGGTGAAATTCAAATAATTCCCAACATAGCCAATAAATACCTACTAAAACAAAAAGACTAATAAATGCTGAAAAGCTTCTTTGAATGATTAACGGATTACTAAATATATGGGTTCCCAATTCTGACCAGATTCGCATTCCCACTGAAAAAACAGGTGGAAATACATAGGGTTCTACTACCAACCTTTGAATAGATTGACTGAAACTTATATCAGGGTTTATCCACTGATACTTCTGTAGCTCGTCAACTCCAACTACCGAATCATCAACTGCTAAGAACCGTTGACCGAATATGTATGTGGTGCTAAAAGTCTCATCATTTGAATAAATTTTTTGGTCGAGGTGATAAAACCTCAAAAAAATGCCTAAAACCAAAGAGAGAATGAGCAAAGCTTTTAGAAAAAGGGGAAGCACATGAAGATCGGGTGTTGTTTTATTTTCCATAGCTACGCCTCCTTTTTGTCGAGCTGGGTGTATATTTGACCATCTGCCCAGTTAGATTGAATAACTGTACCCAATGCTTTAAAGAATCCGAGAGTGTAGGAAACACCGCGACTAAGGATTTTGATGGGAGAACCGCTTTTGTAACAAGGGGGATGACCTAAAACGTGACAGTCAAATAGCTTGGCAAAGAATCGCAGACATTGAGCTGGGGTGAGGTTTTTGAAGCCTAATAGAAAGTGGTTGTGATAGAAGGTAAGTTGGTACTGGAGCGATCGCGTACTAATATCGTGACAGCCGCCAGTTTCTTCTCCTAGGTGAACTAAATCAGCATCAGGGTCGTACCAAATCTGATACCCCGTCTGCCGCAACCTTAGACAAAAATCCGACTCTTCGCGCACCGCACTTCCCCGAAAACGCTCATCAAAATGCAGTCCGTGCTTCGTAAAAATTTCTCGCCGGAAAGACATATTGCAGCCTCTGGCAGTCAGAACGCGCTGCGGCTTCACGGTATGCACTAAGTCAATGTGGTACCAGGCAATTCCAGGGTCCATCGCTTCTGGGGGCAAATCCTCAATCGTCAACTTATTGCCGGAATCTTCCAACTTCATCCGGTCAAATACTCGCCCTGCCACCGCACCCACTTCCGGACGCTCTAAATAATTGCGAGCATGAGCCTCTAAATATCCAGGCTTTAGCAGGACATCATCATCCAGAAATAACACAATTTCCCCAACTGCCCGCCGTACCGCATAATTTCGGGCACCCGGTAAACTTGCCCAATCTACGCGAAACCAACGAATTTTACCGCTGTTTGCCAACTCCTCAAGATACGCTTGAGTTTCGGGCTGGTGCGTGGCGGTTTGATCGACCACTAGCACTTCAAAGGCTGGGTAGTCTTGCAGCAAGACATCTTTGAGCGTGTCTCGCAAAGGTTCTTCACGTCCGTAAGTGGGGATAATAACCGAAATCAAAGGCTTCACGGTTTACTGCTCCGAAATGCAATTGAATAGTGAGCGATCGCTGAATACTGAGCGATCGCTGCCTTAATTATGTGGCAGGTACCGGGCTTGTTTTGCCGACAGTACGCCTTCCAGATGATTTGCGGCGTCCTTTCTTCTTCGTTTTAGCCTCATCATTTTCCTCCTCTGCCAATCGCTTCTCTTGTTCCTGCTTATCTATTTCTGGCAATTTAAAAATAACACCGGCAAAAAACCAGTAATAAATTGCCACCTCGGTATCCAAGGGATACCAGTAAGTGTTATAACTTAGCACTAAAATCAAAACCCAAAAACTGGCACCAAAACTGCGTAAACTTTTGTCTTTCACCGAGCGGTAAATTTTGAAAGTAATCGCTGTCAAGCAAGTCACGAAAACTAGAAACGCCAACGTGCCTGCCGGGCCAATTTCGTATAGAACCTTAGGGTAGTAAGTTTCAACCAGCGCTGCATCACCAAAAATTCGGGTGGAATTGGTAGCCGTTCCCAAACCGCGTCCCAAAAATCCCCGCTGTTTCTTCATTGCCCAATTAAATTGCTCCACAATAAATGCTTGGGGAGGTGAAGCATTCCAGCGGCTGACAAAACTATCGATCCGCTCCTGAATTAAAGCTGGGTTGGCGGCGGCGGCGATGCTCAACACCACACCTAGCCCGACTCCAACGGGGATAAACCGTTTGAGGTTCGCTACTTGTCCTGTAAGCACCAGCAGCAGTACGAAGACAACGGGAACCAGCGACAGGGCAATTCTTTGACCGGAAATCACCGCATTGGCAAAGACAAGTGCCATACCGACTAAACCACCAATCCGCCAGAAAAACGAAGTGTCACAGAAGGCAGTTGCAAAGGTAAAAAAGGCGTTGGAAATCAGGAACCATGCCCAGTGCCAAGGAGAGACAAACGTACCTGGTAAGCGAATCATCCCGACTTCCGGGCTGTAAACCAAAGCGCCACCGACAAAACACTTGGCATCCAGGGTTGCCTTAAACAAAGCATCAGCAACCAGTCCTCTGGTACCAGCACATCTACCGCTAGTCAGCATCGAGTACTGAATAAAGCCAAGGATACAGCAGATGATGGCGAGAACCAGATGCATTCGTGTCAGGAAGAGCAATTCCTTTTTTGTCCGAATCAGATAGTAGGCACAAAAAGCCAGGGGAACATACCCCAGAAAAACTTTTAGACCCAAAACTCCCTGCAAAAAGGGTTGTCCCGACCTACCGCCCGAAAATTGTAGGAAGCCGTTAACAAGAAACAGCGTCAGCCCAGAAAAGACTAACAGAATGTACAAGCTCGGCTTGATCTCTTTGGAAATCAGGATGGGTAGCTTTTTCCTTTGACAGTCCTTTACTAGAGCAATCAATGCGGGAATATAGATTCCATCTTTAGCCAGCTGGAATACAGGATTCCCGCCGCCAATCCAGTAGGTGACGGTGCCATTAATCGGTAGGTAAAGGAGGAATGCCCATAGGGCTTTGCGGGGATATTTGTAGGAAAACCCCAGCGCCGGAATTGCTAAAGAGGCTAAGGCTGCTTTTGGTCCAGCGGCGAGAAATAGGAAGATAGCAAGAACGGCGGCAATCCCCACGCTGGCAAAGGCAAATTGAGTGAATTCTTTTCGCGCCTGCTGCGCCTTGCGCTTTTGGGCTAACTGCTCCTTAAGACTTAGGGTTGGCGTTTGAGACTGCTGTTTTGTATTTTTAGACTTTTTGGATTTTAGCTTTGATTTCGGCATGGGGGAGCTTGAAGCTGCCGGTACCCATCGATTTTGGCATACATGATTTGAGATGCGTGGATTAGCGATCGCATCCACACTATCCACGCATCTCTTTCTCAAAATCACGCCAGATGTTGTTCGACGGCGAGAACCAGCTGTTCTGTCCAGTGATTTGTTAAGTCGGCACTGGCGGCTTCCACCATAACTCGGATGACGGGTTCGGTGCCAGAGGCGCGAACTAAAATTCTTCCTTGGTCTCCCATCGCTGCTTCCGCTTGAGCGATCGCATTTGTCACAGCGTCGCACTCTTGCCAGCGCCGTCTCTTTTCGCGGTCTTCCACCCGCACATTTCGCAGCAGCTGCGGATAAGTCTGAAAGCTTCCATCGATCAGTTCCGAGAGGGATTGCCCAGTGCTATGCACCAGTGCTGCTATATGTAAAGCGGTCAGCAAGCCATCTCCAGTGAGACTGTAATGGTGGCAGAGGATATGTCCTGATTGCTCGCCGCCCAGCTTTCCTCCAGTCCGGAGCATTTCCGCCTGTACGTACTGATCGCCAACGGCTGTCCTGACGAAAGAACCGCCAAGCTGTTTCCAGGCGCGTTCAAAGCCCAAATTCGCCATGACGGTCGCCACGATCAAATCTCCAGGCAACTGTCCAGCTTGCCTCAGGGTATTGCCCCAAAAATAGAGGATATAGTCGCCGTCAACGACGCGACCTTGGGCATCGACTGCCATGACTCGGTCGGCATCTCCATCAAAAGCAAAGCCTAAGTCAGCACCATACTGCTTGACGGCTGACTGGAGGGAGCCGAGGTGAGTCGAACCGCAATTTACATTGATGCGATCGCCATCGGGACGATCGTGCAAGCAGATGACTTCTGCCCCCATCTCTTGAAACACCGCTGGTGCTAGATGAACCGCTGCGCCCCAAGCCAGATCCAGCACGACTCGCAACCCTTTTAGCCCGATCCCTGGTGCGAGCGATCGCTTCAGCAAGTCCAGATAATTTGTCACTAACTCCGGTCGATGATAATGCTGTCCCCAGCTACCATTCAACGTGGCGAAATTCGCCCTTCCTCTTAAAGCCGCTTCAATGTCCTGCTGCAATGCGGGGGGTAGCTTTGTACCATCCGATCCAAAAAACTTGATTCCGTTATCTTCTGGCGGATTGTGGCTAGCAGAGATCATCACCCCGCCTACAGCTTGGGAGGCGCTGGTGAGATGAGCCACGCAGGGAGTCGGGCATAGCCCTAGATTCCACACTTCCAGTCCCGCTGACGTTAAACCAGCCGCAAGCGCCATTGCCAGCATATCGCTAGAGTTTCTAGAATCCTGCCCTAAAATCACCGGCCCTGAGGTGGTTGCCGATGCCCGCAGCACTTGACCTGCCCAAAAGCCCACTTGCAAGGCTAGGGATGCACTCAACAATTCTCCAGCTTTTCCGCGAATGCCATCGGTGCCAAACAGGGGAGTCGTTGGCAACGCGAGGAAACTGGAAGCAGGATTATTACCAATCCGGATGCCTGGTTGCTCTACCTCAGTCACAGGACTAGAGAGCTGAGGACGGCTTGGGGATGAAACCATATTTTTAAACCACTCCAACACACAACACACTTACAGTGGAGGATAGCACCTTCCGGAATAACCCAAACCTCTCTTAGGGTCTGCCGTTGGCTTGCTCTAGCTCAAGGCGGCTGCTGAGTGCGATCGCATTCGGATGTTTGCTGGGCAAGACCAGTGCAAACTCAGTTCCCTTCCCCGGCTGCGAATTCACCTCAATTTTGCCTTGATGCTTTTCCATAATTTGGGCGCAAATTGCCAGTCCTAGCCCGGTACCTTTTCCCGCAGGCTTAGTAGTGAAGAAGGGATCGAACAGTTTGTTTTGAATATCTGGGGGAATACCGAGACCGTTATCTCTAATCCGCACTCGTACAAACCCGGGATTTTCTGTTTCTATTTCCGTCTGAATCAAAATCTGCGGGCTGGTTTGCTGGCTTTGCTCAAGCAAGGCGTCAATTCCATTGCTCAAGATATTCATAAATACTTGGTTAAGTTGTGCTGGATAACACTCAACTAAAGGCAACTCTCCATATTGCTTAGTTACTTCAATGCCGCGTTTAAGTCGATGATTGAGAATCAATAAAGTGCTGTCAATTCCTTCATGAATATCAACAGGTTTCATTTCCGCTTCGTCTAAGCGAGAGAAATTTCGCAAAGACAGCACGATTTGACGGATGCGCTCAGTTCCCATCTTCATCGAAGAGAGTATTTTCGGCAAATCATCAGCGACAAAATCTATGTCAAATGCTTGAATTTGAGCTTGGATTTCTGGGGCGCTATTGGGATAATGTTGCTGGTAAAGATCGATCAGCGCGAGTAAATCCTGCGTGTACTCGCTGACGTGGCTCAAGTTGCCGTAGATAAAGTTAACTGGATTATTAATTTCATGGGCGACTCCTGCTACCATTTGACCCAAGCTAGACATTTTTTCCGTTTGAATCAAACGGGCTTGAGTTTGCCGGAGATCGTGTAAAGTGTGGCTGAGTTCGGTAGCTTGAGACACTAACTCAGCATTCAGTTCTTGTAAATGAGCGCGAGCTACTTCTAGCTGCTGATTTTTGCCCTCTAGTTCTTCAGTCCGTTCTGCTACCCGTCTTTCCAAAGTCTGGCGAGCGAACTCCAATTCTTGAGTATAATTTGCAACTCGTTGAATGAGGGTGTTGAAGGAAATCGCTAATACTCCAACTTCATCTTGAGTAAGGACAGGAGCTTGCAGGTCAAAATTAGCTTCCTCATTCGCCTGAGTCACTACTTTAGTAACTGCTTCAATCGGATGAGCGATCGCGCGACTGGTATAAATGGCGATCGCAACCGCGATCGCACTCGACAGTAGCATGGCAGCGATCGTAACCTGGGTTCCTACCTTTTCTGCCTCTTCTAGACCCTCATAGGCTTCTTCTTCTGCCTTGTGAGCGTTTGTAATTAAGATTTCTACGTCTTCTGAAAAGTTGTCAAACTCAGTAGCTACTTTATTATTCGTAAAAGCGATCAGTACCTGCTGTGCGGCTGAAACATCCTGCGTTTTTAAATTCAACTCATTAATTTTTTTAAGGAGAGATTCTACTTGCTGAAAGTAACTTTCTACCGGATTCTGGTTATTTTGAAGAAATTGCTTCAAATCCCGGCGATTAGTCCTATCTGCTAAAGCTCTGATTTCAGATAGCCGATTCTCAACCTCCGCTTTATGCTCAATGAAATGAGCATAGTGTTCCCTAAATACCTCTGGTTGCGATATTAAAGAAATAAATTGTTGCTGGTGGTTTCGTGCCTCTAGGACGTTAAACCTCAAGTCATTGAAAAGAAGTGTTTCCTTATGTACCCTCTCTAGATTCTCCCTAGATTGATCTTCATAGTAATAATCTCCTACCGTACGTCCTATAGCGGTTCCTACAATCGCCACAGCAAGAGTTAGGGCATATCCAAAACCAATTTTCTTTCGGATACTGAGACGATGGAGCAATCGGTTTGCCCAGTCTGGAGAAGGTTCTGGGGGTCTGAGTTGGCTTTGTGGCTCAGACTTAGCAGCAACGACCCGTTCGTGTGGGGTAAAGCTAGCGTCTGGAGATGGCATAGTCGAAATTCCAGTGGGATACTCAATGATAGTTTTCCCTTAAAAATATTTAATCTAACAATAGATAAATATTAGATTTTGTCTGACCTAAGCCGCTAATGTTTATTTCTTACCTACTTCCTTAGCTTTCGCAAAGCTAAACTAACTGGTTGATTAAACTCCCGCCTCTAACAACAAGGGTTGGATTGTCTCCCAAGTTAATCCTTGCTCTAGATAATGGGGAGCTTCCGGATTGTAAGGGGAAAGAACTCTATCAATAGAGATAATCGATGCCTTATCTGGTAGCACCGGCACATCCGGATCAAACGCTGTTGGGCGCATCAAAGAACTAGAATATCCTTTGAAAATGGCAATTTTGTCTTCTTCACCAGCCATTTCAGCCGTAACAACCAGAACTTCATGAGGGCGCTTGGCGGTGTATCGCTCTAGACGCTGCCCAACAGCATTACTCATATTTGATGCGGGGTGTAAAAGGTTAAGGACAAACAATTAAAAAGCCAAAATTAAAAATTAAAAAATATTGATTTTTTAATTTTTAATTTTTAATTGTTTTTACTGTTCCATTGCTGAGCGTCCCTCTTTGCCCAGCCGGATCAAGACAAAATAACTCAAGTAAAGTACATAAATCACCAATCCCACCATCGCCAAAAAGCCTAAAAATCGAGGTGTATAACTGGGATGGAAATACTGTTTGTACATCCTAGGTGCTTCTAACCAAACGTCACAAAATGGTTTCTGGATTGCTCCTGGGGAAAATGCACAAGACAGGAAAGGAAGGAAAGCTAAAGCGCCCAATGTTAAATAAACACTGACAGCCCAACGCCACGCTGTTAGCACTAGCTTTAGAGGACGCAGTGGTTGATCGTCAATTTCATCGTTGATATCTACCCAAAACCAGAGTGATATGGGAATCAACAGGCGGGCAAAGAAAGAAGACACGTAGGAAATAGGCCATCCAGCAATCATCAAGTAAATTGTAATCGCCAGTAGACTAGAAACCCGCCAGTAGATGATTAACAAGCGCACCATTGCATCCGCTTTCTGGATAAAAGCCCAGATCAGCAGAATCAGCGGAATGATAACAGTAAATAGTAGCGCTAGCCGGTAGTCCATCCAAACTAACGGTCGAAACCAGAGGTTGTCATTGTCCATTGGCTGTGTATGGCAGAAAGGGAAATTTTACCCACTCATTTTAACTGTCTAGGTGCGACTGCCACTCAACGAATCTCATTACTCTAATTGTCTGTAACAGCTCCCTACACTTGAGGAAAGGGAAATTTTACCTCTTTCCCTTATCTTTACTTTCCCGCTCCAAAACTGCTTCTCTTTTACTTGTGGGGGCAGGCAGCTTAGATTCGTTTCCCGATTGCTCAGTAAGGGCAGGGAAACCCCCCCGCTACTTTTTTGGCTTACGCGAGAAGCCGCTTCAGAGCGATCGCATCTGTCGCCTCCAAACAAGTATTAGTATAAATAGCTACACAAAACAAAAAAACAAGCAACTCGAACGACTTCAATCAGGTTCTTGTTGCTTGTTAAGTGCCGGAAATTTATCCGGTGAATTTGTGCAGCGAAAACCAGCTTGAACTGGCGGCATTTAGCACTCAATTAAGTTTATTCTTCGTAGACCCGGCACTCATCGGCTCCTGGATTAGCGTCACAATACCGCTCCAGAGAATTCTTCGGCTTGGTTTCCCGCTGATGGGATGCTTCTGCTTGCAATTCTTCAACGGCATCCCAGGCAGCCGCACACTCACCGGAACCTGCGCCCTTTGTATCGCACACAGTCCGGGCTTGCTCGCGCTCTTGTTCAATTTGGTCTTGGATGTTGCTCATAATTCTCGTCCCCGTTTCTTGTTTTAATTCAGGAAACCTGGTGAATTTCGACCGTTATCGGTAATCTCCAATCAGGTGTTCTGCTCGCTGACTCTAAGTTTTCAGTCGTTCTTTCTTTGTCATATCAGCAAGTGACAGCACCTGAACAGGATCGATCTTTATCTTTTAAGATTTGGTCGTTTCTGACTCACCGAGGTGCCAGTATACACTTAACCGGCTAATCTATGGTTATCTTCACCATATTAACTAATGTTAAGGCGCTACTGCCACTCGCCAACTCCTCCCCTAGGGTTGAAGTAAGGGACTCTACAACCTGTGCCTTGCGAGTGTTAGGGTAATGATAAGGCTTTGATACCCTGCCAATCCGCCCAAGAGCATTGGCTTACAAAAGCGCATTTTTGTGTAATCCCTATGGCTAAGCAGATCAAGTGGACGAACGCCTTATCAACCCGTCCGTCTTTAGAAGCGGCAGTGGCAGAAGTGGTTGAACGTACGACTCTGGCGTTGCAGGCACCGGCTGACTTGGGGCTGGTGTTCATCTCGTCTGCCTATGCGAGTGAATATTCACGGCTGATGCCATTGTTGCAAGAACAACTTAATATCAAAGCGCTGATTGGCTGTGGTGGCGGCGGCATTATTGGCATGAATTCGCAGGACGAAGTGGAAGAAGTCGAACAAGAACCCGCATTAAGCCTTAGCTTGGCTCATCTTCCTGGAGTCAATGTCCGCGCATTTGAGATTTCTAGTGATGCTCTGCCTGACCTGGATAGCTCACCGGATAATTGGGTTGACCTGATTGGCGTATCACCCGCTGATGAACCCCAGTTCATCTTGTTAGCCGATCCTTTCTCTTCCAAGATTAATGACTTACTTCAAGGACTGGATTTTGCTTATCCAGGCTCGGTGAAAGTGGGGGGACTGGCTAGCACTGGCAGTTTGGGTAACAACACGGGTTTATTTTGTAACTACCAGCTCTACCGCGAAGGAACGGTTGGCGTCGCTTTAAGTGGCAATATTGTACTGGAAACAATTGTGGCACAGGGCTGTCGCCCGATTGGGAAGCCTTATCGAATCACGAAAGGAGAACGGAATATTCTTTTGGAACTGGCTCCCCAAGAGGATAGTGCCGAGGTGAATGACTGTGTCGGAAAATCTGGGACGCCTCTGGAAATCTTACAGGATTTAATCGAGAATTTGAGCGAGGCAGACCGACAGTTAGCACAGCATTCGCTGTTTGTAGGCTTGGTGAGGGATGAATTTAAGTTAAACCTGGAGCCGGGAGATTTTTTGATCCGCAATTTACTGGGCGTAGATCCTAGAGTGGGGGCGATCGCAATTGGCGATCGCGTCCGCCCCGGTCAGCGCATCCAATTCCACCTCCGAGATGCCCTAACCTCCGCAGAAGACTTAGAACTCCTCCTCCAGCGCTATCAAAAACAGGCACCTAACGATTCTCCATCTGCCGGTGCTTTGATGTTCTCCTGCCTGGGGCGAGGAGAAGGGCTTTATGGGCAGCCTAACTTTGACTCCGAGCTATTTCGTCGCTATCTAAAAGACATCCCCCTGGCGGGTTTCTTCTGTAATGGTGAAATTGGCCCTGTAGGAGGAAGTACCTTCCTGCATGGATACACTTCAGTCTTTGGTATTTGTCGCCAAAAATAAATTGATTACAGTTTGGAAACTTTATACCTCAAGACGGGGAACAGGTAATTCCTGAAAAAACAATTACCGATTACCAGTTCCCAAACTATTTGTTTCACAATTCCGGCACAGTTAAATTAAATGTTGCTGGAATCGGTAAGTTTAAGACCCCCAACTTTTACTAAATTTTCAGCCGTACCATTGCGTTTGGAAACAACCTTAGCCGGTACACCTACAGCAACCGAATAAGGAGGAATATCTTTAGTTACGACTGTGCCTGCACCGATGACACTACCCTTACCAATCGTGACTCCATCCACGACGGTTACTTTGCTTCCCAGCCAACAATCATCTTCAATCACAATTCCCTTGCAGGTATCACCTTGGCTGACAATCGGACTTGTGGCATCAGCAAAGTTATGATTGCTAGCATAAATGGTGGTATGCGAAGAAATTAAACAGTCTCTGCCAACTTTGATTTGACTGCCAGATAAACAAGTGTATGGACCAACATACGTATTGTTTCCAATTTCAATGCAACCTCCAGGCATAACTTTGATATCAACGCCACGGTCGAGCCTAACCCGCTTTTTCAGACAAATTTTACTGTTTTGACCACCAGCATATAAATAAATATTTCTGCCTAGGGACACCTCCTCTTCAAGATAAATTCGACTATTCTGGTCGCCGCTTTCTAAGAGAGTTCCCCGAAAAATTTTAACTTTATCTCCAATTTCAATACAACAAGCGCGAATAAACTCAACACCTGGTTGAATCAAAACAGACGTACCTATGCGTCCTAAAATACTCCGGTAAAAAAAGTTTCGCAGTTTTAAACCGATTGATAAGGGGAACCACCCAAAAAATGTAATGAATAAAGATTCTTTCTGACGGTTCCATTGGGAAGGATAACGGTAATTTTGAATGTCCATTGCTGTTTCTGTCAAATCTGATTTTGGTAATAACAGATATCAAGCGATCTGTAACAGGAATTGAGTTTTTGCTCAGCAGCAGGAAGGCTATTTTAAATAGCCTTCTCTATTAAATGCTTAAGAGTCTGCAACTAAAATTCCCTGTTTTATTTCGCGTTCGCAAACGCTATTTCGCTGAGAAATAACCCTAGCAGGAACACCAACGGCAACTGAGTAAGGGGGAATATCTTTGGTTACAACTGCGCCTGCGCCGATGACGCTTCCCTTCCCAATGGTGACTCCATCGAGGACTTTGACTCCACTGCCTAGCCAACAGTCATCTTCAATCACAATTCCTTTGCAAGTGATACCTTGCTTCCAGATATAAACTGTAGGATCTGCAAAGTTATGATTGTTGGCATAAATTCCTACGTGTGATGCGATTAAACAGAATTTGCCAATTTTGATATTACCTGGACCGCCTAAACAGGTATAGGGAGAAATATGCGTTCGTTCTCCAATTACAATATTGCAGTTACCTCCTTCGGTAACGTTAATATCAACGCCTCTATCGAGGCATACTAAATCTCCCAGAGAAATCTTACTGTTTTTACCGTTAGCGTTTAGGCGAACGTCTCGAAGGATTTTGACATTGTCTCCAACTTCAATAGCAGGAGCATTCAACAATTCAACTCCACTTTGAATGTATAGAGCTTTACCTACCCGACCTAAAATTGTTGGGTAGAGTAGTCTTCGCAGCATCGTACCCAACGGTCGCCGAATTCCTCCTATTAAGGTAATTAAGAGGAATTCGTTCATCCGCGACCATCGGGAAGGTTCTAAATATTTTTGTGATAAAGGTTGGGATTTTTCTGCACTTATGTTATTAGTCATGGCAAATGCACTCCAAAATCATCCTAAGGAAAACTAACATTTGATGATTTGTAGGAGTAACTATCTCTTGAGCGAAATCAGTACAGCTTCAGCAAGCTTGTCTTTGACTTCAAGCCATCAACCTAAGGCAACGATTAGAGGCAAGATTCTCCAAAAAAGCTGGAGTTGTTGTTAACTTACAGTCATTTCAAAAGTAATACCTGCTCGATACAACAGACTCTTACTCGTGTTAGTTTCAATGCCTCCAAACCCAAGGAAGCTTAGAAGCCTAAGCTATAGGCTTTAAAGATAGTTACTATGAGCAAGCAAAATTTTTACCTATGCTTGCCAAAATCCTGAAAATTTTAGGAAACTAGCTTAGTTTCTTTTCACTGCGATCGCCCACTCGTCTGGCTTCGCCTCTAAACCGCCTTAACTAAGGAGGAGTATCTCCAACTTCAGCCATCACATTAAATTCCACCATCGGTGCAAACAACATGGCACTTCCGCGATGGCTATGACGACTTTCTTCTATCCAGTTTCGTTGGTCTACTACTAAGGTCACGATGTAGAGCGTGGATTTAGAGACTTGTATCTAGACTGAGAATGAGCTTAAGCAATGCTATGGCACTTTAGAGACACTTTACTGAAGGTAAAGATTGAACAGCATCTTACTAAAGATAGATCAAAGAGCTGATGAATTAGGTTATAGAGATAAAGTTGTGTAATTGTCAATGAGGGCGGGGGTGCCATCGGGAGCGATCGCGCCAAATGACTCGAAATAACGCTTTGCGACTAGGGGGAAGTGGGAGAAATCAAATAAAGCATCCCCCTTGGCAACATCTGCCCAGAAATAGCGTAAATTGGGGGCGAGTCCCTCTGCCTCTGTCATCGGGATATTTAAGGGTGGCTCAGTTAGCAACTTGAGCATGAAGGGAAGCGAGCGATCGCCCATCCAATCTCGTGAGAATTGTGGCAGCGTTGGGAAATGGGGGACAGATTCCACCCGATGCGACTCAATCTGCAAGGATTTTTTGCCTTGGTTATCGGTGCGGAAGTTCAAGATCCGGTAGGGATGAGGATAGCTAACTAGAGAACCTGTGGTGATCTCATAAACACCGCGATCGCAAGCAATATCCTGAATATGCAAATGCCCTGTAAAAATTAGATTTACCCCCGCCTCGCGGAGCATTTGCAGCAGCACTGGCGCATTCTCTAACATATACCGACGCCCTAGCTGGTGGGTGGATTGTCCGGGTAGATGCTCGACGACGTTGTGATGCACCATCACCATCACTAACTCATCATTAATCTCTTTGAGATGTTGTTGCAGCCATGCCAACTGAGCATCATCCAAACGCCCTATCTGTTTCCCGCGATCGCTAAAATTATTGGAATTCAGCCCAATTAAACGCACTCCGGGTAGAATTTGAGTCGTGTAATACAGTTGCTCCGGATGCTCGTAGCCAAACTGTTGGTAATAGCGGGGAAACTCTTGGAGTCCAATGGCGCTATCAGTAGGGAGTAAACTGGGTACATCATGATTCCCCGGCACCACGTAGACGGGGAAAGGGAGCTTCAAGAGGCGTTTTTGCAGCCAAGCATGATTTTCTGGTTCCCCATCCTGCGTTAAGTCTCCCGGTATCAACAGAAAATCTAAGTTGAGTTGTTCCAGATGTCTCAGTACAATCTCCATTGCTGGGATGCTGACTTCTACCATGTGAAAACGGCTGGGATGATCCGTAATCGTGTCCGGAAGTGCAATGTGTAAGTCGCTGATGACAGCAAAACGAAAATTGAGACTCATAGCGCCAACGCAAAAATGGATGAGGGAATGTGATAATAGCGATCCCCGTCGATCATAACCTTTGGTACATTCTCTTCCGCACGCGAAGCAGTTAGTGCGCCTTCGCATCAAAACCTAACCCTCAACCTCTTTCCCTACCAGGAAAGGGAGCGAAATTCCCTCAGGAAGCTAAAACCTTCCTGTTTCTTCTCCTTGTAGGAGAGGGTTAGGGAGAGGGAAAAACTTTGTGTTGAATAATATTAGTTACTGAAGCGCTAACATTCAAAAAAGGAGTTTCATATTGTCACCCGTCCGAGTTCGCCAACACGTTAATCCACTTTCCGCCAAGTATCAAACGCCGGTAAATCCTCCCGACTGGCAGAATGTTTATACCGAGCCGACAAAGCCGCTGCATTTAGATATTGGGTGCGCTAAGGGGCGGTTTTTATTGAAGATGGCGGCTGTAGAACCCGATTGGAATTATTTAGGTTTAGAAATTCGAGAAACGTTGGTAGAAGAAGCCAATGAATGGAGACAGCAGGCGCAATTAGAAAATCTTTACTACTTATTTTGTAATGCCAATAACTCATTAAATCCTATTTTGAGTTCCTTGCCAGTCGGCACCTTGCAGCGCGTGACCATTCAATTTCCCGATCCGTGGTTTAAAAATCGACACGCCAAACGCCGGGTGGTACAGCCAGAAATGCTAGAAGTTTTGGCAAAGTACCTGGTTAGTGGAGGAGTGGTTTTTGTTCAGTCAGATGTTGAGGCGATCGCAGTGGAAATGCGCGATCGCTTCTCCTCTTCTCCAGCCTTCCAAAGACAGGGAGGCGATGACTGGTTAGACACGAATCCCCTGCCAGTGCCAACTGAGCGCGAAATCAGTACCCTTTCTCGCGGCGAACCCGTTTATCGCGCTTTATTTATCAGGAGTTGAATTTTGAGGGTTGAGTTTTTAATGATGAGATTAATGGCGAGAAAATGAGGAAATTTTCAAAACTCATCACTCAACCCTCAACCCGCAAAACTTTCCTAAATCCAATTCGGCACCCACTGGCGTAACCAAGGTGGCACAGACCGAACATTGAAGCGCGGTATCAAGATTTGATAATCTCTGGGGGATAAGGGCAAACCTAAATAGATTGGCATCCAGAACACAAAAGCTGCCAAAATCGCAAAAATCACCGTCAGCGCGATCGCTCTTAATTCACGCGCCGGACTTTGCAGCCACCTATCAACAATCCAGGCAAGCGCCAACCCCGCAAACACAGACGCTCCCATGTAATGGTACAAAAACGTGCAGCGAGTTACCCGCACCCAAGGCAGCACATTCGCCAACCAGTTTAGAACCAAGTACAAGGCAATCCAAGTTGAAACGCTTGGAGTAAATTTCCACCCTTTCCCAGTCAAGAAGTATTGAGCTAGCAAAAACAGCAGCAGTAAAATTGCCGCCGTTGAAAGAATCCACAGCACTGGATTCCCCATCGCGTGGACATCGTAAATCACGTTACCCACCCCTTTCGGTAAAGGCGGAAGTGCGGGTACCGCCGTATTCGTATTTTGAGCCGTTTGGTAAAAGTACGCCACCGGGCGCAGCATCAACAGCCAGGTATACCATCTGGAGCAGTAAGGATGAATTTTCGGCCCATCACCCACTCGTTGATGGTATGCCAGAATTTGCCTTTGCACCTCCCAAAATCCAAATTCTGGGTTGAGTTGAATGTGAGGAATCCAAATAACGGCGTAAAAAAGGAATGGGATGATTGCTAAATTCACTAATATGTGCAGTAAATTTAGCTGCGTCAGGTTTTGTAACGGGGTCAGAGTCAGGGCTGAGGAGCTAGGATTTAGGACTGAGGACTGAGGGCTGAGGACTGAGGAGTCAGGAGTCAGGACTGAGGAATCAGGAAAAAATCGCCTCTGCTCCTCCGCTCCTTGACTCCCAGGTTCTCCAGTTTTTTTGCTCGCTTTGTCGGATGCCTGTTGCACCCATTGCATCGCCCAGGCAAAACCCCACATAAAGTAGGCACCTAACAGAAACCACAAGCCATTCCACTTGATAGCCACTGACGCCCCGAAAAAAATACCGGCTAGCGCTAGCCAAAACCAGCGTCGCATCGCTTGATTCGCGAGACTTAATAAGAAAAACCACTGCCCCAGCAGTCCAAAAATAACCAGATAAACGTTATTCAGGGCATAGCGCGACTCTACCAGAAATAAACCATCGGCGGCAGCAAAGATAGCAGCGATTAACGCATAGCTGCGCCGATAAGTGAGTTGATAGGCAATTCCCCCTAGCACTAAGGGAATAAATGAGCCTGTCAGCGCATTTAGCCAACGGTAACTCCAAGGCGAATGTAGAGAACCCGTCAGCCCGTTCATCGTATCTTTCCCGAAGGGTAAGCGATCGCCTATCCACATCCCCACGGCGATGATGTACTTGCTCAAAGGGGGATGCCCATCAAAAAAGGGAGTCCGGGTTAAATAGTTGTTGGCAAACTTCGCATAGTAAACTTCATCAAACACTAAAGTATTAAATCGTTCCAGCCCCCAAAAACGCAGGGCAAGCGAAACCAAGAATACGCCAGCCATTCCAATCCAGAACCACCGTTGGCTGATAGAACGTTTGTTAAACAAGAACATAAAAACCTGCTCAAACGCTTCAAGGCATTTCCAAACTGTGTAGCATCATCCCAAAAATTTCTCAATAAAACTTTACTCTGAGTAGAGTGCGTGTCAGACAAAAAAATGAACAAGGATGAGTTGAGCAAAACTGAAGTCGTTGCCAGTCAAGGATCTTCGCCCCCGCCGACCGGGTGGCAGGGTGCGATCGCGCGATTTTTTAAATTTGAGGAATTCCACACCAACTTTCGCACCGAAGTGTTGGCAGGCGTGACCACGTTTATGACAATGGCATATATTCTGGCAGTCAATCCGGGAATTTTGTCAAATGCCATTTTTCTGGAAAAACCGCAAGATTTATTTGGGGAGTTGGCGATCGCAACCGCGATTTCCAGCGCCATTGCGACCTTGATGATGGGATTAACGGCTAATTATCCGTTTGCCTTGGCACCGGGAATGGGACTCAATGCCTTTTTTGCCTTTTCTGTCGTTTTGGCACTGAAAATTGATTGGCGAGTTGCCCTCAGCGCCGTTTTGATCGAGGGGCTAATTTTCATTGCCTTGACGCTATCAAGTATTCGCAGCCAAATTATCCGCGCCATTCCTGAATGCCTCAAACAAGCGACAGCGGCGGGAATTGGTTTATTTATCGCTTATATTGGCTTGGCTGGCGATCCGAAAACGGGAGGTGCCGGGATTATTGTGGCGAACCCCGTCACGAAAACCGCCTTGGGAAACTTGCAACAGCCGCAAACACTGGTAGCGATCGCGGGGATTCTCATCACCTTTGCTTTTGTCGCTCGCCGTGTCAAAGGAGCGCTATTATGGGGAATTCTCGCCACTGCCTTGTTGGGATGGATTCTTCGCATCGTACCCCCGCCCTCTGGAATTATCGCACTTCCCCAATGGCCTGGAGCTTTGCTCGGTCAAGCTTTTCAGGGGTTGAGTCAGATTAACCAAACCAACATCTGGAATTTGATCGCTGTCACCTTTGTCTTTCTGTTCATCGATCTCTTCGACACCATCGGCACCCTTGCCGGTGTCGGCATTCAGGCAGGCTACATTGATGAAAATGGCGAACTGCCCCGCGCGAGTGAAGCGCTGATGGCAGACGCCGTGGGAACCACTGTGGGGGCAATTCTGGGAACTTCCACCGTCACAACCTATATCGAGTCAGCCGCTGGCGTCTCGGAAGGGGGACGCACCGGGTTTACTGCCGTTGTCGTCGCCGCCTTATTTACTCTGTCAATATTTTTTATCCCTTTGTTGGCAGCAATTCCCGCCTTTGCTACAGCACCTGCACTGCTCGTTGTTGGCGTCTTGATGGCAGGAAATGTCCGTCTAATTCGTTGGGACGATCCTGCCGAATCAATTCCCTCTTTTTTGACGATTCTCCTGATGCCTTTGACTTACTCAATTGCCGAAGGTTTATCAATTGGGTTTATGACTTATCCACTGGTAAAAACGTTTCAAGGAAAAGCGCACGAAGTCAGTTTAGCTGTGTGGATTTTAGCTGGAGTATTTGTACTGAGATTTGTATTTATGGCGGTAAACTCTGCTACGTAAAGTAACGACTTAGAAGCGAGCAGAAACTCCATTTCTAAATCCTTTTGCCAAAAAATTGTTTTTTTAAACCACAAAGGCACTCAGACACCAAAATGAAGAACTTTGTGTTTCCTGAATGTCTGAGTAGCTTTGTGGCTAATCTTATCCAATCGCTTACGTCATCAATCCGGGTTGTGTGGAAATGCTAACTTGTATGTCTAAATATTGAGCTTTATTTAGGATTCGAGAATTTGTAGGGGGGTTTGGGAACGATAAATCGAGCGGCGAATTATCCTTATTTTTAGGGATTCCCATAAATTTATTCCCAATTAACGCTACCCACACTCTTATAAAAATGATTCTTCCCCTTCCCGGTTACGAACTCGTTGAAGCCCTACATGAAGGCACCGATACCGTTATTTATCGTGCTTCTAGGAAGTTGGATAAAACACCAACGATCGTTAAAGCGATCAAAGCCGAGTATCCCACCTTAGAAGAGCTGACCCGGCTAAAACATGAATATAAAATTTTAGAAACGCTAGTAGATATAGAAGGAGTTGTCAAGCCCCTAGCTTTAGAAAACTATCAGAATGGTCTAGCGCTTATCTTGTCAGATTTTGGGGCAATCTCGCTAAAAGATTATATTAGCGATCGCTCTTTAGACTTAAGCGAATTTTTAAACATAGCCATTCAGCTAGCATCCACACTTGCTCAACTGCATTTAGCCCAAATTATTCATAAAGATATTAAACCTCAAAATATCATCATTAATCCAGAGACAAAGCAAGTTAAAATAATCGACTTTAGCATTGCTTCTCGTCTAGAAAGAGAAAACCAAACCCTTGGCAACCCCGCCTTACTTGAAGGTACTCTCGCCTATATGTCACCGGAACAAACCGGGAGAATGAATCGGTCACTTGACTACCGCACCGACTTCTATTCTCTAGGTGTCACCTTTTATGAAATACTCACAGGTGAATTGCCTTTTAATGCTAGCGAGCCTCTGGAATTGGTACACAGCCATATCGCCAAAATGCCACTTCCACCTCATCAACTAAATACGGAAATTCCAGAGGCAATTTCCAATATTGTAATGAAATTGTTAGCTAAAAATGCTGAAGACCGCTATCAAAGTGCAGATGGCTTAAAGTTTGACCTAGAAATCTGTCTAATGAAGCTACAGACTACCGGAACGATTTCTGACTTTATTTCCGGCAGTGCTGACAAGGCAGGTCAACTACTGATTCCTCAAAAACTTTATGGTCGTGAGGCAGAAGTTGCCACCTTACTAAAAACCTTCGAGCGCGTCTCCGATGGTACGGCGGAAATGATGCTTGTTTCCGGTTATTCCGGAATTGGTAAAACTGTTCTAGTAAATGAAGTTCACAAACCCATTGTCCAGAAACGGGGATATTTTATTGCGGGTAAATTCGATCAGTTTAAGCGCAATATTCCTTATGCTTCCCTGATTCAAGCATTCCAATCCTTAACTCTGCAACTCCTAACTGAGGGCGAAGCAGAAATTCAACTTTGGAAAGAGAAACTCTTAGTTGCTTTAGGCGTTAACGGGCAAGTCATTACAGACGTGATTCCCGAAATCGAACTGATTATCGGCAAACAGCCGCCCGTTCCGGAACTTGGAGCAACTGAATCGCAAAACCGCTTCAGCCGAGTATTTAAACAATTTATTGGCGTATTTACAACTAAAGAACATCCGCTAGTTGTCTTTCTGGATGACTTGCAGTGGGCGGATTCGGCATCACTTAAATTAATTGAACTGCTGATTATTGATACTGATAGCAAGTATTTATTGCTAATTGGAGCGTATCGAGATAACGAAGTTTTTCCCACGCATCCGACAGTTCAAGCAATTGATAAAATTAGAGAAGCGGGTGCAACGGTAAATAATATTGTACTTCAACCTTTACAACTGGTGAATGTTGAAGAATTAATCGCCGATACTTTAAATGAATCGGTTCAGGCAAAACTGCTAGCGGAGTTAATTTTTAGCAAAACTCAGGGAAATCCTTTCTTCTTAACTCAACTCTTCAAAACACTTTATCAGGAAGATTTGCTGGTTTATAACTTACGTTTAGGTGAGTGGCAGTGGAATATTGAGCAAATTCAAGCGATTGGTATCACCGATTATAATGTTGTCGAGTTAATTGCTAGAAATATTCAGAAACTGTCTGATGAAACGCAGAAAGTATTAAAATTGGCAGCTTGTATTGGCAACACTTTTAATTTAGAAGTTTTGAGTGTTGTCCATGAAGAATCCTCCTTAGTTACTGCCACCCAATTGTGGTCAGCACTTCAGGCAGGTTTAATTTTGCCCTTGAACAATGAATACAAAATTCCCCTCGTATTTAGCCAGGAAGAAGCAGGGGGTATTACCTTAACTGACCTTAAGGTTGACTACAAGTTTTTACATGACCGCGTACAGCAAGCCGCTTATTCTCTGATTCCTAATGAGCAGAAAAAACAGACTCATCTAACAATTGGTCAATTGCTACTACAAAGCACGACGCCGGAAGAACAAAAAGAAAATATTTTTGCGCTGGTTAACCAACTTAATTACGGGACTGACTTACTCCATTCTGACCCGGAGAAATACGAACTAGCTCAACTCAATCTTATTGCTGGTCAGAGAGCCAAAGCAGCAACCGCGAACGATTCTGCTATCAAATATTTACAGGTGGGTTTATTTCTTCTGGCGAGAGATAGCTGGAACAGTCAATATGAACTGACATTAGCGCTGCATGAGGAAGCAGCAGAGGCAGGTTTTTTGAGCGGTGATTTTGAAGGAATGCAGAGGTTAATTGAGAGCATACAAAACTGCGCCAAAACGCTGCTAGACAAAATTAAAGTATATGAAGTCCAGATTCAAGCTTATGTGTCGCAGAACAAGCTACTAGAAGCAGTTAATACAGCGTTAGAAGTTTTAAAGCTGTTAGGGGTGGAGTTTCCCTCTCAGCCCAATCCATCAGATATTGAGCAAGCATTGGCGGAAACTGCATCAATTTTAAACGGGAAGCGAATTGAGGATTTAATTGACCTACCTCACATGAGCGACCCCTATAAACTAGCAGCCATAAAACTTATGTCAAGTATCTTTTCTCCTGCATATATTGCAACCCCAGAACTGTTGCCCTTGACATTGTGCAAACAAGTAGATTTATCCGTCCAATATGGCAATGCTTCTGTGTCTCCGTTTGCTTATGCCAATTATGGTCTTCTGCTTTGCGGAGTTGTCGGAGATATGGATTCAGGCTATCAGTTTGGTCAATTGGCTTTAAGTCTAATGTCCAAGTTAAATGCTCAAGAAATTAAAGCCAAGACAGTTGTCGTAGTAAATTCATTTATCCGACCTTGGAAAGAGCATCTGAGAGAAAGCTTAGAGCCTTTAGTGTCAGCTTACGTTAGCGGAATAGAGACGGGAGATTTAGAATATGCAAGCTATGGTCTAATGCAGTACTCCTATTTCGCTTACTTTAGGGGTAAAGAACTGGCTGTCCTTGAAAGAGAGATGGCTACTTACAGAGATGCTGTTCATAAAATCAATCAAAAAACAGCACTTCATTATATAGAAACCTATTGGCAGGCCGTTTTAAATCTACTCGGAAAAAGTGAAAATCCTAGCCTTCTCAAGGGTGAAGCCTGCGATGAGCAGATCAGGTTGTTATTGCACGAGCAAGCAAATGACAAAGCGGGAGTTGCTTACATATATTGGAACAAACTTTTACTTAGTTACTGGTTTGAAAATTACTCAGAAGCAATTGAAAATATAGCCATAGCAGAGAAATATTTAGATGGATTGGTAGGATTGCCCCCTGTTCCTATTTTCCATTTTTACGATTCTTTAGTACGGCTAGCAGTGTATGTCGAACGCTCAAAGTCAGAGCAACAGGAAATCCTCGTTCGCGTACAAAGTAATCAAGAAAAGATGCAAAAATGGGCGCATCATGCCCCAATGAATCATCTGCACAAATTCTATTTAGTAGAGGGAGAACGGCATCAGGTTCTAGGAGAAAAAGCCGAGGCGATAGAGATGTACGACAAGGCTATTACCCTCGCCCAAGAAAACGAGTACATCAACGAAGAAGCATTGGCTCACGAACTCGCAGCTAAATTCTATTTGTCATGGGGTAAAGAAAAGATTGCCCAAACCTACATGACCGATGCTTATTATGCCTATATGCGCTGGGGTGCTTTAGCTAAAGTCAAACATCTAGAAGAAAAATACCCCTCATTAATAGCGCGATCGCCTGTTGTCACCGAAACCCCTTTCGTTCATACGATGACAATTGCCTCTTTAACCACTACAGGCAGTCAAACAGGGTTGCTAGACTTGGCAACTATAGTGAAAGCATCTGCCGCCATTTCTGGCGAAATTGTTCTGTCTAACTTGCTCGACAAGTTAATGAAAATTTTGATAGAAAACGCAGGCGCTGAAACTGGCTTGCTTATCCTATCAAAAGAGGGCCAACTGGTTATAGAAGCGGCAGGGACTAAAGATGAAGTCCAAGTGCTGCAATCTGTACCAGCATCAACGTCTGGGCAGTTGCCTGTCTCGGTACTTAATTACGTTTCCAGAACTCAGAAAGATGTCGTTTTAAATGATGCTAGCCGCGACGAAATCTTTAACACCGACTCCTACATTACCGAACAAAAACCAAAATCCATTTTGTGTGCGCCTATTTTATATCAAGGTAAGTTAAGTGCCATCCTGTACCTTGAAAACAACTTGATTGCTGGCGCTTTTACACCGAAGCGGGTAGAAGTGTTGCGGATGTTATCGGGACAGGCTGCGATCGCGCTAGAGAATGCACGGCTCTATGCCCATTTAGAATCTGCCAACCAACAGCTAGAAGAATACAGCCATACTTTAGAGGCGAAAGTAGAAGAGCGAACTCTGGAGTTACAGGAAAAAAATGTACATTTGCAAAAAGCCCAGGAAATCGCCCAATCAGCTAACCGTGCCAAAAGTGATTTCCTCGCCAACATGAGCCACGAACTGCGAACACCTCTCAATGGAATTTTAGGTTATGCCCAAATCCTCAAACGTGACAAAAGTTTAACCGATTCACAAAAAGATGGTTTAAGTATTATTCACCAGTGCGGCGACCACCTGCTAAACCTGATTAATGAAATTTTAGACCTTTCTAAAATTGAAGCTAGGAAAATGGAACTCAACCCAACAGATTTTCATTTTCCAAAATTTCTAGAAGGCATTGCCGACATCTGCCGTATCCGTACCCAACAAAAAGGAATTTCCTTAATTTACGAACAGATTACTCAGCTTCCCACAGGTGTCAGGGCTGATGAGAAACGATTGCGACAAGTTTTGCTCAACTTACTTGGCAATGCTGTCAAATTTACCGAAAGTGGAGGCGTGGCTTTTAAAGTCGGTTATCACGAAGGCAAAATCCGTTTCCATGTTGAAGATACAGGAGTTGGCATGACACCAGAGCAATTAGAAGAGATATTTTTGCCGTTCCATCAGGTGGGAGACAACAATCGCAAAGCTGAAGGAACCGGATTAGGGCTAGCAATTACCCGCCAATTAGTCCAGATGATGGGCGGCGAAATTAAAGTTAAGAGTAGTTTAGGAAAAGGGAGCCTTTTCTACTTTGATTTAGATTTGCCTGAAATTTTTCAATACACTGAGGGTACAAAAAGAGAGCAAAGAGATATTCAAAGCTTTAAAGGCTATAAGCGGAAGATTATCGTAGCAGACGACAAGCAGGAAAATCGCTCTATTTTGAGCAAGATGCTCTTGCCCTTAGGATTTGAAATTGTGGAAGCAGTAGATGGTCAGGATTGTCTGAAGAAGGCGGCTGAAATCAATCCTGATTGCATCTTGATGGATTTAATGATGCCAGAGATGAATGGTTTTGAAACAACTCGTCGCATCAAGCGATCGCCGGAACTGAAAGATATCGTGGTAATTGGTACTTCTGCCAGTGTTTTTGATTTTGATCTGAACAAAAGTAAAGAAGCAGGCTGCGATGACTTTTTGCCCAAGCCAATCCGAACAACAGAGCTTTTAGATAAGTTACGGCTTCTCTTGGGGTTGGAATGGGTTTATGAAGAAAGTGAAAGTCAACTAGGGAACAAACACGAAGATAGTCTGCACAATAGTCACAATCCTCAGCAATCATTAGTAACTCCCCCTCCAGAGGAAATTGCAGCTCTATATGATTTAGCGATGAAGGGCGATCTCAAAGGTGTGGTCAAGCAAGCTAATTACTTGGAAGAATTAGATATTCAATATGCACCTTTTTCAAGGGAATTGCGTCAATTAGCTAAGGGGTTTCAAGTTAAAAAAATTCGTGAATTTCTGAAAAACTTAGGTAGCCAACAATGAAATTTTCAAGTATTGAAAATAGTGTTATTTTAATTGTTGATGATAATCCTACTAATCTAGGAGTTCTGTTTGATTTCTTAGTAGATTCTAGTTTTCAAGTGTTAGTAGCGCAGGATGGTGAGGATGCTATTCTTCAGGTTGATTATGCCCTCCCCGATCTTATTTTGCTGGATGTACTCATGCCTGGTATGGATGGGTTTGAAACTTGCCATCACTTGAAAGCTAAGGAATCAACGAAAGACATCCCCGTAATTTTTATGACGGCGCTTTCTGATCCGGTGGATAAAATCAGGGGCTTAAATCTTGGGGCGGTTGATTACATTACTAAACCACTTCAACATGAAGAAGTTTTAGCCCGTGTTCAAATTCATTTAAGCTTGCGGAACCTAGCTAAAAAACTGCAAGAACAAAATATACATTTAGAACAAGAGATCCAGGAGAGAACTAAGGCAGAGAAATCACTACTACAACTAACATCTCAGTTAGAAGAACGGGTGGAAGAAAGGACATCTGAACTTTTCCAAGCAAATCAACTGCTGACCCAATCAAATCAGCAGTTACAACAGGAGATCCAAGAACGCCTTTCTACGGAAGCAGCGTTGCAGGAATCAGAAACACGCTATCGAGAACAAGCAACTCAGATGGAACTTGCCTTCCGCCAACTTCAAGAAACTCAAAGCCAACTGGTTCATAGCGAAAAAATGTCCAGTCTGGGGCAACTGGTAGCGGGTGTCGCCCACGAAATTAACAATCCCGTTAACTTCATTTATGGGAATCTCACTCACGCCCATCACTATAGCCAAGATTTGCTCGACCTCTTGAGCCTCTATAGGAAGTACACTCCTGCACCGCCACCTGAAATCAAGGAACACGCTGAGGCAATAGATTTAGAATTTTTAATTGAAGACCTGCCCAAATTGCTGAGTTCGATGAAAGTTGGAGCTGACCGCATCCGCGAGATTATTTTGTCGTTGCGGATTTTTTCCCGCGTGGATGAAACCCAGATGAAACCTGTGGATATTCATGCTGGGCTAGATAGCACGCTGCTGATTTTGCACAGTCGGTTCAAACCTAGCGCCAACCATCCAGGTATTCAACTGGTCAAAGAGTATGGCAATCTGCCTCTAGTAGAGTGTTATGCAGGCCAACTCAACCAGGTGTTTATGAATCTACTGGCGAATGCAATTGACGCTTTGGAGGAGTATGACAAAAAGCGATCGCCTGAGGAGATTTTCTTTTGCCGCAGTACGATTCGGATTCGCACCGAAGTAACAGACAATGAGTTTGTGACGATTTGGATTGGGGATACTGGTCCCGGTATGGCGGAGGAAGTACGCGATCGCCTATTCGATCCCTTCTTTACGACGAAAGCAGAGGGTAGAGGTACGGGTTTGGGATTATCGATTAGCTACCAGATTGTAGTCAACAAACATGGTGGTCAGATGACGTGTATTTCAGCACCAGGACAGGGGGCGGAGTTCATGATTAAAATTCCGGTTCGGTCGTGCCCTCCAGAATTAGGTTGCCAATGCGCCATTTTGGAAGAAAGCGGAAATTCGGTCTAATATCAGAACCCGTCAGGTGTCAACTTAAGATTGGCTTAGCGGTTGAAACCACCGCGATACAGACAAAACCTGCCTTCTCCGGTTCAAAACTTATGATTCCATGAGTCCCCGCAAGCCGGACTTAGTTTATTTAGCCGTGGCTTCCAGTCGCTAGGGCTTCAGTAAAACTAGCAGTATCTTCAATTAAACACTATCCAACTTCCACTTTTTCAACGCTAAACCGTAATATTACTGAGATTTAATAAAAGATGGATTGGCGTATATACTGCTAAATCCCTTACCTGCCTGTAGCTTAGACAACACTTCACTAAGTCTTTGTTATTTGCTAGGAAAAGATGAATTTTCTGTAAAGATTCTGTAAAGACTCTCTGGAGAGTCAGTATTTCCCCTAGGGGATTGCTTAGGATATAGCGGAAGCACTCCTAAAAAGCTGGGTATTTTTACTTAATTTTTGGCTTATATCTACAAAACGAGCAAGAAACTGATTTCCACAAGTTACGTGTTTTTACGAGAACCTTAAATTTTCATCTACAAAATTAGATGGCTTGTGATTCTGAAAAGCGTGCAGAGGCTAATCAAAAGAACATAGAGCTTTTTGAAACTGGGTTTAAGTACTTGATATTTGTGGATTGGAAGAGGATATAGGAAAATCTATATGCCAAAAACTGGGACTCAGGCTAAAACTAATACTAAACTAAATAGCCGAGGTTCCCACTCCTGGGAACTTCCTCCAACTTGGCTACAATTTTTAGTCATCAGCGTACTGGTTTTAGGCATATTTTTTCGATTTGCAAATTTGGATCGAAAAGTTTACCAACACGACGAAGCTTTTACCTCAATGCGGATTTCTGGCTATTCCAAACCAGAAGTGCAACAGCAACTTTTTGATGGTCGTGTCATCAGTGTTGAAGACTTACAAAGGTATCAGCGTCCCAATTCAGAAAAAGACTTAATCGATACTATGCAGGTGCTAGCGCAATACCCAGAACATCCGCCGCTATATTACGTGATGGCACGATTTTGGGTACAGTGTTTTGGCAGCTCGGTGGCAGTGACAAGAAGTTTGGGTGCCCTAATTAGTTTACTAGCATTTCCTGGCATTTATTGGCTGTGCAGAGAATTATTTGAGTCATCGTTGACAGGATGGATAGCGATCGCTATCATCGCTATTTCACCTTTACACGTACTGTACGCGCAGGAAGCGCGGCAGTATAGCTTGTGGACGGCAATTGTCTTGCTATCGAGTGCAGCACTGCTACGAGCTATCCGGGTTAAAACTAAGCTAAGTTGGGCGATCTATGCAGTTACTGCGGCATTGGGACTCTATTCAAACTTATTTTTTGGGCTGACTTTAATCGGTCATGGGATTTATGTCATCTTAACTAAAGCCCATCGAGAAAATAAAACAGTTATTGCTTATTTAGTGGCATCGATAGCAGCGTTTCTAACTTTCGTACCCTGGGTTTGGGTGGTTTTAAGTAGCGATCGCATCATTGACAGAGTGGCATCAGCTCCAAAACCACCCAATTTATTTACTTTAGTTAAATGGTGGACTCGGAATCTCAGCAACATTTTCTTAGATGTAGATCCTAGCGGTTACTGGTTCGATCCGATTGGTTATGACGATCCTTTTTCTATTCCTCTTAGTTTAATCTTAGTTGGTTATTCGATTTATTTTCTCTATCGCCATACCCCAGCGAAAGTTTGGCTATTTATTTTTACTTTTACTGGGATGGCGGTTATCCCCCTCATGCTACGAGACTTAATGACTGGGGGATTTTTATCTACAGCACCGCGATATTTGATCCCATCTTATTTAGGAATCCAGATAGCTATTGCTTACCTCCTGGCTAGTAAAATTACTTGGAGTTTTAATTCCATCCGGCAACAAAAACTGTGGCAGTTTGTGATAGTTGTTCTACTTTCGTGCGGAGTTTTGTCCTGTGCAATCAGCTTTCCAGCAGAAGTATGGTGGAACAAGTTTATGGACACTTATAATCCTCAAGTGGCTCGCATCGTTAACCAAGCTTCTCATCCACTTGTAATTAGCGATACTAAGATTCCGGGAAGTGTATTATCTCTCAGCCGCCTACTCAGTCCGAAAGTGCAGCTACAGTTGGTGAGCCAACCAAAAAATTTTCTAGCTGCTGATGGTTTCAGCGAGGTATTTTTATTTGATTCCTCAGATACTTTACGAAACCAACTTGAGAAAACACAGGGTTACAACTTAAAAATAGCTTTCAAAGGCTACAAGTTTGAACTTTGGGAAGCAAAAAAATAGCGGAGGCAATCCTATTTTATGCCTAAACAAGAATTTGTGAATAATTGGTAATTGGGGATTAGGATAAAACTCAATAATCTATTCCTTATTCAGTAAACGGACGAACTAAATTATTTATAGCCTGAAGAAAGTGTTTGTCGTTCTACCTTAAACCCTTGTCAATGTTGCATTTTTTACCTCAAGAGCGCCGACAAGATAACTAGCGATCGCAATCTCCAATGTCGCTATCCTCATGCTCAAACTTTAAGCGATAGCCTTTGTCGTAGACGCTGTAAATCACTTGTCCGCCCATCTCCCATTTTTGCCAGTCGCCGTTCTTAACCTTGACTTAGTCCAAAAGGAAGATTAAGTCAAGAAAGAAGATTAGTAAATATTGAAGCAAAGGATTCAATACGCCAGTTTTTTAGCGCGTCTTATGCAAACTATTTACGGAAATCTTCAAGGATTACAATCGAGCCATATCAAGCAACTACAGCGGCTTTACGAACAGCGCCAACCAAGCGATCGCCTGACGACTCCGGAATTCGCTCAAGCACTAGCCGAAATTAGTACGTCCATTCATCACCCTGTATGCTGTTACATCAATCGACGTGGACACCCAATCCGAATCGCCGTCGGTACTCCCAGCCAAACGCAAATTCCGCCCCAAGAGTTGCCCCGGCATAAGGGCGAACACTTGAGTGGAATTCGCTGTCTTGCCACTCAACTCAAATCCGATCCACCAGATACAGCGGCACTCAGGGCAATGGCACAGCAGCGCCTAGACGCCTTAGCAGTGTTAGTTCCAAAGGGCGATGGAGCGCGACGAAATGGTGAAGCCGCAGGCGATGTCAAAGAAGCTTATCTTGCTCACCTGGTTCCCGAAGCAGAAAAGCCCTGGGTTATTTCTCGTCCCCTTAGCTTAGATGACCTGACAGAGCAAGGCTTTGACGACTTAGTAGATGAATGGGAGAGTGAGTTCTCCGAGTCAGGCTTTGAAACATCGCAATTCCACGAGAATAACTCAAAAGGCGATCGCGTTCTGTTGGTTGGGTTGATGACAGAAGACGTCTCTCCGCAGCGGTTTCAAGATGGTCTGGAGGAACTCGTTCGCTTGGTTGAAAGTGCGGGAGGACAGGTATTAGAGACGGTGCAACAAAAGCGATCGCGTCCTCATCCTCAAACGGTCGTTGGTCATGGAAAAGTTGAAGAAATTGCCCAACGCGCTCATCAACTGGGAGCCAATATCATTGTCTTTGACCGAGATATCTCTCCCTCTCAAGCTCGTAACCTAGAAACCGAGATTGGTATCCCTGTCGTAGACCGGACTGAAGTAATTCTCGATATCTTCGCTCAACGCGCTCAATCCCAAGCGGGTAAATTGCAAGTGGAATTGGCGCAACTGGAATATATGCTGCCTCGACTGAGGGGTCGGGGTCGGGAAATGTCCAGACTAGGAGCCGGGATTGGTACGAGAGGACCGGGTGAAACCAAGCTAGAAACAGAGCGGCGAACCATTCAGCGCCGAATTGCCCAACTCCAGCAGGAAGTCAACCAATTACAAGCGCATCGCTCCCGGATTAGACAACAACGGCAAGAGCAAGAAATTCCCTCGATTGCTGTGGTTGGTTATACCAACGCTGGGAAGTCCACCCTGCTGAACGTGTTAACCCACGCCGAAGTTTATACGGCAGATCAACTATTTGCCACCCTCGACCCCACAACTCGAAAGCTAGTCATTACAAACCCCGAAACCCAAGAGCGGCGGACGATTCTTCTGACAGACACGGTCGGGTTTATTCACGAACTCCCGCCACCGCTCATGGATGCCTTCCGAGCCACCCTGGAGGAAGTAACCGAGGCGAATGCCATGCTTCATGTCGTCGATCTATCCCATCCCGCTTGGGAAAGCCACATCCAGTCGGTCATGGAAGTGCTTGGAGAAATGCCTGCCCTTCCAGGTAAAGCTTTGATTGCCTTTAACAAGGTCGATCAAGTAGATAGCGAAACGCTAGCCTTCGCTCAACAACAGTATCCCGAAGCTGTGTTTATTTCAGCTACTCAACGCTTAGGTTTAGAGACCCTACGCCAGCGGATGGTGCAACTGGTTGATGAAGCAGTTTCACAACCGCACTAATAAAAATGTGACAAGAAGCCAGTAGTTACGGTGTCTATTTTTGGCAATGTCCCCCGCTTAAAAAGGGGTTATAAGCATTTTCCCCCTTTTTAAGGGGGATTCGGGGTTCCCTCTGGGGAGAGGGGGGATCGAGTGTATAGGACACCCAGTTAAGTCAAGAACCAGCAAGCTAAGCAAACAAGAATTCACACACTATTTGCAATGATGAACAATCCAATAACGTGGAAGTACGTATTTCAAACCAAAGCTATCATTAACTGGGTCGAATCTATAGCTTTGTTGTTATCTGACCAATGGATTCGCCAAATGCTAGGTCAAGAACCGCTCACCAATCCTGAATATTTACATCTGTTTGGCGCATTGGTATTTACGATCGGGATTGGTTATTGGTGGGTTGGTAAGGATATCTCTCGAAATCACGATCTTATAAGATTTGGAATTTGCGCCCAAGTTTCTGTCTTTATCGTTTTGGCTTATCACACCTTAATCGGTGGTCTTCACCCATTTTATTTAGTTCCGGGTGTCATTGATCTTACCTTTGCGATTCTCTTTAGTTTATTTCTCTCCTCTTATGAGCGGATTAAACCAGCTTTAGAGTAATTAGAGTCGAGTATATGCAACTTAGAACCCCACCCCTACCCGTTCACGGGGAGGGAGAGATCTTACCTTCCTATGTCAACGGGAAATTATAGCAATCATAAATGATTCCTGAACGCAAGATACCCGACTTCTCCAAGAAGTCGGGTATCTGATCTCGCATCTGACAACTCAAATAGGAGAGAACGCAACATGACCCAAAAACATGGCCCTTGGACAATCCAAGAAACGAATCGAAAGTACCAAAATTCATTTATAAATGTTCGTGAAGACCAAGTTCTCCAACCTGATGGACAACCGGGTACGTATGCTATCGTCACAATGAAATCTGGCGTTGCTATTTTGCCAATCGATAGCGATCGCGTAGTCTATCTTACTCGGCAATTTCGTTATGCGCTTGGCAAAGAAAGCATTGAGGTTGTCGCTGGTGGTGTTGAGGAGGATGAACCGCACCTGGAATCTGCACAACGAGAAATTGAAGAGGAACTGGGAATTAAAGCTTCGGAATGGCTCGATTTAGGAGTTTTTGACTTAGATACATCAATTGTCTGCTGTCCGGTGCGTCTATTTCTAGCAAAGCAATTAACATTCACCCAATCCCATCAAGAAGGAACGGAAACGATAGAAACAGTTCGGATTCCCTTAAGTGAAGCGGTGCAAATGGTCATGGATAGCGTAATCACACACGCGCCAAGCTGTGTGCTGATTCTGAAAGCGAATAAGGTACTTGGCGAATAATAGGCGATCGCGCTGACACTGGCTAAACATATCACCACAAACTTTGCAACGCATGAATTGCAACGCATGAATAAGTATCACGATCGGGATGCACTCAAACTAACTCATGGCAAATGTGGCTATGGAACGAGGCATTGCAATTTCTTCCCCACGATCCTCCCCTAATTTGGTTGCGGCTTCCTTTTCAATCACTTTTAGTCGCTTGGGCTTGGTGGTTTACCAGAGATAATGATTCAGTGCAATTGGAACAACTGAATGAGTGAGAAACAAGAGCCGGAATTTCAATTTTTTTCAGCAGCCCCGCTGCTGCAAATTGGTACTAGCGGTTGGGTTTATAAGCACTGGATGGAAATCTTTTATCCAGCGCAGATGCCTGGAAATCAACAATTACCATTTTACGCACAGCACTTTCCAACTGTAGAAATCAACTTTTCTTTCTATCGTCTGCCAGAGCGGTCTGTATTTGAAACATGGCGAGAACAAACGCCTGAAGGGTTTCTTTTTGCTGTGAAAGGTAGCCGTTACCTTACCCACATGAAAAAGTTAAAAGAGCCAAATGAACCGCTATCTCGCTTAATGGAACGAGCGGGCGGTTTGCAAGAAAAACTAGGCCCAATTCTGTTCCAATTTCCTCATACTTGGCCCCTTAATATGGAGCGCCTTCAGCCATTTTTAGAATTGCTTTCTTCTTATCCAGAACAACGTTATACATTTGAATTTCGACACCAAAGTTGGCTAATTCCACAGGTGTACGAACTATTAGAACGTGCGGGTGCAGCCCTTTGTTTGCCAGTCAGTCCCACGGTTCCGCTAGATATTCGTTTGACTGCGCCCTGGACTTATATCCGGATGCACAGTGGGCAATGGGGCGTTGGCTACAGCGATGAAGAATTGTCTACCTGGGCTTCCCATATCCGCTCATTTCTTCAACAAAAGATTGACGTGTACGTGTATTTCAACAACGACCCAGATGGTCATGCTATCCACGATGCTGAACGCCTGAAAGCATTACTGTCCATGAATTGTTCAACGTTTTAGTGATGAGGAAAAGCAAATAATACCTGGCGATTGGAAATCGCGGCTACGCAAACAAAGTCCGCCTGCGCGGACTATTGAACTCTGCTTCTGTCAGGTTTAGCGTGTAAGGACGCGATCGCTCGTTTTCTGTGATGCAGGGAAATTGTTAGCGCTGGCTGTGTCGTGGGAATACTGAGAAAGAATGCGATCGCTCGTTTCCTCTGATGCAGCTAAATTGTTAGCGCTAGCTGTGTCGTGGGAATACTGAGAAAGAATGCGATCGCGCCTCTTAAGTTTTAGCACCCAGGAGAAAATCATGAGTTTAACAGTTACAGCAACGTTTATGCTTGCTGACTGGATCGCCAAAGGACTTGCAGATGGAACCTTTGAGCGCGTTGGGGGTGTGATCCGGGAAGTAGGAACGAAACACGTTGTTACGTGGTTGCATGACATCGGAGCAAATTCTTCTCAAATACCAACGCCAACTGCTTCTTCTCCCAATTTACTTAACCTTATTTTCTCTGGGGGAAATTGGGCTGGTTCAGTTGCTAATGCGGCTGTTACAGGTAAGGGATTAGCTGATGTTAACCAGCGTCTGGGTGGAATTGGGCAACAAGTAGTAAATATTCAGCAGGGTTTGCAACAAACACAAGGAATCTTGCAAGTAGCTTCTGCTACTAGCGTACTAAATTTAGGTGTCTCAGTGATGGGATTTGCTGTATTAAACCAGCGTCTCAACGAACTGGAACAACGTCTAAAACAGACTGAGGAACTGTTAAACAAAATTAACCGCAAAATTGACATTGGATATTATGCTAACTTCAAAGCTGCTATTGGTCTGGCGATGAATGCCTTTACGATGACCAAAGTGGAAAACAGAGAACGTATGGCGATTGAAGCTATAAACCGTTTTCTAGAAGCTGAACATATTTACACGGACTACACAGACAAAGAACTTGAGCAAGGTAGCCAGATCGCTGATGAATATCTTTTGACCTTATCTCTAGCTTATATTGCTGAAGCACGTTGTCATCTTGAGTTAGGCGAACCCGAAACAGCACTTAATCGCTTCCAAGAAGGTGCGAAAGTTCTTCGTTCTCGTATTCATAAATATGTTGAGCTTCTACTTACTTCTAACCCAGCAGCTTACTTACAGCCTCAGTTCAAAGGTCAGATAGATTTGCGACGACTAACCCGAATTTACCAATGGATTGACCCAGCTTTAGATGAAAATGCTGTGTTTGAGCTTCAACGTGAGAATTTGCTCAAGATGGCGCAAGAACCTGATAAATGGGCTGAATCGTTACCAGCAGCAATCCTAACTCGCGTTGAGGTTGCAGGAGGTTGGTTTGGCCCAAATGCAGGAGATTTGAGGCGAGAGGCTGATAAACGTCTTCCCCAAGTGCTGGAAGTCATGGAATCTATGGTGGAAACCAATCGCCGTTTTGAAGCGTATCAGACAGAAGTACAAGCGATCGCACAATTGGGAATTACCTTCCATGACTGGCTGAAATTAACTCCCTCCATAGACTCTAAACCCGACGGTGCAGAATTAATGTACATCATTCCATCCCAGCCGTTAGAGTTGCAATTCTCTGTTTAAAGTGGTTTCTCTTCCAGAAAAGAATAGCCAGCAAATATTGCCTGACAATCTCTTCCCAAGCGCAGGCGATATGCTGATCATTAAAATTTAGGTAGTGCCCAAGATGTAATGATGGAGAAGAAGAGTTTCTTTGTGATATTTTCCTCTTATGCCCGTCTGTCCCATTTGTGCATCTACTCAAACCGTCAAAAATGGTCGCATCC
>NZ_JAMPKE010000006.1:0-243919 GCF_039961955.1 Trichocoleus sp. DQ-A1
GGCGTTGAGACGGCGACGGTGAGGAAGTTGCAGCCTTCGAGGTACGAGGAGGCGAGTCCGTGGGTGTACCAGGAGGTGACGAAGGTGGTGCCGGTGAGCCAGCCGCCTAGCGCCAGATACGCGCAGGGGAATAGCAGTAGGCCGGACCAGCCGACAAATACGAAGCGATCGCGCTTGAGCCAGTCGTCAATGGCGTCAAACCACCCTCTTGAACTCGGCGCGCGTCCGACTGCGATAGTCATGACAGCAAATCTCCAAACAGGTTAGTTATAAGTACAGTCATCGCGGTTTCTGCTGGCTCCATCTGTCACTAGATGGGCTACGCAGAAAACAAACTAGGATGTCAATCTAGTTTACGATTCTTTACTGAGTTTAATCTTATTATGTCCAACTTGCACAGTTTTGGGTAAATTTATTTAACTCATTTTAATATTTAGCGGTAGGGGCGACAGATGCGATCGCAGATGTTCATCACTCGCGACAGTTCAGGGGGTGAGTGCGCTTAAAGTCCAGGCTAGTAAAGGATTAGCGAAACTTACCAACGCCAAGATAGAGGCGAAGATGAAATCCTTTCTCCCCTGCTCAACGAATTTTCCCATCGGGCAGCAACTGGCTCGCGTCTGAGATACTAGGGATGTGGAGCCGATATTTAATTGCAATTGCTTAACTCATGTTTACAATCGACCTAATTTTGAAAAATACGCCGATGTCGTTGTCGGTGCAACGGAAGTCAGACGAAGATGCCCAAAGCGTTTACCAAGAAATTCTGAATGCAATCCGCTCTGGCAACGCGCAACTGTTAGAACTCACTTGCGAACGCCAGCCGGAGAAAAAAATCGGCATTCTCAGTAGCGAGATTGTTGCCGTTCAGATATCTCAGAAATCCAGCACAGCATCGGCTGGAAGACCTCCCGGCTTCTTCGCCCTCGCTGAATGAACACGTTTCCTGCTGGTGTCGAAATGGTCAAGCCTGCCATTCAAGTCAAAGACCTTTGCTTCAACTGGCCTAAAGGGGAGAAAGTCTTAGATTCCTGTTCTCTGGAGGTGCCCAAGGGTGAATTCTGGATGCTTTTGGGCACCAACGGCAGTGGAAAATCAACATTGTTGAGATTACTGGCTGGGCTGTTGCGTCCCCAAGCAGGAGAAATTCAGATATTAAACCCAATTGGCTTTGTCTTCCAGAATCCCGATCATCAGTTGGTGATGCCAACAGTCGGGGCTGATGTTGCCTTTGGGCTGGTGGAGGAAAATCTCTCGCCCGCTGAGATACGCGGGCGGGTAGAGCAAGCACTGGCAGCGGTTAATTTACTCGCGCTGGAACGACGCCCCATCTATGCTCTGAGTGGGGGTCAGAAACAGCGAATTGCCATTGCCGGTGCGATCGCCCGCCGATCGGAAGTCTTACTATTAGATGAACCCACCGCCCTGCTCGATCCGGATTCTCAGTTGGATTTAGTCGCGCAAGTGCAAAGCTTGGTGAAAAGCCGGGGTCTGACTGCCCTTTGGGTCACGCATCGATTAGATGAGTTAAATTATGCCGACGGGGCATTCTTACTAGAGCAGGGCTGCGTAGTGGATCGAGGAGAACCCAAACGCTTAAGACAACGCCTCCTGCAAACCCAAGATTCCTCCTTGTAACCAAAAACTATTTTTGGGCAGGCTTTGCCTAGTTCTGCAAAAAGGACGACAGAACTGACTTGACTATATTGTTAAGATGATGAAATAGTTATTTTCACCTAAAAAATCTTGGCTTAAAACAATGCAACGCCCATCCCCGCAGGCTGTTTTGCTCGTTGACGGCTACAACGTCATTGGACTATGGTCTTACCTGCAAAGAACCCGCGATCGCAATGGGCTAGAAGCCGCTCGTCTTGAATTAATTGAGGCTTTGGTCAATTACAGCGCTTTTAAGGGCTTTGAAACTCAAGTTGTATTTGATGCCCAGTATCAAGACACACGCAGTAATTGTGAATCTATCACCCACGAGCTATCAGTCTATTACACGGATTTTGGGCAGACAGCAGATACTTACATCGAAAAAACCTGTGCCTCCTTTCGTTACAATCCCTACAGATCGGCACGGCGCTTGATTGTCGCTACATCAGATCGGGCGCAGCAATTAACAGTAGTGGGGTATGGCGCAGAATGGATGTCAGCGCAACAGCTGGGTTACGACGTAGAATTAACCGCTCGTGCGGTTATACGCAAAAATAGACCCAAGAAACATTCGTCGGGGCGTTTTTTAGCGAATTCCCTGGATGCTAAAGCTCGCGAGCGTCTGGCTGAGTGGCGTTTGAACCAGAAATAACTGAACATTCATTCGGCTCAAAAAAATTTCTCAGAAAACTATAAAAGGGCTTGACAAGTTATATTGGCACTCGCTAATATTAGTAACTGTTGAAAAGATTGAGTGAACGATCCTCAGTAGCTCAGTGGTAGAGCGATCGACTGTTAATCGATTGGTCGCAAGTTCGAATCTTGCCTGGGGAGTTTAATTAATTTAATTGTAAGGATGAAGCATGAAAGAGAAAATTTCAGACTTCATCCTTCGTCATTCAGAATTTCAGAAGTTATGGTCGCTTGACCCAGCCGTAACGTTCCTGAATCATGGTTCGTTTGGTGCTTGCCCGCTACCAGTTCTGGAAGCCCAACAACGCTTCCGAGCGCAACTGGAAAGGGAACCTTTGCGATTTTTTGTGCGCGAATTTGAGCCGCTGCTGGATGCTGCGCGGGATGAGTTAGCTCAGTTCGTGGGTGCTGATCCAGAAGAGTTGGTATTTGTCCCGAATGCAACAACTGGAGTGAATGCGATATTGCGATCGCTTGGCTTAGCCGATCCGAGCGATGCCTCGCTTGCTTTCTCCCCTGACGACGAATTACTGACGACAGATCAGGAATACAATGCTTGTCGCAATGCGCTCAATTTCATTGCCAGTCGGACTGGGGCGCGGATAGTCGTGGCGACAGTACCTTTTCCCATCACATCCCCAGAACAAGTCATCGAAGCTGTGATGGAACGGGTTTCACCTAGAACAAAGCTAGCGCTGCTAGATCATGTAACCAGCCAGACAGGGCTAATTTTTCCTATCCAGCAACTCGCTCACCAACTGGCAGAGCGCGGCGTGGATACACTGATAGACGGTGCCCATGCGCCGGGGATGCTGCCGCTGAATCTGCGGGAACTCGGAGCGACTTATTACACTGGCAACTGTCATAAGTGGTTGTGTTCCCCCAAAGGAGCCGCATTTTTATATGTGCGGCGCGACAAGCAATCGGCAATTCGTCCGCTAACGATTAGTCATGGTGCCAACTCGCCCCGAAAAGAGCGATCGCGCTTTCATCTAGAATTCGACTGGATGGGCACCGACGATCCCAGCGCTTATCTGTGTGTTGCTGAAGCTATCCGGTTTCTGGGTTCGCTGTTACCGGGTGGATGGCCCGAATTAATGGCGCGTAACCGAGCAATGGCTTTGACAGCACGACAACTACTTTGCGAAACGCTACAGGTGTCGCCACCGTGTCCCGATGAGATGATTGGTTCGATGGCAACCGTACCATTGCCGGATGAAATACCGGACAGCCCAGGAGAAATGCAAATAACGCCGCCACTACAAGATGCGTTATGCGATCGCTTTGGGATTCAGGTGCCGGTGATTTATTGGCCTGCACCTCCCAAACAGCTGATTCGGATTTCAGCTCAGCTTTACAACACTCCGGCGCAGTATGAATATCTAGGTAAAACGCTTGTGGAATTACTGTCTAGCTGACGAAAGACAACTGATGTAAGCCACTAAAACATCCAGAAAACCTTCCTGGAAGATAGAAATTAACCTTACCTTTACAGTTTTTTTCTTGATTTCTATAACCGTGACTTAACTCACGCTTGCATTTTTACAAAAGTAAGATGTACTCTTTTTGTGATAAAAAAAACGAACCAAGCATTTCTACTTGGCTCTAAGAGCAAACACCAAATCACAGAAGTCTATAACCAAGGGAGAAAGACTATCTCAGGAAGGGAGATAATTTTGATAGCAGTTCTAATATTTAATATTTAGGCTCAGAACCGCGCTGTCTTTATGTTTATAAAGTTATCAATTTCCAAAACAAACAGAATCAATCTTCGGTGGGAAACTTCCTGAGGTCTTAGCTCTCTCTGAAGGAATATAAAACTTTCTGTTTTGCTGGGACAAACGCCTGTAAGGGCAGAATGCCCAGTTAGACCATTTTTGACTAGGGATTGGAAATGCTTGCGGCTTATAGATAACAAGAGATCGCTCTTCTCTGAACTGATATTTACTGCGAACCTTGCTGAGTCACTCGCGCTAGCTGATTGGCAAAGTAAGTTTCCTGATACTTTAACGACCTTGCTAATTCCAACCCTTGTTCAAACGCTGCTTTTGCTGGCGCTAAGTCCCCGCGTTCTAGATAAATCTGACCGATTTGGTCGTAGGTTTTCATCAAGTTATAGTAATCGTAGGACTGCCGCTCTACCTGCAAAAGAGTTTGATAAACCTGCAAAGCATATTCAGGTTGTTTATAAGTTCGGTAGAGATCTCCTAGTTTCTTCAAAGCTTCGCTGGCAGAAGCAAACTGCTGTAAAGACCACGCTATATTATAGGCTTCTTGGTAGTTTTTACTCGCTTCATCTGGTTGTTTGAGAGCTTCGTAATCAGTAGCGATCGCTATCTTCAACGCTGGTATCTGAGTTAAATCATTAATGGCGAGGTAACTTTCTGCCAGCCGTTGCTTCACTTTTAAAGAATTTTCCGGTTGCTTCGCCTTGTCGTAAATGTAAGTCAGCTGTTGCAGATAAACCACTTGGTTGACCGTATCGCCCTGTTGAGTGGCAAAACTCAGCAATTCCTCATAAGTTGCCGCTGCCTTAGGATAATCAAACCAGTTCAGGTGCAATTGGGCAATGATTTTCAGCATTGCCTCTTCTGTGGCTTTATCTTGGCGCTGCCGTGCATCAGCCAGCAACAGCTGATAATCCTCCAGCGCGGGGGCTGGCAGTCGTATCTGCTGGTAAGCTTGACCCAAAGCTTGCAACAGCTTTATGTCCACTGCCGAGACAGGGGAAGACAAAACAATTTCTTCAGTTTTGCCTCCATTCAAGTTTGTTTGCTGGCGCGGCGTTTTGCCTTTCGGCTCTGGTGTCCTGCCAAAAGCCCGATCCTGAATTGCTTGCAAACGCTTGGTGATGATTTGCAAATCAAGTTTTTGATTATTTTCCCAAGCGATCGCTCCAACTCGTCCTAGCGCTTCCACCTCTTCCACTGTCCCTAGCGATCGCCGCAATCGCAATTCCCGATACCAAATTTCAAACGCTGCCGGTGCATTACCGGCTTTAAGCTGAGCAGCTGCCTGAGCATTTAATTCATCCAGAGCCTGCCTGAATTGGCTGATTTCTCCAGGAGTCAGGGGACGATCTACTTGCGGCTGCGGCAGCAGTGGATCGGGTGTCGTTATCTCTAAGGGGTTGGGTTTGGGTTTATTATCCGCCGCAGTTGCTGCCCATCCGGCAGAACCAGAACACAGTAGGAACAAAACGGCAGCAATTCCCAGTCCTAAAGCGCTTGAGCGACGTTGCTGCAACCACAGACGAGCAAGCAAATTCTGCATAATATTTTTAGCGCGAGCAGTTTAAATTGTTAATAACAAACTATACAAGCAGACCTGGTTAATATCAGAAGTTGTAGCGTTTCTCACCCAACTGACTGCTACAGTAAAGCGATAGTTTCCGCGCTTGTTGTGAAGTTTAGGAGAAAGCTGGTGAACGGTGGGCAATTTAGACCACGATCTTGGGTGCTGGGGATAGCGATCGCCTTACTGACTTTTGTCACTTCCTGCGGAGTCCAGCCAGGAATGACGCAAGATCGAGTTTTTCTGGATCTATCCCTCGACTTTTTGGGGGAATACCAGCTACCCAAGACGAAATTTAAGGATACACCTGTTTCTGGCTTATCGGGGCTGACCTACGACCGGAAGCAGAACCGTTTTTACGCAATTTCAGATGACCGCAGTAAGTTTGCCCCAGCCCGGTTCTACACTCTCAACATGGTTATCGATGACGCCAGCGATGGCAAAATTGGCATCCAGAAAGTAGAAGTTGAGGACGTTACTTTTCTAACCAAGGAAGATGGCAATACCTATCCCAAAAGTACGGTGGATACGGAAGGGATTGCTCTGTCTCCTCAACAATCAGTATTTATTTCTAGCGAAGGGGTCGCCCGCGATGGCATTGCCCCCTTTATCGGGGAGTTTGACTTAAAAACTGGACGTCTGCGGCAGAACTTACCCATCCCGGAACGCTATCTTCCCGACGTCAGTGGCAATACAACCCAGACTCGTGGCATCCAGAATAACCTGGGGTTTGAAGCCCTGACCCTCAATCCCGTCGGTACTCTCCCAGCAGCCGGGGAACCGTTTCGTCTATTTACTGCCACTGAGTCATCATTGATGCAGGATAGCGAAGCAATTAGTTCAAAGCAGGGAGCAAAATGTCGGATCTTGCACTATTTGCTCAGCGATGGCCCACCGCTGTTGATTGCCGAACATTTATATGAAATGGAACCGCCTCCAAGTGGGGCACTCAAAGATGGCTTGCCGGAATTTTTATCTTTAGATGCAGGGGGGCACTTCCTCACCTTGGAACGTTCTTTGAGCCTGTTAGGTTACAGGGTGAGAATTTATCAGGCAGCAATGGGCGGGGCAACAGATATTTCTAGTGTTCCCAGCCTTAAAGGTGAGCTTACCGGCATTGAGCCAGTGAAGAAAAAGTTGCTGTTGGACTTGGATGAAATAGGCATTCCGTTGGGCAATTTGGAAGGCATGACTTTTGGCCCCCGCTTGCCGGATGGCAGCCAAAGTTTACTTCTAGTCAGTGATGATAATTTCCAAGATAAACAGACGACTCAGTTCCTATTGTTCCGACTCAAAAGTAAGCGTTAAAAACAGTTGACGCTTGCATTTATCACCCTTTAATTCATCTCGATAATCTTTGCAATCCCATGACTAAGTTGTTTACCTTTCAACATTCGCGTCTCGCTATAGTATCCGGGATCAGCTTGATGACAATGATTGCTACGTCAAGAGCGATCGCGGCTTGGGTGCCCGTAAGCAAAACCCTCGACAACACCCCTATCTATATCGACGATGCGCGGATTGTGCGTCAGGGAAATCTTGTAGAATTCTGGCGACGGAATCTGTTTCAAGCTCCGGAAGCAGATGGTGCGATTGGGGTGGACAATTATCATGCAATAGAGTGTAAAAAAGGCTTATTCCGATGGCGTCGGTCTATTCGTTTTGACCAAAGCGGTCGGATTGTCGGGGATATCGATGTAGGTAAAAACGACAAGCTGCTAGAAGCAAAAATTCAATCGGGAAGTATCATCGGGGATTTCTATCAAGCAGTGTGCCCAGCCCAGATAGAGGAACCTAAAAAAAAATAACAAAAAGGGAATTTTTTCTTCAGCTTAAACCTATTTGAATGCGATAAGAAAAACTTCACTCCCCGCCACTCGACCTTCACGGAGAGGGGAGCAAGAAAATCTTGTGTGTATCTCCTGTGCATCTACCTAAAACGGGTAGCGCGTTCAGTTTTTTAACTTGATTTTGCATTTTTAATGACTTTCGCCAGCAAAAATGCTTGAAAAATTATCTGGCAACGGTTCCCTCGCCTGAATCCACGGGGTAGGGACTCCTTTTTGGCGTGCGGAAAGGGCGACAATCCCGCCTACAATGGCGCAGTTTGTGTCCATGTCGCCTAAACCGCTAATTGTCGCCCAGAAAGCTTCCTGGTAGTCTTCCAGATGATGGGCAGCACACCACAGGGCAAAAGGCACCGTATCTTGAGCTGAAATTTTGTAGCCGGAACCCAGTTGTTGCGCTACCACAGGTGGAGAGCGATCGCTCGGAATATCTATCGCTTGCCGAATGCTGCTCTGAATCTCGCTTTCCGGGACATTCAGAGCAACCTGTTGGAGAAATTGCTCTCCAGACATAAATTCACCTTCACCCACCCTGTAAGCGATCGCAGCAGCAACTGCAACAGCGAGCGCTCCAGCAATTCCCTCTGGATGAGCGTGTGTTGGTTGCGCTGAGAGTATCGCGTTTTCTCTCACTGCGTCTAGATCGTGAGCAAAATAAGCGCCTAATGGTGCCACCCGCATCGCCGCACCATTGCCATAAGAACTAGTACCCCCGAACATCTCTGAAGCTTCTGTGCGCCAGTCTGCGCCCCATTGCAGCCGAATTAACAACTGTTGCGCCCCCTCACCGTAACCGCGATTAGGATTGAAGCGTTCGGCAAACGCGGCGGCAAGTGCATCGGGGTCTATTTTCCCATAGCGACACAGCGTCTCCACGATAGACAGTGCCATTTCAGTATCGTCACTGTAGCGCCAGAGTTTTGGAGGAATTTGACGCCTTTGGATTCTTTCGCGCAGTTCCTCTCCCAGCCCAAAAAACCTGTCACCCAAGGCATCTCCGACCGAAAGCCCTGTCAAGGACAACTGCATTCGTTCTAGTAGCTTCATCATTTCAAGAAACTTTAGGAGGAGCGATCGCGCATCTTAAAATAAGGGGGATCATTTCTCAACAACGGTATTTTAATAAACAATGACGCATTCTACTGATATTGCTACCTTAGCTCGCTGGATGGCAGCAGATTTCAGCAACCAAGCACAAGCATTTGAAAATCCTCCCATCTTTGCCCATATCCGCGTCTGTATGCGTCCCCTACCCCTGGAACTGTTGTCGGGCGTGAGTTTCCTGGTGGAACAAGCGTATGACTATATGATTAATGACCCATATCGGCTGCGGGTTTTAAAGTTAATTACGAATGGTGATCGCATCGAAATTGAAAACTACACAGTTAAGAATGAAGAACAATTTTATGGTGCCTCCCGCGACCCCAAGCGCCTGCATAACCTCAAAGCAGACCAACTGGAAAAATTACCAGGCTGTAACATGATCGTCGAATGGACAGGTCACAGCTTCAAAGGTTACGTCGAACCCGGTAAAGGTTGTATGGTGGTTCGCAAAGGTCAAAACACCTATCTCGACAGCACCTTTGAGATTGACGAAAACAGGTTTATCAGTCTCGATCGGGGACGCGATCCCGAAACCGATGAGCATATTTGGGGATCGGTCGGGGGTCCTTTCGAGTTCGTCCGTTGGGGAAGTTTTGCCGAGGAAGTGAAGGTGTAAAGGGTTCAAAGCTAAAGGTTGAAGGTTCCTTGTCGCTAGGAACCTTCAACTTTCAATCTGGAGGTCTTGGAGACACTTTCACATCTGATGGCTGGGTCGCCGCCACTGGGACAACAACGCTTTCCTCCCAAAGATTGATGACGAAGGAGGGAAGAAATACGAGAAAGAAGCAAACGACTACAAGCTCGATGGGGTGTACCGGCGATCGCTCAGAAGGAATTCACTTCGATGGTCTAGAAGGTACCATTACCTGGTAAATTTACCGAGTGTTGGCAAGCAAGATTAATTGAACCCGTATGAAAGTCTTGGTTATTGGCGGTGATGGCTACTGCGGTTGGGCAACCGCGCTTTATCTTTCCAGTCGAGGATACGAAGTCGGCATTCTAGACAGCCTGGTGCGGCGTCACTGGGATATGCAACTAGGCGCAGATACCCTAACCCCTATTGCACCCATTCAACAACGCCTTCAGCGTTGGAAGGACCTCACCGGCAAATCCATAGACCTATTTATTGGGGATATCACTAACTACGAGTTCCTCCAGTCAGCGCTGCACCAGTTTGAACCACAGACAATCGTTCACTTTGGCGAACAGCGTTCGGCACCCTTCTCGATGATTGACCGAGAACACGCTGTCGTCACCCAGGTGAACAACGTGGTGGGGACGCTGAATCTGCTGTATGCGATCAAAGAAGATTTCCCCGACTGTCACCTCGTCAAATTAGGGACGATGGGCGAGTACGGGACACCTAACATTGATATTGAAGAAGGCTACATCACCATTGAACACAACGGGCGTAAGGATACTTTGCCCTATCCGAAGCAGCCCGGATCGATGTATCACCTCAGCAAAGTTCATGATAGCCACAATATCCACTTTGCTTGCCGGATTTGGGGGCTACGCGCCACCGACTTGAATCAGGGCGTCGTGTACGGCGTCTTGACAGAAGAGACGGGCATGGATGAGCTGTTAATTAACCGCCTGGACTACGATGGAGTCTTTGGGACGGCACTCAACCGCTTTTGTATCCAAGCAGCAATTGGGCATCCCCTGACGGTGTACGGGAAAGGCGGTCAGACGAGAGGCTTTTTGGATATTCGAGATACAGTGCGATGTATGGAACTCGCGATCGCTAACCCCGCCCAACCCGGCGAATTCCGCGTCTTCAACCAATTCACCGAACTATTTAGCATCGGTGACTTAGCCGCAATGGTGAAAAAAGCCGGGAATTCCTTGGGACTGAATGTTGATATCCACAACCTCGACAATCCCAGAGTCGAGAAAGAAGAACACTACTTCAACGCCAAAAACACCAATTTGCTCGATCTCGGCTTACAACCTCACTATCTATCCGACGCCCTACTCGACTCGTTGCTCAACTTTGCCGTCAAGTACCAGCACCGCGTCGATAAAAATCAGATCATGCCCAAAGTTTCTTGGCACCGTCAGTAATCAGGATTGAGGACTGAGGACTGTTAGCGAAGCGGTGCGAAGCACGGACTGAGTGAAAAGAAAAATAGAGGAGAGAGTGGCAACTGGCAAGCAATTTGTTGGGTTGAATTGTTGCATTGAAAAGACAGATAAACTTTAATAACTCCTCAGACTTGACCGTTCATTGAGTCCTTAGCCCTCAGTCGCGATCGCGCTTAAATCTATCACTCAGCCCTCAGTCCTCATCCCTCAGCACTGAATTATGCGAATTGCTCTTTTTACCGAAACCTTTTTGCCCAAGGTTGACGGCATTGTGACGCGCCTGCGCCACACCGTTGAACATTTACAGCGCAGCGGCAACGAAGTGCTGATTTTTTCCCCAGATGGGGGGTTAACCGAATATAAAGGAGCCAGGATCTACGGAGTTTCTGGCTTCCCGTTGCCTTGGTATCCAGAGTTGAAAATGGCTTTTCCTCGCCCCTCCATTGGTTATCAACTAGAGAAGTTTCAACCGGATATCATTCATGTTGTCAACCCAGCTATTTTGGGACTAGCGGGTCTGTATTACGCCAAAGCGATGCAGATTCCCTTACTAGCGTCTTATCATACCCATTTACCCCAGTATCTCCAGCATTACGGCTTGGGAATGTTAGAAGGTGTGCTGTGGGAATTGCTCAAATCAGCCCATAATCAAGCGCGGCTAAATCTCTGTACTTCTACGGCGATGGTGCAGGAACTTACCAGTCACGGCATCCAGCGAGTGGATTTGTGGCAGCGAGGAGTAGATACAGAATTATTCCAGCCCCACTTATCAAGCCGAGAAATGCGATCGCGTCTTAGCCAAGGACACCCGGAAAGCCCCTTATTACTCTACGTAGGGCGTCTGGGCGCAGAAAAGGAAATTGACCGCATTAAGCCCGTCCTAGCAGCCATTCCCAACGCGCGTCTCGCCTTAGTGGGAGATGGCCCCCATCGACAAGCCTTGCAACAACACTTTGCCGGGACACCCACCCATTTCGTCGGCTATCTGACCGGCGTTGAACTCGCCTCAGCCTTTGCCTCAGCAGACGCCTTTATTTTTCCCTCGCGCACAGAAACTTTAGGATTAGTGCTGTTGGAGGCGATGGCAGCCGGATGTCCCGTTGTCGCCGCGCGTTCCGGAGGGATTCCCGATATCGTTACCGATGGCGTTAACGGTTACTTATTTGACCCAAAAGATGAAGAGGGAGCGATCGCTGCTACCAAGCGCCTTTTGGCCCATCAAGAAGAACGGGAAACCCTACGGCAAAATGCCCGCCTCGAAGCCGAACGCTGGGGTTGGGCTGCCGCCACCCGCCAGTTGCAAAATTACTACGAATCAGCGATTCATTAACAATCAATCATTAGCAGTCAGGGTTCAGCAGTCAGGGTTTCCGAAAAACAACTGATAACTGAACCCTGAAATGCTCCTATTTAATACATATTCCTAAACACTACGGATGAGGATTTCAGGTCTCCGAGGTTAAATTAAGTTAGTGGGTGCTTATTTTTTAAGCGTTAACGATTAGCTCAGTAGGTGGAGACCAAACAAACCCAGATTGAACAACGCTTTTCCCCGTAAAGATGCGAAAATTTGCGTTTTTCGGCTATTTTTTACAGAATTAATCGCGATTTTAGGCTTTTACGGGTATTTTGACTAAATTGAATCTAAAAAAAAGTGTGAATCGCATACTAATAACAGCTAACAGCTAAAACCACAGCTTGCAAATGCTTCTCCCCATGACACTCTCTAATACCGGCAGCGTTCTGGCTACGTTAACTCAGCTTACGCAACTCAATCGTACTAGCGCCCTGACCTCGCGCGTCAAAGACCTGTCATTCGGCGAATTTATCTGCTTACTCGACTTTATTACCGCTGAGTTCCAGCAGTTTCTGCGGGCGATCGACATGATCAACAACGAAGCCCTGGAAACCATGCTGGAGCAGGTCATGGACGCCTTTACCCTCAAAATGGGTCAGATTCTGCAAGCAGACCTCACCACTATTTTTTTAGTAGACGAAGAAAAAAATCAACTTTGGTCAAAAATTCCCGATACGGAGACTGGGAGAGCCACCAAACAAATCCGGATTCCCATTAATATTGGCGTTGCCGGTCACGTCGCCAGCACCGGCGAATCTTTGAATCTTCCAGACCCTTACTCTCACCCACTCTTTAACAAAGAAGTTGACGAGCGACCGGGCTACCGAACCCGCAGTCTGCTTTGTATGCCGATTTATAGCAGCAAAAACCAGATTGTTGCGGTCGTTCAGCTATTAAATAAAGCTGGGGATGGGCCGTTTACCGAGGAGGATGAGCAGGGATTCCGCGACTTTGCTGCCTCTATCGGCATTATCCTAGAAAGCTGCCAATCGTTTTATATGGCGGCACGCAAGCAGCGGGGGGCAGAGGCACTGTTGCGGGCAACCACCTATCTCGGTCAAAGTCTTGACTTGGAAGCAACTCTGCGCTTTGTGATGGAGCAAGCGCGGGATCTGATGCAGGCGGATCGCAGCACCCTATTTATGCTGAGCAAAGAAACGGGAGAACTCTGGACGAAAGTTGCCAACAAAGATGGCACGGAGATCATCCCAATTCGCATTCCTTCTAACAAAGGAATTGCCGGTTATGTTGCCTCCACTCGTCAGCCGCTAAATATCCCGGATGCTTATAAAGATCCGCGTTTCGATCCCAGCGCCGACCAACGGACGGGTTATTTGACACGCAATATTCTGTGTATGCCGGTGTTTAATTCATCAATGGAATTAATCGGCGTTACGCAGTTAATTAACAAGCAACCCGGCAGCTTCACGAGTTCAGATGAAGAGTTTATGCAGGCATTTAATATCCAGGCGGGAATTGCGCTGGAAAATGCCAAGCTCTTCGAGAATGTGTTGTTGGAAAAGCAGTATCAAAAAGATATCCTGCAAAGTCTCTCAGATGCAGTCATCTCTACAGATATGCAGGGACGGATTGTCACGATTAACGAAGCTGCACTGGAGTTGCTGGGGTGCCCAATTCGGGAAACCACGGGTAAAAACAACAAGCATCTGTGGGAGCAGAAACTAATCGGTCGTTTCGTTTGGGATGTGGTGCCCATCGAACATCTCCAGTTTCGCCTCCAGGATAGTCTGAAGACGGGTGCCAAGCAATATGTGCCGGAGCAAACCCTGACAGTGGGATTGTATGTAGAGAAGAACCACCAGCCGTCAGTAGCAGCCGTAGGAGCAATGCCAGAATTGTCCGTGCAGGCACAATGCGCCCAGTGTCAGCAGGTAGCAGAAGTTCTCAATTCGGAAGCGACTCACTCGGAGGGAGAACCCACTGGAGTCCATATTCTGGCAATTCGCGATCGCCTCAATCCAAACATCTTCATTCCCTGGAATGAATCATGCAGTCCTGGCACTGTCGCCACCCACAGTTGTCATCAGATTTTGAGTGCCGATCAAGTCCAGGAAATTGAACGGAGTATGAATCTCACCGTTAATCCCCTTACCAACCCGGAAGGAGGCGTCAGAGGAGGCTTGGTGGTCTTGGAAGACATCAGCCACGAAAAACGGATGAAATCTACCTTGTATCGCTACATGACGCCTAGAGTGGCAGAGCAAGTCATGGCACTGGGCGATAAAGCGCTGATGATGAGCGAACGCAAGGAGGTGACAATTTTATTTTCTGACATCCGGGGCTACACCACTCTGACGGAAAATTTAGGGGCTTCGGAAGTGGTTTCGCTGCTGAATCAGTATTTTGAAACGATGGTAGAGGCAGTCTTTAACCACGAAGGCACCTTAGATAAATTCATCGGCGATGCCTTGATGGCGGTATTTGGTGCGCCCCTGCCTTTGGCAGAAAATCATGCTTGGATGGCGGTTCAGTCGGCGTTGGATATGCGCCGCCGGTTGGCAGAGTTTAACCGTCGCCGTTTATTTGGAAACCAGCCGCAAATTCATATTGGCATTGGACTAAGTTCTGGAGAAGTCGTTTCCGGCAACATTGGTTCCCACAAACGGATGGACTACACGGTGATTGGGGATGGGGTGAACTTGAGTTCTCGCCTGGAAAGCGTCACCAAGGAGTACGGCTGCGATATTATCTTGAGCGAGTTTACCTACAACTTGTGCCGCGATCGCATCTTGGTGCGAGAGTTAGACAAAATCCGCGTCAAGGGCAAAAATACCGCCGTTAGTATTTACGAGTTGATCGGCGACCATCGACAGCATCTCGACGACTCCACGAAGAAGTTTCTCGATCTCTATCATCTTGGGCGTACAGCCTACACGGGAAGAAGCTTCCAGAAAGCGATCGCCTACTTTGAGGACGCCTACAGCCTACGACCCACCGATCAGGCAGTCACCGTCCACTTGGAACGGTGTAAGAACTACCTTCGGCAACCGCCTTCAGATGCCTGGGACGGAGTCCACACGATGACCAGCAAATGAGGTTAATCGCTATTCGCGAATTGGTGTAAATTCTCTAGACGCTGCCCTTTTGCACTCACCTTTCCGGATTATCCTCTCCACTCTGGAAAGGGTTCTCACCGATGGCGAGTTGCTTTTTGGTTTTTTTCAACTGCTTCCAGAGACTCTTAATTTGTTCGTAGGCTTCGGAGGATGAAATTTTCCCCCCAGTTTCCAGGTTGCAGATGAAATTCACCCGTTGAGCAAATTCCTGCAAATTTGCGTTAAAAACCAGGTTTTCTGGCTTGACTTGACCGTAGTAACGACTACGAGGATACAGAAAATCAGAGCGGTCTGCCATAGATTACCTCCTTGGGATAAACTACTCAACCTACTGGCGTGAGAAACGAACCAATCGTTAATCCTGTTTTTTGCCCAAGCTGGAAAAGCTAGCAACAGAAACAGGGAGGTATTCCGACCGTTGCCCGATCCACCTTGGAGTCGGTAGAACTTTCTTGCGATCGCCCGCTGTTGGAATCAGGATTTACCGGGTGTTTTGTTCGAGTCTTGACCACTATTGTGATCTTTGCACAAAGGGCTGCGCTTATTTTAATTACAAATTAATCAAAATTTAACCTTATCTTAATCAAAGATTATGCCAGTTACTCGCAGATGCCCAGATGTTGACGCCATTCGGCTCCTAAGGCATTAAAATCTTCTGTGCTGCTGCCGACGATCCATTAATACAAATAACGACTCTCCATGTCCGCCCAATCAACCAACCTTTACGAAGGCAAAGCCAAGATTCTCTATACCACGGACGATCCGGACATTCTGCTGGCTCACTTCAAAGACGACGCTACCGCCTTTAATGCCAAAAAGCGCGGTCAGATTATCGGCAAAGGTGAAATTAACTGCACCATTGCCGCTTATTTGTTCCAGGTTTTGGAAGCAGTGGGCATCCCGACCCACTTCATTGACTGTCCGGCACCCAACCAAATGCGCGTCCAAGCGTTAAAGATTCTGCCCCTAGAAGTGGTGGTCAGGAACATTGCTGCGGGAAGTCTGTGTCAACAAACAGGGTTGCCCGTAGGTACCGTCCTGCCCGATCCGCTGGTGGAATTTTATTTTAAAAATGACGATCTCGGAGATCCTTTGTTAACACGCGATCGCTTGATGTTATTGAAATTAGCGACACCAGAACAGCTTGACCAATTACAAAGTAGCGCCTTGCGGATTAACGAAATCCTCAGAGACTTTTTTCACCAATGCCGGATTACCCTAGTGGATTTCAAGTTGGAGTTTGGCGTTGACCGGCATGGCGAGATACGACTGGGAGACGAAATCAGCCCCGATACCTGCCGTCTTTGGGATGAGTCTGAAGACGATCCCGACCGGCGAGTGCTAGATAAAGATCGGTTCCGTCGGGATTTGGGGCAGGTGGAAGACGCCTACCAGCAAGTTCTAAAAAGAGTTCTCGAACAAGTAAACCGTAAAAAGTAAAAGCAGAAAAAATTCTTTCTTTGGCTTTTTGCTTTTTTACTTTTGTCTCTATTTTCAATGTGTGTGGAAGTGTCGAAAACGAGTAAAAGAATGCGCTTATCTCCCTTTTTATTGACGATTTTGGCTGCCTCATCTGCCTGCTGTGTAGCATTTCCTGCCAGAGGGCAAACGACAAATTCTTCGTCGGACACCTCCGAGAGAACAGCGTGGTATGGCGATTATATTGAGCAGACCCAGGCTGACGCAGGACGCGATCGCCCAGAATCTCAACCAACCAATAACGTAGTCGTCAATGCTGTGAGTGCCCCAGAGACAACACCGCCTGGGAGGGCGCTTAGACCGTCGTCCAGCCTCACAGAGATTGTTACACGCTCCACCACCGCACCCGCCCCAGTTAACGTCCCAGTTAACGTCCCAGTTAAACCGGAGCGCGTAGAGGTCGCCAGTAGCAGTCGTCGGGAACCGCCACCAGCCAATAACGTGGTGGTTAACACCATGAGTGTTCCAACAACAAAAGAGCCTGTAGGGGCAAAATCCCCCTCATCCGTACTCAGCCAAACTCCCACAACCCAATCTCCATCGTCTCCCACGCCGGAAACAGAGCCAGTGGTTCCGCGCACCGGCGAAGAATCAACACCGCAACAAGAAACGCCGGATACCATTGAATTCGATCTCACGCCAGGGACGACTGGTGAGCCGAATCTTGAGTTGCCAGAGCCACGCGAACAACCTGTACCAACCCCTGAAGGTGGACAACCTGCAACAACGCCTGAAACGGTACAACCTGCGCCTACTGACCAGCCAGAAGCCAGAGTGTTAGTCGGTGAAGTCGTTGTTACTGGCGTAGAAGGGGATCTCGAAAACGAAGTTTATGAGGCAATTCGCACCCGACCCGGACAAACGGCGACGCGGAGCCAGTTACAGGAAGATGTGAATGCCATCTACGCCACAGGTTTTTTCAGCAACGCCAGAGTAGAGCCACAGGATACCCCGCTGGGTGTCCGTGTCGTCTTTGTAGTAGAACCTAACCCAGTTTTGCGTCAGGTAGTGGTTGTCCCCGTCCCTGCCGACCAAAATCAGCGGGCACTCCCCCAAAAGGTAATCGATGACGCCTTCGCGCCTCAGTATGGTCGCACCCTCAACATCCGCGAACTGCAAGAAGGCATTAAAAAAATAAACCAGTGGTACAAAGAAAACGGCTATGACTTGGCACAAGTAGTTGCCGCACCCCAGATTGCTGAGGATGGTACGGTACGTCTAGAGGTAGCAGAAGGACTGATTGAGGATATCGAAGTCCGCTTTCTCGACAAAGACGGACAACCCGCAAATGATGAGGGTCAACCCATCCGGGGTCGCACCCGCGATTTCATCATCACGCGAGAAATTGAACTGAATTCTGGAGAAGTCTTTAACCGGACGAAAGCCGAAAGGGATCTGCGCCGAGTCTTTCGCTTAGGCATCTTTGAAGATGTGCGACTCTCATTCAGACCGGGGCAAGATCCGCGCAAAGTAGTGGTGGTCGTGGACGTGATTGAGAAGAACACCGGCTCAGTGGCGGCGGGTGCTGGGATTAGTTCCGCCAGTGGATTATTCGGCACCATTAGCTATCAAGAGCAAAATCTGGGGGGTAATAACCAGAAGCTGGGGGCAGAGTTGCAGGTCGGTCAGCGAGAACTGCTATTTGATGTCAACTTCACAGATCCCTGGATTGCTGGCGATCCTTACCGGACCTCCTACACCGTCAATGGGTTCAGACGCCGATCCATTTCGCTGATTTTTGATGGCGGTGACACAGAGGTGGAATTGCCCGATGGAGACAGACCCCGCGTCCTGCGATTGGGGGGTGGCGTCACCTTTACTCGTCCGCTTTCCCGAGATGTTTTTGCAGATCCAGAATGGAGAGCGAGTCTGGGCTTGCAGTATCAACGGGTTTCGATCCGAAATTCCGACGGCGACATTAGCCCAAAGGATGAGCTAGGCAACGACTTGAGCTTTAGTGGGGAAGGGAAAGACGACTTGTTGACCCTGCAATTTGGGGTTGTGCGCGATCGCCGGAACAGCGCCGTAATTCCGACCTCTGGATCTCTACTGCGCCTAGGCGTTGAACAGTCTCTCCCCGTAGGTGTGGGAGGGATTCTGTTTAACCGTCTGCGCGGTAGCTATAGCTACTATCTTCCTGTCAGATATACGAACTTCTCCCCAGGGCCACAAGCGCTCGCCTTCAACGTTCAAGCCGGAACCGTCCTCGGCGATTTACCTCCCTATGAAGCTTTCTCTCTAGGCGGTAGTAACTCGGTGCGGGGTTTTGAGGAAGGAGATGTCGGCAGCGGTCGCAGCTTTATCCAAGCGACCGCAGAGTATCGCTTCCCGATTTTCTCGATTGTGGGCGGTGCTTTGTTTGTCGATGCCGCAACCGATTTCGGGACTGGTAGCACCGTGCCCGGAGATCCGGCTGGGGTGCGGGGTAAGCCCGGAAGCGGCTTTGGTTATGGTCTTGGCGTCCGTGTGCAATCTCCCCTCGGCCCGATTCGCATCGACTATGGTTTTAATAACGAAGGGGACAGCCGCCTCCACTTTGGAATTGGGGAGAGATTCTAAAAATTAAAAATGTAAAATTAAAAATTAAAAATTAGGAGAATTTCTTCAATTTTTAGTTTTTAATTTTTAATTTTTAATTATGAAACAACACACGCTAAAAGGATCTTTTGAACAATCTGGCGTCGGTCTACATAGCGGCGTCCCTACCCATGTCCGAGTGCTACCAGCGGCGGCTGGAGAGGGACGTTACTTTGTCAGAGTTGACCTGGCTGGGGCACCCGTGATTCCAGCGCGGGTGGAAGCAGTCAGTCAGACAACCCTCTCCACCGAACTTGCTAGCAGTGGAGAGGCGCGGGTTCGGACTGTGGAACACCTGCTAGCCGCTTTAGCAGGCAGCGGCGTTGATAACGCTCGAATTGAGATTGATGGTCCGGAAGTGCCCCTGCTGGATGGCTCAGCCCTGATTTGGGCGGAAGCGATCGCGCAAGCAGGCGTGGTAGAGAACGATGAATTAATTCCCGATTCAACTTTTAAGCTGGAAAAACCTGTATGGGTCTATCAAGGCGATGCCTTTGTCGCCGCCCTACCTGCACCGGAGTTGCGCTTTTCCTACGGAATTGACTTCGACTCAGCAGCGATTGGCAACCAGTGGCACAGCTGGACGCCGGGGCGAGAAAATTTTGCCGAAGCGATCGCACCCGCCCGCACGTTTGGTCTGGCGCACCAAATTGAGCAGTTACAAGCCGCAGGTTTAATAAAAGGCGGAAGTTTAGAAAACGCCCTGGTTTGCGATTCACAAGAATGGCTTAATCCTCCCTTAAGATTTTCAAATGAGCCAGTGCGTCATAAACTTTTAGATTTAGTAGGGGATTTAAGTTTACTGGGATATTTCCCGCAAGCTCATATCCTCGCCTACAAAGCCAGCCATCACCTGCATATTCAACTCACCCAGCAGTTACTCCCTTTTGTGAGTGGCACTGAGTGAGCCTGTGTAAAGTGGCTGCGCGATCGCAACTCTAGCCCCTAGCCTCTAATCCCTGTCATACAGCCCATGTCCACACTGATTGAAGTCAATACACCCGATGCTGAGACTGCGACGCCCCAAGCCAAGAATGTCGGGGAAGAAACAGCACAAAACAGCCAGTCTGCTGCCAAAACCATCCTGACGATCGAAGACATTCAAAAATTGCTGCCCCATCGGTATCCTTTTGCATTGGTGGATCGGATTATCGAGTACGTGCCCGGAGAAAGGGCTGTGGGCATCAAAAATGTCACCTTTAACGAACCCCATTTTCAAGGGCATTTCCCCGGTCGTCCGATTATGCCTGGGGTATTAATTGTGGAAGCAATGGCTCAAGTGGGCGGGATCGTATTGACCCAACTCCCAGATATTGAAAGCGGCTTATTTATGTTTGCTGGCATTGATAAAGTCCGCTTCCGTCGCCCCGTAGTACCGGGAGATCAGCTAGTCATGACCGTGGAACTGCTGTGTGTCAAACGGCGTCGTTTTGGAAAGATGCACGCCCGTGCCGAAGTCGATGGTCAATTGGCTACAGAAGGCGAACTGATGTTTTCCATCGTTGACTAAAACAGTCATGAGGACTGAGGAGTGTTTGCTTAGCGCTACTCTATTCGCAGGCTAAAAAACAGGTTTGAGAAAAGAAGTTTGATGGCACATTAGTTGAAGAAGCTGATGGTTAAATTCTGACTCATAACTCCTAACGCTAACTTTATTCCTCATTCCTCAGTTTTGATTTGTGACTTGTCACTTTTGTTTACTCAGTCCGTGTTTCGCTAACAGTCCGCGCGATCGCGCCGAAGAGCGCTAACAGTCCTGTATATGATTCATCCCACCGCGATAATTCACCCTGACGCTCAACTACACCCCAGCGTGCAAGTTGGGCCTTATGCGGTGATTGGAGAACAAGTAAAAATTGGTGCTGAAACCACGATTGGCGCTCATGTTGTAATCGAGGGACCAACGGAAATTGGTGCACAAAATCACATTTTTCCGGGGGCAGCAATTGGCTTAGAACCCCAAGACCTCAAGTATGACGGGGCTAAAACCTGGGTAAAAATTGGTGATGGTAATCGAATTCGAGAGTATGTCACAATTAACCGGGCAACTGGCGAGGGTGAAGCGACGGTAATTGGCAATGGCAATTTGTTGATGGCTTATGTCCACGTTGCTCATAATTGCGCGATCGCAGATAAAGTGATTATTTCCAATGCGGTGTCGCTCGCTGGGCACGTCCAGATTGATTCGCGGGCGGTGATTGGTGGCGTCCTAGGGATTCATCAATTTGTCCACATCGGGCGAGGCGCGATGGTGGGTGGGATGAGTCGCATTGACCGCGATGTGCCTCCTTATCTGCTCGTAGAGGGAAATCCATCGCGGGTACGCAGTCTCAACTTGGTGGGACTTAAACGCGCTGGTTTATCTGCCGCTGAGTTGGGAATTCTCAAAAAAGCTTTTCGGATTCTCTATCGTTCTGGATTACCCCTGAATCAATCCCTAGAACAACTGGATCTACTCCCAGATAACGAATACTTGCAACACCTGCGCCGGTTCCTGCAACTTTCTCAATCGCCAGGGCGGCGCGGTCCGATTCCAGGGAAAAGAACGAAGAATAAGGATGAAGAGTAATTGGGAAAAAAGTTGTAGCGACGCCTTAAACCGCGTCTGAGTTTTGAGTTCAAAGTAATTTGTTTCATTCAAAACTCAACTCAAAACTCAAAACTCGATTACCCATTACCCATTACCAAATTAATGCGTATATTTATCAGCACTGGCGAAGTTTCAGGGGATCTGCAAGGGGCGCTACTGATTGAGGCACTTTATCGACAAGCACAGGCAACTGGCTTGGAATTAGAGATTGTTGCCTTGGGGGGCGATCGCATGGCGGCGGCGGGTGCGACTCTTTTGAGCAATACCAGCGGGATTGGTTCGGTAGGGCTTTTTGAATCTCTCCCTTATGTGTTGCCGACCTTACAAGTCCAGCGTCGAGCTAAACAGTACCTCCGAGAGAACCCGCCCGATCTGGTGGTGCTAATTGACTACTTAGGCCCAAATATTGGCGTCGGCACTTATCTTCAGCGACAGATGCCGCAGGTGCCAGTCGCGTACTACATCACGCCGCAGGTATGGGTTTGGTCGCCCTTTAAGCGCGACACCACTCGAATCATCGAGATTAGCGACCAAGTGTTGGCGATTTTCCCAGAGGAAGCACAATATTTCCAAAAACGGGGGGCATCGGCTGCCTGGGTGGGGCATCCCTTGGTGGATCGGATGCAAAAGGCTCCCAGCCGAGAAGCGGCGCGAAGAATCTTAGAGATAGAGTCAGAACAAATTGCGATCGCGCTTCTCCCTGCCTCCCGTCCTCAAGAACTCAAGTATCTCATGCCAGTTATGTTTGAGGCTGCTAAAACAATCCAAAACAAACTGCCTCAAGTTCATTTCTGGATTCCTTTGTCTCTAGAAGCTTATCGGCTCCAAATTGAAGAGGCGATTGGACGTTATGGTTTAAATGCGACTCTGGTTGCTGGTAAAAGTCAGGAAGTTCTGGCGGCTGCCGATTTAGCGATCGCTAAGTCGGGGACTGTAAATCTAGAACTTGCTCTTTTAAACGTGCCGCAGGTGGTTCTCTACCGCGTTAGTCGCTTTACCTATTGGATTGCCCGGAATCTTCTAAAATTCTCTATCTCCTTCATGTCGCCAGCAAATTTGGTACTGATGCGGTCGATTGTGCCAGAATTGCTGCAAGAGCAAGCTACGCCAGAAAACATTGTCCAAGAGGCTTTAGAACTCTTACTCAATCCCGAACGCCGCCAGCAAACTGTCGCCGATTATCAAGAAATGCGCTCCTCCTTGGGAGAAGTGGGAGTTTGCGATCGCGCTGCCAAAGAAATCTTTCAAATGCTTTGAAAATTTTTATTAAAACTTCCTTTAACTACTGACATCATTCCTTCCTAAAACCCGAATTTCATCAATTTGTAAGGTTCTATAGCACTTCTTGTGAGATTCCAGCGGTTCAGATCCCGACTTTCGTAAGAAGTCGGGGAGCTCGCCTTCACAAATCATTTAGGATTGCGATATCAGGAACAGTTTCCTCAATTTTGGCATCTTGACGATAGGGAAACTTACACAGGGCGACTGACAGCCTAGCCTGGACAATCTGTTGCTTCCAGCTCATCAGTAGCAAGAAGGTCGCTTTGTGGTGGCAGGGCCACAGTATCCGAATAATATTAACTTGCCCAAAAATGTTGAGCAAATCGAGCATTTGCCACCTGCTCGACACCGCTAGTTTTACCCTTTCCAACTGTTCACTCTTAATATTACACGGACTGATATGGTTCAAGCGGGTTATTCTCCCAGCGTGCGTTTATTTGAAGCATCTGCATGTGGAACTCCAATGATTAGTGATTATTGGTAGGGGTTGGAAACAATTTTTGAAATGGGTAAAGAAATTCTGATTGCCGAGTCGCCTGCCGATACTTTACAGGATCTTCAAGAAACTCCGGAAGCTGAGAGAATTGCAATCGGCGAGCGCGCTTGGACTCGCGCTTTGGCACAACATACGGCAGCCCATCGAGCCTCTAAATTGGAAGGCTACGTCTTGGAGCGAATCACTTTGTATTCTTCCTTTAAAAATTAATACTGGCTGTAAATTTTTTACCGACTGCTAGGCTTTTGTGGCAATTTCTCGATTCTGGGAAATTCCCGATTTTGCTTTGTTTTGATGAGGCTTAATTTTAGATATTATCTTGGCAAAAATGCTTTATTTATGATAGAAAAGCGGGGGATCTATCTTCGGGAATATTTAAGTTATTTTTAATATTGATTTATCTTGAAGAAAGGCTGTTAACGTTCGGTTCTTAAATTCTGATGGCAAGCCAGCAAGCTAGATGTGGGGAGTTCCAAGACCTCACGGGGCACCAAGGGGACACGGGGACACTAAGGCTGTATGACCGAGCGATGGCAGCAACCAGCTGTGGCATCGTCATTAGCGACGCCAGTCTGCCAAATAATCCAATTATCTATTGCAATCCCGCCTTTGAAAAAATAACCGGGTATTCGACAGCCGAAGTCTTGGGACGAAACTGCCGATTTTTGCAAGGAAAAGATACAGATCCAGCCGCAATTGAGCAAATTCGTCAAGCCGTGCGGAAGGGGAAAGAATGCCAGGTTGTTCTCAAGAACTATCGCAAGGATGGGACGCCTTTCTGGAATGACCTGAGTATTTCGCCGGTGTATGACGACGAGGGTCGGGTGACGCAATTTATTGGCGTCCAGACGGATATTACCGAGCGTAAAGCCGCCCAAGAGGCGCAGTGCGAAGGGGAAACGCGGCTGCGGCTGGCTCTGGGTGCGGCAAGTATGGGGGTTTGGGACTGGGATCTGGGAACCAATCGGGTGACTTGGTCTGAAGAGGTGGAAGGGATTTTTGGTCTGGCTCCTGGTTCCTTTACTGGCACCTACGAGGCTTATCTCCAATGCATTCATCCTGAAGATTGCTACCGCGTGGGACTTGAGATTGCGAGCATCGTAGAAGTCGGGAAAGACTTAAAGATGGAGTATCGCGTCATTCGTCCTGATGGAATTGGCTGGGTGGCGTCACGGGGTGCCGTTGTGCGCGACAATACGGGGAAGTGCGTGCGGATGATGGGAACGGTGATGGATATTACCGAACGCAAGCAAGCAGAGGAAGCGTCGCGACAGCAATTTTTGAGAGAACGGCTGGTCGGAGCGATCGCTAAGCGCATCCGTCAGTCTCTAGATTTAGAAGAAGTTCTCAATACAACTGTGGCAGAAGTGCGCCATTTTCTCTCTACTGACCGGGTACTCATTTACCGCTTCGATCTAGATCGGAACGGAGTTGTGGTTGTAGAGTCGGTCGGTGAGGATTGGACGCCTATTTTAGGAACCAGCATCCAAGATCCTTGCTTTGGGAAAAGCTACGTCTCGCCATACCAGCAAGGTCGGGTTCGAGCGATTGACAATATCTATACTGCGGGTATCCAACAATGCCATATTGATTTACTTGCCCAGTTTCAGGTGAGAGCTAACTTGGTAGTTCCGATTCTGCAAGGGGAAAATTTATGGGGGTTGCTGATTGCCCATCACTGTCGGGAACCCCGAAAATGGCAAGAATCAGAAGTAGAATTGCTCAAACAGCTGAGCGTGCAGCTAGCGATCGCAATTAAGCAATCCGTTCTCTTCCAACAGCTAAACGCCGAACTGGTCGAACGCAAACAGGCAGAAATCGCTTGGCTGAAATCAGAAGCGCAGCTAAAAGAACAAACAACCCAACTAAAACGAACCTTGGGAGAATTGGGACAAACCCAATCTCAGCTAATTCAGAGCGAAAAGATGTCCAGTTTAGGGCAGTTGGTTGCAGGTGTTGCCCATGAAATTAATAATCCAGTCTCCTTCATCTACGGCAATCTCGACCATGCGAATCAGTATGCTCATGACCTGCTGAACCTGTTAAATCTCTATCAAAAGCACTTTCCCAAACCCCCTACCGAAATTCAAGTTGCAAATCAGGATATCGATTTAGATTTCTTGGTGGAAGATTTTCCCAAACTACTGACTTCCATGAAAATGGGAGCCGACCGCATCCGCGATTTGGTCTTGTCGCTGCGGAATTTCTCCCGCCTGGATGAATCCCAGAAGAAGGCGGTTGATATTCATGAGGGCATAGATAACACGCTGTTGATTTTGCAGCATCGGTTGAAAGAAGACAGCTCCCATCCCAAAATTCAGATTATTAAAGAATACGGCGATTTGCCCAAAGTAGATTGTTACGCTGGGCAACTCAACCAAGTGTTTATGAATCTCCTCAGTAATGCAATTGATGCTTTAGAAGAATACAATGCCCAGCAAGTCTCCGCAGGAGGAGCATCGCTGACGCCGGAGGATCTCAAAGCCAACCCCAGCCAGATTACCATTCGCACCTCTTTGAAGGATGAAGGAATCAGGATAAAGGATGAATTCAATGCCAATCCTCATCCCACCCTTCGAGAAGGGCAAAGCCCTACATCCCTAAGTCCCAATCCTGCCTCTGTTGTCATCAGGATTGCGGATAATGGCCCTGGCATTCCCGAAGCAATTCAGAAACAAATTTTTGACCCCTTCTTTACGACGAAAGCCGTGGGAAAAGGGACTGGCTTGGGCTTGTCCATTAGCTACCAAGTTGTGGTTGAACGTCACGGGGGTCAACTCGAGTGCGTGTCAACACCGGGAAAGGGAACAGAGTTTATTATCGAAATTCCGATCCAGAAGGTAGAAGAGGAATCTCTTTTAGGGGCGCATTGCCCAATTCCTCTATCTATACAGCCCCATCGGGTGGCTTAACACTCCCTTATGCTTGGCACTCCCTGCTTGCCAAGGTCGGTTTTTTTGCTTTCTCCGGGAAGCTTAGAACCGTTCCATTTTCTTCAAGCAGACCTTCCCCACCTAGGAAGAAAGGGCTGTTGATGAACACATCTTGATGAACACAACACAGGCAAATCAACAATCAATCAGCTTGCGTCTGTGCTAACTTGCTCTTCAGTCGGCAACTCCAGACAGTAGCCCGCACCATAGACGGTCTTAATATAGCGCGGGTGGCGGGGATCGGGTTCTAGCTTCGTTCTCAAGTGCCGAATATGCACCCGAATCGTTTCAATGTCATCGTCGGGATCGTAGCCCCAAACTTCCCGCAGGATTTCACTAGGAGAAACGGTTTGACCATGACGCTGGAGTAAGCAGTGCAGTAATTCAAACTCCAGATGCGTTAACTTCACTGTCTGATTGAACCAAATAGCCTCAAAGCGTTCTGGGACTAAGGTTAAAGAGCCATAGTGCAAGATTTCCGAGTGTTTGGCGGCTTGGGGAATACGGTCTGTTCGTCGCAGCAAGGCTCTGACCCGTGCCAGCATTTCTTCGAGTTCAAACGGCTTGGTCAGGTAATCATCGGCTCCGGCATTAAAGCCTTCTACCTTATCTTGAGTCTGACCCAGTGCTGTCAACATTAACACCGGAATATCGGCAGTGCGTTCATCCCGCCGCAACCGCTGGCAGACGGTGAAACCGTCCACATTGGGCAGCATTAGGTCAAGCATAATGAGGTCTGGTTGCAGTTGCAAAGCCAGTGCCTGACCTTTAATGCCATCTGGTGCTTGGCTGACATCGTATCCAGCCATTTCCAGATTGATGGTAACTAATTCTGCGATCGCAGCGTCGTCGTCGATGACGAGTATCCGGGGCATCACTACTAAATTATTGCTACAGTATTTTAAAGTTTCTATAAGAACCTTTATCGGAATCCAAAGATTCCTGTACAGATTATACGCAAGGATTCTAAATTCTTTCTAAAGAAAACCTTGGATTATCAAGAGAGTTGGCGATCGCACAAACACGCAGAGCATTCTATCTGCCCCAACAGAAAGGATCGTGACTGGGCGAAATGCACTCGTTTAGCTTTGAGCGTCAATCCAATCTCCCAGTGCCTTGCCCATCTTTTTTAGCTGAAGAGGGCGCTTGTAACTGAAATTAGAAAGTTGGGCTGCGGGCTTGATAATACCCCGATTTTTCTCACCGTCACACCAGTACGAGTTTGGAGCAGATTGTGGCGTATCAATCAGGGTAAAGTGCAACAACCCAATCAATCCAGCGTTTTGCAGTTCTAAGGAGCGCTGTTGTAATTCCTGGTAAACTTTCGCGCCTCCCTCGTCCCAATCGGTACCAGCATCAGCCATCAGGAAAAAGTAATCGATCAGAGACGGCTTTTGCAGTTGGGTTTGGATGAATTGAGCGATCGCGATCGCTCGATCGGGCATATCATAAAGCTTCGCTTGATCGGGGGTTAAGCGTTTGCATCCGTTCCCCTCATTCCGCCAAGGGCCTTGGGTGACTTGAAACCCAAAGAAATCGACTCCCGGTGCAGCCGCCTTCAAATCAGGTAAATAGTTTTGCAGACCCGTGGGGGAGGCATTGAAGTCACCGAAAGCCAAACCCACTTTCAAATTCAGCCCCGGAACCGAACTCGCTGAGGTACGTAATCTTTGGGCAGCTTCAGCCATTAACAGCCCGAACTTCTGCGGAATACTGGCATCCCACCCATAATTCGCATTGACGGGATCGCGGAGCGTTCCTACCAGATTATGCTCCGGTTCCAGCGATACATATACCGTCCCCTGGGTCTTAGAGAGTACATCTTTCGCGAGGCGATCTAACTCCGAGAAGTACCAACTCTTTCTGGCTTCAATTTCAGCCCAAGTTTTTTTACTTTGGACATCGTGGGTAATCAAGTTAACGATAAAGACGGGGACAACCCCTTCTTTAAACATTCGGTCTGTCGTCGCGCAAGTTTTCTGACCGGCGACACAACCAAACCAAATGGGTTGCCATCCCACCTCTACTCCAAGCGATGCAGCTTTCGGTTTCGGTAAACCGACTTCTTTGGCAACGTCAAGGCTGTGCATCCAAGTTTCTTCCACGTTGCTAGTGTCGCCACCAAAACCAATTAGCAATGAATTATTGGGTTGGGGAGTGTTGGGTACGGGTTGAGGCGTTGCGGGTGTTGGGGGAGGCGTTGCGGGTGTCTGAGCAGTTGTCGGAGGAGTATAGATGGTCTGACCTTGACCCATCAGCTTTTTCTGACTCAGAACCATCCGGAACCAATTTTGAAAAATCACTTGGGTTCCGTTTCGCTGCCTCGTGGTTCTCCGGAGTTGAGAGTTTGCATTCCCATTCCAAACGATCAGCTGCCGTTTGCGGGTTTCCACATAACGGATTGAAGAAACGCGATTTTTTTGACCATCCACCAAATAAGCAAATACAAGACCGTAGTTAGGATTGCTGCGTTCAACTGGAATCCAATACTCCCGACCGCAAGCAGCAGGATTTACTTTCTCTGGAACTCGATTGAAGTAATGGAAAACATAGTAAAGACGACCATCCCGATCAACTCCTTTACCGGGTTGAGTTAGCCTCCCAGAGCCACAATAGTTTTGAGCTGCTGTTTTGCTGGTTTGAGGGCTTGGGGAAGCAGAAGTAGAGGCGGTTTGGGCTGCTATAGAAGCTTGTTTCTGGTTATTTATAAGGGTTTGGGGGATAGAGGCAGTCTGAATGCGCCTTAGCTGCCTCCAATTCAGAATCCGCGCGATCGCATGAGAAAGGGCTTGGTTTCCATCTTGCCGCGTCAGGATTCTTCTCAGTAGAGGATTGACTGGATTACCATCCCAAACAATGAGTGTCCCGTTGTTCGTTTCCACATAACGAGTAGAAGAAACACGATTTTTGTATCCATCCACCCAATAAACAAATACAAGTCCGTAATAAGGATTGCTTTGCTCGGCTGGAATCCAATATTCCCGACCACAAGCGGCAGAATTCACTGACTCTTGACCTCGGCTGAAGTCATAGAAAACGGAATACACTCTCGTGTCTGTATCGATTCCCCTGGTAGGTTTGGTGATGGTGCCAGAACCACAGTAATTTGTCGGGGCGGTCCTCTCAAAAGGGCTGGGTTGGCTTGCTAGGATTTGCGGTTGTTGCGACTCAGAAGCAAATTGATTCAGCTTATTGTTGAATGCAGATTGAATGGCAGGTGGGTGAGCAGCAACGGCAACAGAGGCAGAATCGGCATTGGGACTGCTAATACCCAAATTCAGGGTAAAAACGGTGCTGAGCGCTATTGCGAGAAGGCGGTGCAGGAATGTTACCGGGTCAAACAAGGAGCCTACTAGAGTCGCAACAAAGCTGATGGTAGCTAAAGCAAGCAGCCGAATTCTACGCATTATGCAGCCGGAAATCTAAATAGATTATTGGCTGCTTCCTTTCCCTACTTCATCGGGAAATTTGCTGGATATCTCATTAACTGGCATTTGGCTCTCAGTGCGATCGCGTAGTTCCCACCTTCTCAAACACCGTTCCTGTCCGTTAATCAACCTAAAATTAGGCTGCATATCAGAAACCCGGTTTCTTAAAGAACCGGGTTTTCAACCACTTCCATCACTTCTGCGTCACCATACTTCACCTAATCGTTGCAACAGGTGAAGGTTGTCGCTCGCTCAATACCGCAGCCGAAGCACCATAAAGTTCCTAATAGTGTTGAGTTTTTGGCAACAAGGGCAGCAGCCAATCAAGATGGCTGAATTAATTTCCCCCTATCAACCCAAAGCGATTAATTTAGCCATTTTTTTTGTCTTAGTTGCCGGTTTTAGTAACGAATTCGAGGGTCGATGTAAGCATTGATAATATCAATCAAAATGCTAGCAACTACAACAATCGACGCAAAAAATACCATGATTCCCTGCACCGTAGGGTAATCTCGTAAAGAAATGGCTTCATAAAGTCGATTTCCTAAACCAGGCCAAGAGAAGGTAACTTCTGTTAAAACTGCGCCGCCAAGCAATGCGGCTAAAGTCAGCCCCAGGACGGTAATGACTGGAATCATGGCATTTTTCAGGGCGTGGGCAAAGAGAATCCGCGATTCTGGAATGCCTCTGGCTCTAGCAGCTTCTACATAATCCGCCTTAAGGGTTTGCTTCAAGTTCACCCGGACAATCCGCTCGAAAATCCCGCTGAGGAGGATTCCGAGGGTCAAGCTGGGGAGGGCGAGATAATGCAATGCGGTGAAAAAATGCTCAAAGTTACCGCTCAGGAGACTATCAATCGTATAAAGACCCGTGATGAGTGGCGGGGGTGCTGTAGTTAGGGGAAAGCGCGATCCTAGGGGAAACCAGCCTAGCTGAACGGAGAAAATCAACTGTAGAATCATCCCTACCCAGAATATCGGGAGCGAGTAGGTAATGATGCCAAACAAACGACCGCTAGCGTCTAAAGCCGTGCCAGGGCGGGTGGCGGAGAGGATGCCAACGCCGACGCCGACCAGGAAAGCGATCGCCATACTAAATACTGCTAATTCTACTGTCGCGGGAAAGTATTTCTGAATCTCACCCCAAACATCTTGACCCTGACTGGTCAGCGAAGTCCCCAAGTTCAAGCTAAGTAGGGAACCCAAATAGCGAATATATTGCAACGGTAAGGGATCTGATAGCCCCAACTGTTGACGATATTGCTCTTTGACGCTTTCTGGGGCGCGACCGCCTAAAACTGCATCCACCGGGTCGCCTGGGGTGGCACGGAGGAGCAAAAACACTAGGGTGATGATGATCCATAGCATCAAGGGTGCTAGGAGAAGGCGGACGAAGATGTAAGACTGTAGGGCTTTGGAGCGTGACATAAAAGAGTTTTGAGTTTTGAGTTTTGAGTTTTGAATTAAAGTTCAAGGTTTTGAGTTTTTTTGAGGAATCGTCGTTTGATTTTCGATTTCTAAAATGTTTTAGCTCAAAACTCGACACCGGAAACTCAAAAGTATTCTTGACTTTTAATTCAAAACTCAAGACTATTTGCTAATTGTCCAGAAGGCGAAATCCTGGGTGGGGTTGATGCGGAGACCGCTGACGCCTTTTTGGGTAAAGGCGAAGTCTTTACTTTGCCAGAGTGGAACGTAAGGTACGTCTTTCGCCAGTAGGTCTTGAATATCCGCAAAAATCTTCTTGCGGGCTTCGGGGTTTTGCTCTTTTCGTTCTTGGGCAATCAGCTGGTTCATGCGATCGCTGTAATAAAAGGAACCCTGATTCTGGCTTGCGCCGTCTTCACAGCCGTTTGCCACCGATCCTTTCGGACACTCCAGAAATGGCTGAACGTAGTTGTCAGGGTCGAGAAAGTCTGGATACCAATCCAGTAAGACGGTCTGATAAAGACCTTGGGAGACGCTTTTAAAGAAGGTGGCGGAGTCTACAGTATTGACTTCAAATTGCAGCGTTCCTCCTAGTTGTTGATCTGCCACTGCTTTGAGGGTACTGGCAGCGAGTCGGCGAGTCGGTGAAGTCGAGGGATACCAAATTTGCAGCTTCAAGGGATTGGTAGGAGAGTATCCCGCTTGCTGCAACAGTTGTTTTGCTTTTTCGGTATTGCCGTCCCCGTATTGGTCTTTAAATACTGGCTTGTAGACATCAAAGGTAGTGGGCACCATGCTGTAGAGAGGTTCGGCTTGATTTTTGAGCGATCGCTCATTCACCAAACGTCGGTTGACGATGGATGCGATCGCACCGCGCACGACTGGGTTATCTAGCGGCTTACTCTTGGTGTTCAGCACCAGAAAGCTAGCAGCACTCCCCTGAGACTCGATCGCTTGCCAGCTCCCTTTGGTCGCCCCATCTTTCAAGCTGGCAATCTGGTCGGGATCGAGGGATAGGTAAGCGACATCCACGCCTCCCGTGCGAAATGCGTTAAACAAGTTGGCTGAATTGCTCAGCACTTGCACGTCAATTCCTTTATTTACTGGTTTCTCGCCCCAATATTGGTCAAAAACATCCAATCGCTGCGACTCACTGCTAAACTGAGTCAACTTGTAAGGGCCAGTGCCCACAAATGTGTTTGGCTTGAATTTTCCAGTACCAATTTCATAAGCTTTCGGTGAAACCGCAGCGGCACCGGAAAAGGCTAGCAAGGCGGGAAAAGCAGCAAACGGCTTTTTCAGCTTAATCGTTAACTCATAGTCGCCAGTTGCCTTCACTGAGTCCACCGCATCGCCTAGAAGAAATGACGGCTTTCCTTTATTTTCGATAAAGCGTTGCAGGGAAAATTCCATCGCTTTAGCGTTAAAAGGAGTGCCATCGTGGAAGACGACGCCCTGACGCACGGGAATGGTGTAAGTTAACCCGTCTGGACTCACTTTCGGCATTGCCGTCGCCAGTTGCGGCTTGAGTTGGGTGCTTCCCAATTCGTAGGTATACAGGCGATCGCTCAGGTTATAGAGCAAGTAGACGGCTGCTAGCTCGTAATTATCTGCCGGGTCCATCGTCCGTGGCTTCTGGGTGGTACCGATGGTAATCCGACCCGAATTGGCACCACCAGGACTGGGAGAAGTCGCTGAATCAGACGCCGGTCGCTTCCCACAGCTGATCGCGAGAAAACAACAAAGACAAAACAGACAAAAGAATTGTCCGATGAACCGCCACCGATGAATAGACAGGCGTCCCCACTTCATAACTTAACTATGCGCTCTTTCAAATCGACTTAGATATCTAATTAAAGCCGATTCAGCTGAAAGCTGAGTGTTGACGCCTGAAGTGCTAGATCGAAAAATACAGCGGGAAAGATTTCGCATCCTTTGGTTTGACGAATACTCGCTGTTGCGGCTCCAAATCTAACTGGTCGAACCGCTCTCGCGTGATATGAGCCGTGACGACCTGACCATCGTCTAGGATTAATTCCGCCTGAATTTCCCAGCCGAGATGAATCAAGCGGTTCACTCTTGCCGGTACGGAGCTGCCGTTGGGGTTCGTGTCTACGACGACATCATGGGGACGCAGGAAAATCTCTGCTTGGGTCGAATCAAACCCGTTTGCCTCGAAAATGCGGGAAGTGCTGGGCAACACATTCACCGGGCCGATGAAACTCATGACAAACGGCGTCGTTGGGTGATCGTAAATCTGAGCGGGTGTGCCGATTTGTTCGACTCTGCCTTTGTTCATCACTACAATTTCATCGGAAACTTCCATCGCTTCTTCTTGGTCATGGGTGACGAACACGGTGGTGACGTGGACTTCATCGTGCAAGCGTCGCAACCACGCCCGCAAATCTTTACGAACTTTGGCGTCTAAGGCTCCAAAGGGTTCATCTAGCAGCAATACTTGGGGTTGAACTGCTAGCGCTCTGGCTAAGGCAACTCGTTGTCGTTGACCGCCGGAGAGTTGGGAAGGGTAGCGATCGCCTAGTCCGCTCAGTTGCACTAACTCCAGCAATTCTTCTACTCGCGCCTTTACTTTGCCTTTAGGAGTTTGTTGAATCTCTAAGCCAAAGGCGATATTTTTACGGACGGTGAGGTGTTTGAATAGGGCATAGTGTTGGAATACAAACCCGATGTTGCGGTCTTGAACGCTCTGATGGGTGGCATCTTGACCAGTCAGCCAGATTTTGCCGCTATCTGGCATTTCTAGACCAGCTATCAGTCGCAGCAATGTAGATTTACCAGACCCCGAAGGGCCTAAGAGCGCGACCAGGGAGCCTGATTGAATTTCTAAGTTGACTTCGTCAACGGCTTTAAAACTGCCGAACTCTTTAGAGACGTTTTCAACAACAATGCCCACTACTTTCGACCCCTAGACAAGAATATTTTTTTAGCTATCCTAATCTGGGTTTTCATTGACCCATCAAAGTTCAGGATAGACAAATCTCCGGTTTATCGATGAGATTAACGTACATATATACCATACCTAAAATCTATTTGCATTAATTGACATTTGCTAGAAACCTGGGGGTCAACAAAACTCGCAGGCAAAATGAGAACAGTTAGATTTTGCCTGCTCTCCCCCACAGCATTCTTAAATTAAGTTGAAGTCGGGGGGTAACAAAAAGAAGGATGAATGTTTTATCCTCCGCAACTCCCGCAATCTGCGACTCCACAATCTATCCCAGAGCCACAATCTGCGACTCCACAATCTAAGGAAGCAAAATCCATTTCAGAGAAACAATCTAGCGCTTCACAGCTCAGCTCTGAGACACCTGAGACACAATCTACAGCACCATAATCATCACAGTCGCAGCCCCAGTTTCTATTTCTGCGTTCGCGCTTGGAGCGATCGCTATCAGCTTGACTGCTGTACCTGGCTTGCATAATTTGGTTTGCGATTTTACAAGCTCGGAATCGTTGGCGCACCGTTGCGATCGCCGCCACCAAACCCTGTTGTGCAATCATGCGCTTGGCGTACTGCGAGCAAGATTCCCCCTTATAAAGCAATCGATGAGCGCAAGAAAACCCTTTGCGGGGTGAAATGTGCCTCTGATAGCCGCCGATAGAAGCGATCGCCATTTGCCGAATTGCAGAATCGAGGGAAGGAGCATTCATAGAGTTGGAGCAAAAATCTCTGGAGTGATTGGGAGTAGCTACAACCCCAGGAACCGCGATTTAGTTTTCAATGTGTTAAGCTCTGTTGCAATTCAGTCACAACCTGCACGATCCTGCTGGGACAACCGAAAAGTCCGTGATACCATCTCACCTTGTAGCCGTAAGAGAATCGGGAGAATAGCTTTGGTACTACGGGTTGCTGTTGTGGGATCGGGTCCGGCGGGTTCCTCTGCTGCCGAAACGCTAGCAAAAGCTGGAATTGAGACTTACCTGTTTGAGCGCAAGCTAGACAACGCAAAGCCTTGTGGCGGGGCAATTCCGCTATGCATGGTGAGCGAGTTTGACCTACCGCCTGAGATTATTGATCGGCGGGTCAGAAAAATGAAGATGATCTCACCTTCCAACATTGAGGTAGATATCAACATTGAAAAAGAACATGAATATATCGGTATGTGTCGCCGCGAGGTATTGGATGGATACCTACGCGATCGCGCAGCTAAATTGGGTGCAAATTTAATTAACGGCACTGTTTATAAACTCGATATTCCCACGGGCAATACTGACCCTTACACCTTGCACTACGCCGATCACTCGAACGGTAGCGCTGAAGGGGAGATGAAAACCCTGAAAGTCGATCTGGTGATTGGGGCAGATGGGGCGAATTCCCGCGTTGCGAAGGCAATTGACGCCGGGGATTACAATTATGCGATCGCTTTCCAAGAGCGCATTCGTCTGCCAGAAGACAAAATGGCTTATTACAACGACCTGGCAGAAATGTACGTCGGGAACGATGTTTCCACCGATTTCTACGCCTGGGTATTCCCCAAATACGACCACGTCGCTGTTGGCACCGGCACCATGAAGGTGAACAAAGCCGACATCAAAAATCTGCAAGCAGGCATCCGCAAGCGTGCCGCTAGAAAACTCGCAGGCGGCGAAATCATCAAAGTAGAAGCTCACCCGATTCCAGAGCATCCCAGACCCCGCCGCGTTGTCGGTCGCGTTGCTCTAGTGGGAGACGCCGCTGGTACTGTTACCAAGTCTTCAGGAGAGGGAATTTACTTTGCTGCCAAGTCGGCGCGGATGTGTGCAGAAACCATTGTCGAAACCTCCAACGGTGGCACTCGCATCCCCACAGAAGCCGACCTGAAGCTGTACCTGAAGCGTTGGGATAAGAAATACGGCATCACCTACAAGGTGCTAGACATTCTGCAAACCGTCTTCTATCGCTCTGATGCCACTCGCGAAGCCTTTGTGGAAATGTGCGCCGACAAAGACGTGCAGAAGCTTACCTTTGATAGCTACCTGTACAAAACAGTCGTTCCGGCAAATCCCTTGATTCAGATGAAAATTACTGCCAAAACGATTGGTAGCCTGTTGCGGGGTAACGCGCTAGCTCCTTAGTGGTTTCTATCGGTAAGCAGAATTTGAAAAGCAAAAAAACCTAGAACATTAACAAATGGTTTTTCAGCCAGCGTTGGATCTTAAGAATCCAACGCTGGTTTTTTAATCCTCGTAATATTCAGATAGCGCTCCTCTGAGAGTTTTTATTGACGACAGAAGAAGACCGACCGCTACTTGAACTTAGAACAGTCACAACTAAACTTAGTAAGCAAACGATTGATAAACCTCAACCTCGGATTTATCGTCTACGGATTCCACAATCGGATTAAAACGCAACAAGTGACGGGCGCGTTCGGAGAGTGTATTTAGGGTTGCACGCGGAATATTAATCGACACCTCAGGACGAAACATCCAGCGGCGACTATAGCCAATTACAACCATCGGACGCGGTATTTCCGTGTAGTTAGGAGTACCCCTGTGCAGACCCCGCACATCCCGGATCATCACATCACCCAGTTGCATTGTGACAGGTTCTAACTTGACTTCTCCAGACTCCATGCGGCGCAGTCCTTCCTCTTTGGAAATCATGTGCGTACTGCGCGTAATCTCCATTGGCCCGTTTTCCAGAGTGATATCTACGAGTGGAAAGTTGACAGCTAACTGGAATGGCGGCGTTTCTGTACCCATTTCGGGGAAAAGTGGCGGCGCATCTCGATGCACGTCTTGATATTCAGACCCCAGCAAAGGTGTGTCAGTTGCTAGTTGGCACATCACTGCATCTTTGCCTACTAATAACTCTACAAGTGCCAGAATATCGTCATCTTCGTAAATACTAGGATCGGCAAAAGGAGCCGTGAAAGGAAGGGTTACATAATAGCGGGCTGAACCGCGATTGCGAAGCTTGCCTTCGCGGACAATATGATCTTCTAGCAAAGGCGTGAAAGCTTCACGCCAAGAATTAAGTGTTACCGGAGAAAAGTGATTGGGCAACACACAATAGCCATCGTTCAGAACCGCTTGGGCGAACGATTCGATTTGTTGGTGGTTATAGCGCTTTGTCATCATCTTTTGATTTTAGCGATTGAGTATAGCGAATGGCTGTAGTTTAAAGTTTTATTTATGATAATTAATAATCAATAATTAGGCGCTTTAAAACCTTGCACATGGAGGTGCAGCGTATCTTTTTATAAAATTAAGTTTTTTATGAATAAACCTATCAATAGAAATTAGAAAAATCTACTCATCTACTATTTTTCTAAACATCTCTTCTCCTCGAATTGCACTAAAAGCTTCATCGGTTTTAGCAATCTCTTTATACATAGGCTCAATATCAATTGCCCATTGTAAGTTTCCGACTGCTAGATTGAGGCGGTATTGCATTGCATAGCAGCGAGCATTGTTATATCGAGCTTCCGAAAAGTTTGGTTCAATCTTAACCGCTAAGTTGTAAGATTGATTTGCCTCTAAATATCGACCTTCAGAAAAGCAAGAGTTGCCTAAAATCAAGTAATCATTGGCATTTAAATCAAGATTTTGATTGACAGATTCTGTTTCTGTCACTCTTTGCTCAGACACTGCATCGTTTGTTTGGGCTACAGGCTCCGATAGGGTATCGGAAAGCAGTTCATGATTGTGATAAGAATGCTCAAAGTTAGAGGTTTCAATTTCTCTATCTATAACGGTCGGAATTTTAACAGCTTGTGCGTACCTAAATTTTGCAATTTCTTGTTGTACACTTTCTTTCTGTTCTTTTAAGTCTTCTAATATAATCTGAGCTTGGGTTAAAATTGTATTTAATTGACTTAAAGTATCCGTTTCCAAAAAATTAGCTTCTTGCGGTAAAGCAGATTGTTCTAATTTTAAATTAGCCTTAGCGGTCTCTTCTATTTGTCTAATAAGTTGTTCTTGTAGCTGCGTGAATTCCTTTTGAGCATCTGAAATTATTTGATTTGTCATACTGCGACGAAGCAGAACCACACTAACAGCGATCGCAATCGGAAACAGCGTCAGAACAAGTACCAAAGTATTGAGCAGCGTGATGATGCGGCTAAAGGCTCGGTCAACTTCAGCTTGAACGCGATCGCGTATTTCTTTCTCTTGCCGCAGTCGTTCTAGTTCCTCTCGTTCTTGATTCGACAGGGTTGGAGATGAATTAGGCTGGGGTTGGGCAGTGGTAGCAACGGCAGATACTAGCAGGGAAGAAAGCGCCAGTGCAGGAAGCGCAAGCTTTGCGATCGCAACCAGATTGGGAATTTTCATTTTTCATCCTGTTAGCTTTCAGTCTTAGTATTCCCAATCCGAGCCAAAACTATCAGCCGATGTGCATTTAAATTGCAGATTAGTTGCAGAGGGTTGGAAATGGGGAATGGGTAAAGACTTTTTGAGTTATAACCCTTGGCTTCGCTCAATGCCAGGGGTTTGAATTTTGAATTAAAGAATGCTCCTCTCACTCAAAACTCAGACGCGATAAATTGCGTCTCTACAACTCAAAACGCTAATTCCCCCTTCCCAGTCCCAACCCATCGGCACATCTGAAATGTAAAGGTAGGGCGATCGCTTTTAAACCACCTGATAAATAAAGCTGAGTGTTGCCCAGCTTCGCACATCTAGGGCGTAGGAGTCAGAAGAGATAGCAATCGTTTCGGCAGGGACTGAAGCGATCGCTTCGGTTTCCCCTTCATGCCGCTTCCCTAACGTACTCGCCTGATGCAAGTCTTGCAGCACCGCCTGCGCCACACTCAGCGGCTTAAACAACTCGCCCACTCCCTCTCCCTTCAACCCGCGAATTGATGCTACAGCCGCCATCGTCTGGGTAAAGGGTGCCGAGGAGCAAATTAGAAGAGTTTCTTCTAACCCACTAGGACCGTGAATCGTCAATTCAAAAGAGCCAGAAGGTTGTGGCACGATCAGGGTAGCACCCGCCTCGACGACCAGCTCTTTGATCGTTGGTTTCGCATCCGGACTGTCCCCGATTTGGGGAAATTGCAACGGATAGAGAGCAACACCAGCACCGCCGCTATCAACGCCGATAAGCATCAAATAGATCGGGCGATCGCTATAATTTTGGACTCGGTACTGGATGCGGCTACCGATGGGGATGGTGGGGATGCCTGCATCGGAAGGAATTTTTGAGTCGTCAAGACGCGATGACTCGCTTCTAGAATTAGAATCCACAATGGCGTCCCCTGTCATCCGCAGCGTTTCTCGTTTTAGCAGCACCTTTTGATTGGGATAAATCATCTCCAACGTTGCTCCCACTCCCAAGCGGGAAGACCCTTCATTGACCGTCAGACGCAATAATTTCGCTGTCAGCAACGTTTTCAGTTTGGGCACTAACCGATTCACAGCCGCCTTCACCGCCTCACCCGATTCCCCAACGGTATTGGGAATCAAATCCCGACCGAGAGAAAATAACCCATATCCCCCCTGATAATCGGGTGTCTGCGCCTTGCCAAACAAATAATCGGCGGGTTGCTCTCCTGCCGTTACCACGGATGATACAGAGCGAACGCTGGCAAAAGCACTGGTAGCATCCACCCGTTCAATTCGCTCCAGTCCGGCATCTAAGGCAATTGTCAAACCAATATTTTTGGGCAACACCCGGACGGATTCGTGAACCAGTTGCCCCACTTGGAGGCTAGAGAGGCTAGAAGTGTCTGTGCTGCCGATAACTCGCGCCTTGGCGGTGAGACCCTCCTTGGAACGAATGTGTAGTTGCAGTTGGGTCGGAACTGATGAAACTTCACCTGTCACGTTGCTGTCTGGAGTCTGAGCTTCCGAGATGGGTAGGGAAGCACTCAGCTGAGAATTCACTCCGTAGTATTCCAAAACGGGTGCAGGTAATCCTGCTAGCCACAGATGTACCGTTTTACCGCCCTCTTCTACCGCTGTAACGACGCCATCCGCACCGATACTAATTTCCGGCTGATAGGGTAACAAGGAAGGCTGGTTACTTTTTTGACCGCTCAACTGGGGTTGTTGCTCTTTCCCCGCCAGCTGCTCGACGATCCCAGCCGCTCGACTGAAACTGACTTGAACCGTAGTGGGAGGAGTCGCCTGCCAGAGATGTTGCGTCAGGGCATAGGTGAACAATCCAGCGCTGAAACCGCCCCAAGGAGCCTCTGCCGCCAGTTGACTGGGTCCAGCCGCTGCCAGCAAGATTCCAGGCATTTGACCGGGCTTATACTGCTTATTGAGCTGTTCCCGCGAAGATTTGAGACGCAGCAGGAGTTGTTCCTGAAAAGCGAGTTCCTCGTCACTCGCTTGCTCTGCTAGCGGTTGTCGGGCAGAACGAATCCGCAAGTTGCCGTGGAGGAGAGTATCGGCGTCAGTGTAACTGGTATCCAGTACCGTTGTGACTTGGTCTGTGGGAAGCGATCGCAACAGCAACAGCAGAGTCTCTTCCAACAAATCATTCGCCGGTGCCCCTTTCGTCAGCAGCACCCCATCTACTGGCACCAAACTATTTTGAGTGTTAAAGACTGTAGGCGTTAGCTGTGCAGCCGCAACCCTTTCCCCGTCCCCAAGGGTAGACTCAGGACTGAGTGAAGATTTATCGGCACCCAAAGTCCTCAGTCCATTCTCCTCAGCCCCGATTCTGACGCGGCTACCGCAGCCGCTGAAGTGGAACAAGACAACATCTCCCGCCGCCGCCTGCTCTGTGAGATGCTCCAGAAAAGCAGTTTCAATATTCTGCCGCGTTGCTTGGCTATCTGTCAGCGTCAGAATATCGCTAGGGTGAAAACCAAAGCGATGAATCAAAAGTTCCCGTTGCAGTTCTACATCTGTGACACAACCTTGGAGAGACGGAAGCGATCGCGTCTCTGTCCCACGCGGATACTGATTAATTCCTACCAGTAGCGCTAACTTCCGCCCACTCGGTTGTGCCAGCGCCTGATAATAGCGATCTAGCAGAGGCACCGCAAAGCTTCGATCTCCCAGTAGAGATAGGGCCGTTTCGCTTACGCCCAGCGCCGCTAGCGCCAACCCCGCCCGTTGCAGAAAACTTCGCCGATTCAATCCCATATCAGCCATTAGCCATTAGCCAGTACTCGATCAGCCTATCAGGGGCTAGGCTTTAGAGAATAGAAAGAATGGCAAATTTTCAAATTTAAGTCGCCTCCCCTCTCAAATTTCAAATTTGAAACTTGCAATCTTAAATTTGCTTGCTTCCTCTGGCACCTGCATCGCCCTTGCCAATTCTGCCGCAACTTCTGGACGAGAAAACTCTGGTGGTGGCAATTCACCCCGACGTAGCATTTCTCGCACCTTTGTTCCCGATAGATGGATGCGTTCAGCGGGAGTGCTGGGACTCGTCTTTGTCGTCGCCATTGTCTGCGTGCGCGTGCAGTAGAAGGCGTGTTCAAACTTCATCGGCATGATGCCCAATTCACCCGGCTCAAACTCATCAAAGATGTGCTGAGCATCGTAAGTTCCATAATAATCGCCGACACCCGCATGGTCGCGTCCAACGATGAAGTGCGTACAGCCGTAATTCTTGCGAAGCAGGGCATGGAAAATTGCCTCTCTAGGGCCAGCGTAGCGCATTGCGGCGGGATTAATTGCCAAAATTACCCGGTCTTGGGGGTAGTAGTGTTCCAGCATAATCTCGTAGCAGCGCATCCGAATCTCTGCCGAGATGTCATCATCTTTAGTGACTCCCACTAAGGGATGCAAGAACAAGCCATCTACGGTTTCTAAAGCGCACTTTTGGATATATTCATGCGCCCGGTGGATGGGGTTGCGAGTCTGGAAGCCGACAATCGTTTTCCATCCCCTTTCTTTGAACATGGCGCGAGATTGAGCGGGATCGATCTGGTAATTAGGGAATAAAGGATGAGAGTCGCGTTGCAACAGCCAAACTGAACCCGCGAGATTAATTTCCCCTTGCTTGTAGACAACCTTAACGCCTGGGTGCTTTTCATCATGGGTACGATAAACATTCACCGCCTCGCGGGTTTTGTCGTAGCGATACTTTTGTGTGAGTTCCATGACACCCACAAATCTACCAGTCGGGTCATCCAGACGCACCAAACCGCCTTCTTTGAGATTCGCCGCAACCGACTCATCCACCGAAAGCGTGACGGGAATTGCCCACGGTAGACCATTGGCAAGCCGCATTTCAGTCACTACGCGATCGTAGTCTGCCTGTTCCATAAAGCCAGTCAGCGGACTAAATCCACCAATGGCAATCAACTCTAAATCCGATGTTGCTCGTTCATCGAGTTGCACTCTGGGCAGAAAGTCGGCTTTATCGAGAAATACTTGTCCTTGTTCTGGTGTTGCGATGCGATTAATTAGCTGACCGCCGTGAGGTGCTATGCCGTCTGGACGCTGACTCATATCGAATTGTTAATTTTAGCTGCAAAAAACATCGTACCAATATATAGAACCGGACGGTGAAAAACCTAACCCCCCGGTTCCCTTCTCTTGGCGTTGAAGAGGAGCGATTTTTCAACTAATGTGTTTGCGCTCATTATGCGATCGCTTCCCATTCATCCCAGGTAACTTGAAACTCTTTATAGACTTGTTCCATCGCTAACTCCTCTGTTTCAAAGTAACCCTTTTCCGAACCTCCCCACTCCTGCGATATTTGGAAGAGATAGAAACCAGAGTCAGTTGTGTATTGCACAATTCTAATTTCTTGAGGTGGAGATAGCTCTATTTTTTCCCCATTTACATAGCGATACCGACGCACGACTCTGGTAGATGTATGTTGCGAACTTAGAAACACACGATGCTTTAAGATGGGCAATCGTTGTTTGAATAATTCGAGTAGCTCAAAAAAAACATCTAGAGCTTTGGCTTCGTCTCCAACTTCTTGCAAAATAATGTTATTCCATCCTGCTGTTGATGATTCACAATTGTAATATCTAGCAATCCAATCATGAAATTGTCCAAACGGAGGAATTTCTTCTAAAATAGCAACATTATTTGTTTGCCTAGCAAAATAGTACCCGGAAATAAATGCCTTTAATAAGGTAATAGACTTCTTTCCCAAGTACATACCAGGTCTAGGTTTTATTCTTTCCAAAAGCTCATAGATAAGCATTTTTGAAGGGATATAAAGGTACCAGACAGTATCTTGCTTTACCTAGAAACAGGACAGAAATTTGAATTCAACTGTTTTCAAGAGTCGATGCAGGAAATGTATAACATTACGGCACGGATAGGATAATATAATTAGCTTCTATTCTGCGGCTGCAAGAGATGACTCGGATAACTTTTTGGTGCTGTTTGAATAGTTTTAGAATCTGTAATGGCTTCACTTATCCAGTTTTAATCAGAAAAAAGTCTAAATTAAATTCATGATTTTCCCACAAAATTACCTCTGTAGCTAATTAAATATGGATAAAAAAGAGGCAAAAGACTTTACCTTTGCCTCTAAATAAATTATCTATTTCTTGCGGAGGACGCTAAGTATAATTCCCTTTGCGTATCTTGGCGAGCCTTTGAGTTTCTAATTACTCAAACCTGTCGATGATGCCACCGCCGAGTACAATGTCTCCATCGTACAAAACCGCAGCTTGTCCAGGGGTAATCCCGAACTGAGGTTCATCGAAGACAAGCTTGATTCGCGAATCTTCCAGGGGAATTACGGTGACTGGTACTGCCTTTGAACGATAGCGGACTTGCACTTCGGCACGGATTGGACTGGTGGGTTCTGGGATAGAAACCCAGTTTAACCGCGCTGCGGTGCATTCAGGCTTATGAGTGCTAGCGCGATCGCCTACAATCACTCGATTCCGTACCGCATCCAACGCTACCACATATAGCGGTTCCGCCGCCGCAACACCAATTCCCTTCCGCTGTCCAATGGTGTAGTGATGGATACCCGTATGCTGACCCAACACCTTCCCGGACTGGTCAACAATGTCACCCGTTTGCTGAGAAATGTACTTGTCTAGAAACGTTTGCATGGAACCGTGGGATTCAACCAAACACAAATCCATACTTTCTGGCTTATCAGCGGTTTTTAAGCCGAATTCTGCGGCGATACGCCGAGTTTCTGTCTTGTGTAGTTCTCCCAACGGAAACATCGATCCCGCTAGCATTTCTTGGCTCAAATCGTACAAAAAGTACGACTGATCCTTAGATAAATCTACAGCCCGACGCAGCTGATAACGTCCGGTTTCTGCGTCATACCCGATCCGCGCATAATGACCCGTGGCAATTTTATCAATCCCCAACTCTTCAGAGGCATAGCGCAGCATCGGGCCAAATTTCACCGCCTTATTGCACTGAGAACAAGGCAACGGAGTAATCCCCGATTCGTATCCGGCAACTAGGTAATCGACAATATTTTCCTGAAAAACATCCCGGCTATCAACAATGTGATGGGGAATGCTCAACTGTTCGCAAAGAGAAGCCGCATCGACCATTCCCTCAGAACAGCATTGACCTTTACCCTTCATTAGCCAGAGGGTAAGACCAACAACTTCATATCCTTGATGATGGAGGGTGGCAGCTGCGACGGAACTATCAACTCCACCGGAGAGGCCGACGACGACTTTATTCATAGAACGAAAAAGTGAATTACTGAATTATCAGTTTTTTCTTTTCTAGACTAACACTTTGATAATCGTCATTCGTCTAGAGTGATTAGTCCTTTGTCTGTAGGCGTTGTCAGGTTAAAACGTTCCAACCTGACAATATTCCAACGTTTTAATCACTAATGATGAAGGACTGATGACTAATTATGCTAGATTGACTACAAATTTTGTCCGCACAATTCCTGGAAGATCGCCGAGGAGAGCTGATTTTAAATGAGGAGCAATCAGCAGCGTTTACTCACTCATGGCAACAGAGAAAGAAAAACCTGTTGGCTGTTGTCCCTTGCCTCGTGCTTGTTCTGGGGTGGATATTTGCTCATTCCACACCCAATTCCAGCAGCAGCCAGACCTCTCCCTACACCACCTGATGTGCTTCCTGGCTTACCTACATCACCAAATACTCCGCCAGCGTTTCCGCAAGATACTTTGCCCTCGATTTCACCGAATCCTTCGGGCAGGCGTGAGATTGAATTTCAGGCACCACCAATTACACCTAGCAGAAGGACACCCAGCAGAAGTAGAGATGAGAATTCTCCCCCGGTGCGTCGGAATTCTCGTCTCTTTGGGGTTTTTATTAATGGGGATAGCCCGCTGTTGTTAGCCCAAGTCCGAAAAATAGAACCCGAAGCTTTTGTGCGGTACGGCGGGGGTGTAATCCAAGCGGGAGTATTTGCTGATGAAGTTAAAGCCCAGCAGCGGATTCGGGATCTGGAAGAATGGGGCATTCGGGCGAAAATTAGCGCTTATTCTGAGGAGAATTTTGATGCTGATGCAGAGAATTTCGATTCTCGTCCAGTCACCCGTAGGGAAGAAGTGGAGGAAGTTACCTATTTCGTTGTGATTCCAGGGAGTCAGGAGTATTTACCTGACATTGCTGCCCACATGATCCGGCTGGGTTTCTTCGAAGATGCGGTGTTTCAAAGAGAGGTACCACGCGGACCCCACGTTGCGGTCGGCCCTTTTGAGAATCAGTCACAAGCAGAACGCTGGAGTCGCTTTCTTCGGTCTAATGGTATGGATGCGCGGGTTGTTTATTTCGGTCAATAGCGCGCCCCTGCGTAGGGGCGGGAAGACCTTGCCCGTGCTTATGCTGAATAAGATAAAACTTAGAACTCACAGAAATCAGCACTGAAATTGGCACAGATGCAACAAAGGCAGGAAAAGATTCAGCAACTGGTGGTGACTGCCCAGCAGATGCGCGAGATTGAAGGGCGCATCTTTGCGGCTGGAATGCCAGTGGCGGCTTTGATGGAAAAGGTCGGGGGTCTGATTGCTAGTCGAGTTCAAGCGCTTTATCCTTGTTTGCCCCCCTCATTCCCCCCATTGCCGGGGGGAGGTAAGAAGGCACTGCGTGTAGGCGTTTTGGTAGGGCCAGGTCACAATGGGGGCGATGGGTTGGTGGTCGCCCGTGAGTTGCATTTTCAGGGTTATGAAGTTGTTATCTATCGTCCAATTGCCAAGCTGAAAGAATTAACTTTGCAACACGCCCAGTATGCTGAGAGTTTGGGCATTCCCTGTGTTGAGGAGATTGAGCCGCTACAAGAATGCGATCTCATTATTGATGGTTTGTTTGGGTTTGGGTTGGAAAGAGCGATCGCAGAACCGATATTTTCTGCGATTTATCAACTTAATCAGTGGTCTAAGCCAGTCATTAGTATCGATTTGCCTTCCGGTTTGCACACCGATACTGGGGAAGTTCTGGGAACGGCGGTTCGTGCAACTCACACGTTTTGCTTGGGCTTGTGGAAATTAGCATTTCTGCAAGATCGAGCCTTGGAATCTGTTGGAAAAGCCGAACTGATTGATTTTGGTATCTCGGTGGCGGATATCTCGGCGGTACTGGGTGAGACGCCCAACATTCAGCGGATGACACCGGCAGTTGCGATCGCGCATCTTCCGATTCCTCGCGCCGCCGTGACTCACAAGTATAAACAAGGACATCTGCTGTTGATTTGCGGTTCTCGCAAGTATGCTGGAGGCGCGATTCTATCCGGTTTGGGAGCGAGAGCAAGTGGTGTCGGGATGCTCTCAATTGCGGTGCCAGAATCGCTGAAACCTTTGCTGGTGGCTCAGTTGCCAGAAGCACTGATTATCGGTTGTCCGGAGACAGAGACAGGTGCGATCGCATCTTTGCCTGAAGAAATTGATTTGAGTTCCTATAATGCGATCTCTTGCGGTCCCGGTTTGACAAAAGATGCCACGTCAGTCGTCGAAAAAGTATTAGAAAGCGATTTGCCGATTGTTTTAGACGCTGATGGCTTGAATATCCTCGCCCAGTTCAATACAATTTCAACCCTATCTAAACGACAAGCACCTACTGTTCTCACCCCTCATACAGGTGAGTTTAAGCGTTTGTTTCCAGATGCACCCGATGCCACGAAAGATCGGGTAAGTGCAGTTCGGGAAGCATCCCAGCAGAGTGGGGCAGTGGTACTCCTGAAGGGGGCAAGGACTGCGATCTGCCATCCTGGTGGCTCAGTATGGATTGTTCCCGAAAGCACTCCCGCTTTAGCCCGTGGCGGTAGTGGAGATGTGCTAACGGGGCTAATGGGTGGATTGGTCGCAACGGCATCTCACCAAGAGTTACCCATCGCAGAGATGGTGCAAAGTGCGGCTTGGTGGCACGCTCAAGCCGGAATTTTGGCAGCCAAGGAGCGGACTGAGTTAGGAGTTGATGCGTATACTTTGACACAGTATTTGATGGCAGTTGTGCGATCGCATAGCGGCTCGCCCCTTTGAGCGCGATCGCACTGTAAAATCCCTGAATCCGGCTGATTGAGGAAAGATGATTATTCTCGTCATGGGCGTATCTGGTAGCGGCAAATCTACCGTCGCCCAGCTACTCGCACAAGAACTAAACTGGGATTTTAGCGACGCCGACTGCTTCCACACGATCGCTAATATTGAAAAGATGAGCCGTGGCATTCCCCTCACCGATGCCGACCGAATGCCGTGGTTGCAGGCAATGCAACACGCCATCGACCAATGGCTACAGGAAGGCAAGAATCAGGTACTCGCGTGTTCTGCCTTAAAAGAATCCTATCGTCAGATGCTGTGGCGAGATCCCCAACAGATGCGACTCGTTTATCTCAAAGGGAGTTTCAAGGCGATCGTGCAGCGGTTGGAAGCGCGTCAAAGCCACTTTATGACCAAAACACTCCTGCAAAGCCAGTTTGACACTCTTGAAGAACCACAGAATGCCCTTTGGGTGGATGTTTCCGAGCCGCTAGACGTAATCGTGCAGCAGATTCGCAAACGTCTAGAAATCTAAAACGAGCGATCGCATATCATTCCAAATCCGCTGTCTCGCCACAGGCAATCCTAAAATCTCAAACCCACACCACCCTGCACTGAGACAGCAGTACCGCCGCCATCGCGGTAGGCATCAAAAGCAATAATCGCATTGCCAAACAGAACAGCATTGCTGTTGGGAACGACGTAATCAATCCCCGGTTGAATCGCAAAACTGGTTTTATCCCCTACCGGCGAAGGCGTCCGATTCCCACTGCCAAAAGCAACGCCTGCACCCACATAGACATCTGTTTGCCAGTTGAGGGGGATATCATAGGAAATCGTTGGCACAACCGCGGGACTCGCCCCAATTAGCGCTTGTGCCCTTAAGGAAAGGGGAGCTTGCAGGAGTTTGTAGCGTACAGCAACCACCCCACCGATTTGGCGACCTTCTCCAAAATCATTATCATTAATCCCCACCGTAGCACCAACACCCACATAGCTGCCGTATGCTGCTTGAGCCGATGCTGGCTGACAAAAAGCAAACCCTATCTTACCGGAAGTCGAATCGGTTACGGGAAGCAAAAAGTAAAACGCAAAAAATAAAAAGTAAAAAAGGCTTTTTTTTACCTTTTTCCTGTCACCTTCTAAGGCGACTCCTTCTTGCAGAAATAAATCCTTGAAACGCTCCATTTCCCCACTCCTCAGCGCCCATGAAGCAAAATGCTCCATGTTTGTGTCGATTGTATTCTAATTTATCCTGAATTTCCTCAGTACCAAATTATTCATAGCCAGAGATAAAAAACACCGCCCCAAGCTTTTTCGGAACGGTGTTTATTCTTTTGAAACGTTAGCGTTACAAACGATGACTCTGTTTCACATCTACTTGGTCGGCATCGGTGGCATAATCACCTTGTCAATCGCATGAATGATGCCATTAGTGGCTTCGATGTTAGCCTGAGAGACATTGGCGTTGCCCACCATCACGCCATCGTTTCCAACCTTAACGGTGACTGGGCTGCCTTCAACTGTCGTCACTTCTCCAGATTTCAACTGGGAAGAACTCACTTTGCCGGGAATGACGTGGTAGGTCAAAATCTGAACCAGCATCGCTTTATTTTCTGGTTGCAGTAACTTTTCGACAGTGCCTTCGGGTAAAGCTGCAAATGCTGCATCAGTCGGTGCAAAAACCGTGAACGGTCCTTGTTGTTCGAGGGTTTCGGTCAAACCTGCGGCTTCCAAAGCAGCAGTCAGAATTTTGAATGAACCATTTTGGGCAGCAAGCGCAACCAAGTTGCTACTTGAAGGCATCGTCCCTTGTGTAGCAGCCGGGTCAGGACCTTCGCCGGGGGCTGGCATCATCCCTTCTGTGGCAGGGGGCTGAGTGCTGTTGCTGGGGGATTGCATCATCCCTTCTGTAGCAGGGGGCTGAGTGCTGTTGCTGGGGGATTGCATCATCCGGTCGGTAGAAGACGGCTTCGGCTGAGCGCCTTGGCTAGGGATAGCGGTAGGGGATGGTACAGTTCTTGGGGTTGACTGAGCGCTGCGATCGCGATTGTAGGGCGGCTTGCTGAAAACGTCTGATTGAAGAATTTCAGGGTTGGGATTCACCTGGGCACCAGCTGGCAGACCCATAAGGGTACTAGCACCGATAACTCCCATCAGGCTAGCCAGTTGTTTAATCAAACTGTTGCGTTTTTGATTGGTCATTGCTAAGGGTTTCCCTAAAAACTTAGACCTAGTTAACTTCACATTTTGTTACATATGTTTACCTCTGCCTAAAGTGTGAGTTCCTCTGCCAACCGATGGGGAAACCGGGACAACACAGGGGGATTGAACAATCTAAGTAGCTAAATAGGCGAAAAGGTGCAACTTATTTCTTATTAAGAATGTCAGCGTTAGCTTTCTTCGTGGCGGCTTGTTAAGAGTTAGAGGTTGCAAGGCGGCTGGTACGCTCTTCAGACTAAAAGGAGAATTTTGTTGCGATCGCGCCTACGTTTACCCACGCTCATCTAGGCAGAAACTATTTCTATTTCGTAGCGATTCCGGCTTTTCTCCCTCCTGCCTACTTTCTGTTGGGGGGAGTAAAAAGTTCGCGTGTCTGACTAAATAGAGCTTTGTTTTCCGCTTGGCTGAGGCTAGCACCGCTCTCTCCACTGGGCGAGTTGAGTCATGATTGCCGTTTCTGGCTTCAACCGCCCTCAGTCAGCCAAAATTTATTGCAATCGAGTTAATTAACTGGAAATACTACTTCTTTATATATAAACAAACTTAAGCAATAGCTTCATTATCTATGCCTTTTGATTATACCCTCTGATAGAGGTGGACAATTAAGCCAGCTTGTTATTCTAATAACAACAAAAAGATAACAACATCAACAAAAAACATTAATAAGAACGGAGCAAAAAAATGGGAATTATTGCTTGGATTGTTTTAGGTCTGATTGCAGGTGCGATTGCTAAAGCCATTTATCCCGGTCATCAAGGCGGCGGTATTCTCGCCACAATGGTATTAGGTATTTTAGGTGCCCTGGTTGGTGGTTATTTAGGACAAGTTTTACTGGGGTCATCGGGAGGCGCAGCCTACGGAGCGTTGACAGTACCGAGTATTGCTTTTGCTGTTCTAGGCGCAATGGTTCTGCTATTCCTGTGGGGCTTGTTAACTCGCCAGAGAGCTTAATTAAGGGTTCCCTTTTATTACCATCTAGCATTTAGAAAGCACCCCAGCTTAGCCTGGGGTATTTTTATTGGGTCTATTTTGTGTTACAGCCGTCGTTATTTGGCTGCATTTAATAGAGCCAATTTGCTCATTTTTCATTAAGAATAAAAATAAAGCCATTTGAACTAATTTTTTAATTTGGTAAAATTGTAATTTTCCAAGTTGGATTTTTTATCAGTAAAAATAAGTAATTCAATAAGTGTAACTGCCCAAAAACAATAACTTTTGCTTTTAGTTCCAGCGATGCAAATAATAACAATAGTAGGCTAAAAACGTTAGATTAACAGTGTTACTTAAAAATAGAAGGAGATAAAAAATGCTGGAGTTGTACCAATTTGAGCTATCCCACTACTCCGAAAAAGTGCGACTGCTGCTGGATTATAAAGGTCTGCCCTACCGCAAAATTGAGGTAACGCCAGGAGTGGGACAGGTAGAATTGTTCCGCATGTCTGGTCAACGACAGGTACCTGTCCTGAAGGATGGCAACACAGTAATTGCTGATTCGACAGCGATCGCTAAGTACCTCGACAAGCAATATCCCGACCGACCCCTGATCCCCGTTGACCCGAAACAAAAGGGACTGTGCTTACTGATTGAAGCCTGGGCAGATGAATCTATCGGTCTCAAAAGTCGTAAGGTGTTGTTTGGGGCACTCAGCCAAAATCAGAGCTTCCGCACCTCGATTTTACCCAGCAACACGCCAGATGCTCTCAAGACTCTCGTGGGGGCACTGCCTGGTGAAGTGCTGAATCTCCTGGGTCTTGGCGTCGGATACGGCCCCGATGCCGTACAAGCGGCGACAGAGGATCTTCAGCAAGACCTAGAGAGCCTATCCCTGCTACTATTGGAAAGCCCTTACTTAGTCGGCGACTATCCAACCTTGGCAGATTTTGCCGTCGCTGGGCTGAGTATGCTGATTAAATTTCCCTCTGGCCCCTATCTTGACCTTCCCGAAACCCTTAGAGGCAAAGGAATCCCTGGTTTGGCTGACCGTAGCGCTTACGAGACATTTTTCAACTGGCGCGATCGCCTTTATGCCGATTATCGCAAACCCCTAAGTGCCAACACAACCGCCGGAGCCACAGGCTCAACGCCAACATCAATTGAGATAGATTAGGCAATCCATTTTAGATTTTAGATTTTGGATTGGTTGAAAAATCCAAAATCTAAGATTGAGCGAATAGTTAGGCTCCGAGAATTAGGGTAAACTTTGGATGCCTAAGTGTTCTGAAGCAACACTAAAAAGACTCCAGAAGCGATTATGGAAATGCCATTAGGGTCGGTAATTCAAGGCTCCCTCAGTCAGGGACTAGAAGTAAGACTACATCCCGATATTTCTGTAGAGGATATGCGGGTTGGCAAATTTCTGGTAGTCAAAGGTGCCCGTTCAGACTTCTTCTGTATGCTCACAGACGTTTCGCTGGGCACCTCCAGTCAGCGAATTGTTGCCAATCCTCCCAGTCCAGAGGACACTTTTTTGCAAGCGGTTTTAGCAGGGAGTGGCACCTATGGCACCATCAATCTGACGCCGATGTTAATGCTGACACGAGAAGCAACAAAGTCAGTAGGCGCTTATGTGGTGGGTGCCGAAAATCCTAACTCCAACGGCAAATCCAACGGTGCAACTCTGGGATCGTTTCAACTACAAAGCAGTGCTGATACTGAGATGGAGTTGATGCCCGTTAAGACAATTCCCAGTCATTTCAGCCAGGTTTATGATGCGACGGAACGCGATTTTCGCGCCGTCTTTGGCTGGGAAGATGACCCCACTCGGTGCAACTTCGCCATCGGTCAACCTTTGGATATGGATGTGCCCGTATGTCTGGATTTACACCGATTCGTGGAACGCAGCAACGGCGTTTTCGGGAAATCTGGCACCGGCAAATCCTTTCTCACCCGCTTACTCTTATCTGGCATCATCCGCAGGCAGGCAGCGGTCAATTTAATTTTTGATATGCACTCGGAATATGGCTGGGAAGCTGTCCGCGAAGGCAAACACTTCAGCACTGTCAAAGGCTTGCGGCAGCTATTCCCAGGACAGGTGCAAATTTACACCCTTGACCCCCAATCTACCAAGCGGCGCGGGGTGCGTGACTCTCAGGAACTGTACCTCAGCTACGACCAAATCGAAGTCCAAGACATCATGCTGGTGCGGAATGAGTTAGGTCTTTCCGAAGCAGCTTTGGACAATGCCAATATTCTGCACGCCGAGTTTGGCAACTCCTGGATTGTCCAACTGTTGAATATGACCAACGAGGAAATCCAGATGTTCTGCGAGGAGAAGAAGGGTCATAAGGGTTCAATTATGGCGTTGCAGCGTAAGCTGATGCGCCTGGAAAATCTTAAATATCTACGTACTGCCTGTCCCCACAACTACGTCAATCAAATTTTGCAATGCCTCGATGCAGGTCAGCACGTGGTGATTGAGTTTGGTTCTCAGTCAGATATGCTCTCCTATATGCTGGTGACGAATATGATCACCCGCCGCATTCACAAAGCTTATGTAAGTAAGTCTGAATTGTTTTTGCAGACCAAAAACCCCATCGATCGTCCTCAGCAGCTAGTCATTACGATAGAAGAAGCCCACCGCTTCCTTGACTCCGCCATCGTGCAAAGTACCATTTTCGGTACGATTGCCCGCGAGATGCGAAAATACTTTGTCACCCTTCTGGTGGTAGATCAGCGTCCCTCTGGAATTGATAATGAGGTGATGTCCCAGATTGGCACCCGCATCACTGCTTTGCTAAACGATGACAAAGACATCGACGCCATTTTTACTGGCGTCTCTGGCGGCATGAGTCTGCGTTCCGTTCTAGCAAAATTGGATTCCAAGCAACAAGCTTTAATTTTGGGTCACGCGGTTCCAATGCCTGTGGTGGTGCGGACTCGTCCTTACGATGAAACGTTCTACAGAGAAATTGGCGATACTTGCTGGGAAGAGATGCCAGACGATGAAGTGTTCGCTGCGGCTGAAGCCGCTAAAGCTGATATTGGTTTTTGATCGTGGTTTTTAATCCGTAGTCAATAGTCCAATGATTATTGACTACGGACTTCTAGGCAAAAATAGTTCGGTTATCCCACAACGACTAGAGTACCCGTTGAAGGGTTTTCCGTGGATGATTATATATATAGGACACAGATAGGACGCTTTTAGCTAATGATTTTCCGGGTGGTACTCAAGGGTTAACGGGAATTTGCCAGAGCAGCAAGTTTAACCCAATCGGATGAACCTTTCAACCTGGAGCGTCGTCTATCATTAGTGATACGATAGAAATGTAAAACAAACTCATACCGACTTTGACTTTTTAGCCTTGATTACTTATCAGGAGTGGCTAAATGGGGGTCGATACCAGCTCTTTAAGGCATCCCCCAGCCGAAAGGTTTGACGATTAGCTTTTTGTGTGTTATGTTTGCCTATTCAATTGGGTAGGCGATCTTTACAACTTTTGCAGGATGTGTTCCACTAATTGACCTAGCTACTCTCATTGTAAGAGCTGGCAATCTCCCGCTAAGGTCAACCCCTGCTACAGAATTGTTGCTTGTTTACGGAGTCACCACTCACTCATGCCCACTGCCAACACCCTAAAAAAGACGACTAAACAACCCACGTTTACGGCTGATATGGTTCGCACCTATCTGCATGAGATTGGGCGCGTGCCCCTGCTGACCCACGAACAAGAGATTGTCTTCGGCAAGCAGGTGCAGCAAATGATGGCGCTGCTGGAGGCGAAGGAGACCTTGGCTGAGACATTGCAGCGAGAACCAACTCATCAAGAGTGGGCAGACCATGTTAGCTTGAGTGAACCCGAACTCGACCGGATAATCAAACTGGGAACGCGCGCAAAGCGCAAGATGATAGAGGCTAACTTGCGTCTAGTGGTCGCGATCGCGAAGAAGTACCAGAAGCGTAACATGGAATTCCTGGATTTGATTCAGGAAGGTACTCTCGGCTTGGAACGCGGCGTCGAGAAATTTGACCCGATGCGCGGTTACAAGTTTTCGACCTACGCCTACTGGTGGATTCGCCAAGCGATTACTCGCGCGATCGCTCAACAAGCCCGTGCGATTCGTTTGCCCATCCACATCACCGAAAAGCTTAATAAAATTAAGCGGGTGCAACGGGAACTAGCTCAGACGCTTGGTCGCAGTGCTACCCCCGGTGAAATCGCTAAGGCGCTGGATTTAGAACCCGCGTTGATCCGCGAGTACTTGAATATCGCCCGTCAACCAATTTCTCTGGATGTGCGCGTTGGCGATAACCAGGATACCGAACTGCAAGACCTTCTGGAAGACGAAGGCCCAACCCCTGACCATTATATGACCCAGGAGTCGCTGCGGCAAGACCTGGACGATCTTCTGGCGGAACTAACCCCACAGCAGCGGGAAGTGCTAACTCTGCGCTTTGGCTTGGAAGATGGCAACGAGCTGTCTCTAGCAAAAGTCGGCGAACGCCTAAGCCTCAGCCGCGAACGGGTACGCCAGCTAGAACACCAAGCCCTCGCCCATCTGCGCCGTCGTCAGGCGAATGTCCGCGAGTATATCGCTGCTAGTTAATTGTAGAGGCGGGATTGACCCGCTATGCTCCTGCCTCCCACATCATCCTATAGCGATCGCTCCTAAAACCCGTCCTTACAGCTAAGTAAGGGCGGGTTTTTCAGTCATTTCAATCCCCGCTTTTAGCCCCTGTCGAGTAGATGTGTCTACCTGTTGAAGTTTTTTGTAGACATCTAAAATCTGTTACTGCTCTTTTTTTATATTTTTGTAAAGTTTCGTAACGCAGTTCGGGAACTCGAACGGGTGCCAGTGAAGTCATCCACAGTTAAGGAACAAGTACTACAGACAAGCCCACACTGACCCGATTTGGGAAAGCTCATAAAACGAGTGAATAAAGTGAGTATAAATACGCATTTTGATTTTAGAAGGCAATTTAATAACCGGGAATCAAAGATGAATGCGTTGCTTGTCTTAACAAAAAAAACTCCTTTCGGATGACCTACGGTTCATTCAAATGGGTGAAGCTTTACACCTAAGGAATTAGGTACTTTGTAATTAGATGCTTGAGGGTGTCTGCTCGTAATTGCTAGGGGGGAAAAAACGGTGCTTAACAAGTTTTATCAGCAATTTATGTCTCGGCTTCCGCTTGAAGTACCTGCCCTAGGATTACTTCTAACGATGAGCTTCGCAACCAGCACAGTTGCATTGCAAGCACCAACATCCTTTAGTAAGACGGGAATCGTTGGTACAAATTCCGTTTCCCTTGCACAAATGCCAGCATCAGACACTTCAGTGGCTGACGGTATTTATTTGTATGGTAGCTCCCAAAAGACAGAAGAGATTGGTCAAGAATATATAGTATTTGAGGCGCGTCAGGGAAAGGTAAGGGGTGCGTTTTATATGCCTTCCTCAGAATATAGTTGTTTTTCCGGCAAGGTTGGGGCACAGCAAATCAATCTAACCGTTCAAGATCCCTACGACAGTACAACCTATTCTCACTCAATAGCCCTCAGCGAAGCCCCCCCAGTCGCCTCTGCCGATAGTCGGTTGCCCATTGAAGATAGTTTACGGCTCCAGGGCTATCACCCAATTAACAAAATTAGCGCTAACGACCAGCAAATCTTGAACGCTTGTAAAGTTAACTTCTAACAATTAGTAAGCTTTGGCGGTGCAAATCAAGGTAGTTGTCAGTAGTTTGTTGCTACTAACCAAGGACTAATCACCAAAAAACAATTAACTCCTCTAAAAACCCGTTTTCTTCAAGAAACGGGTTTCTTGATTTTTTGAACTTCAAAACTCGATTCCTGGCTGCGCTTTGACGCCCTGTTCCCGGAACGGATGCTTAACAAGAGTCATTTCTGTTACCAAGTCGGCTCGCTCAATCAGGGCTGCTGGGGCACCTCTGCCGGTGAGAATCACGTGAGAATCCGCAGGTTTTTCCTCCAAACCAGCTAGCACTTCCTCAACGCTCAAATAACCGAGTTTTAAAGCTACGTTGATTTCATCCAACAGCACTAGCTTAAATTCAGGATTGCGGATAAAGCTGAGTCCAGTTTCCCAAGCCTGATGCGCTTTCTGGATATCTCGCTGTTGGTCTTGAGTTTCCCAAGTGAAGCCTTCTCCCATCGCGTGGAACTCTAGCTGACCTTCCCAGCGACCGAGGACAGCTTTCTCAGCGGGTTCCCAGGCTCCTTTAATGAATTGTACGATCCCGACTCGATAGCCGTGACCAAGCGATCGCATTACCATTCCCAAAGCAGCAGTGGTTTTTCCCTTGCCATTGCCTGTATTAACAATAATTAAGCCTTTCTCCTGAGATGCCTTTGCCACCCGCTGCTCTTGAACTTCCTTGCGCCGCTGCATCTTGCGCTGGTATTGTTCTGGAGTTAGTGATGATGTTTCTGTCTCCAGTAAGTCAGCAGATTCTAAATTTTTATTTAAATCAGTCGGGGTAGGAGTTGTCATCAAGTCTGCCTAGAAAAAACTTTCACACCTATTAAAATAGCCCCAAAGGGATATGCATCAGGATAAGCCATCGGCAATTCCTTCTAATTGCAGGGAATCGCTCCCAGTCATCACTTCAAGACAGAGGGCATAACCCCCCTTCCATTTTGCCTATAGATTCAGCAACACTGATTTCAGTATAAATTTACTTACCTTCTTTTAAGATTTATGTCTTTAACCTTATCAATCTCTTCTGAACAAGGTGCAGAGCAACTTAATCTGAATTTGGAGTCTACATTGCAGGGATTAACCCTGTATGAGGCTTGCATTGAATACAACCACACAGCCGCAGAGGTTCTCAGGCTTTTCGAGGAAAAACCGCTACTACCGGGTTTAATCCTCATGGATAAAAACCAACTGGTCGGGATGATCAGTCGCCGGCGTTTTTTTGAATATCTAAGCCGTCGTTACAGCTTAGAGTTACTGTCGAAACGAAGTTTGCGATCGCTCTATCAATTCAACCATACCGAAATTCTAGTTTTTCCCAGTTATACTTCCATTACCGCAGCGGTGCGGGAGTCTTTGAAGCGATCGCCTGAATTGATCTATGAACCGATCATTGTACAAACGGCACCCGGAATTTATAAATTGTTAGACGTGCATCAACTTCTGCTGGCTCAGTCAGAGGTGCATGAAATTACAATGGCAGCATATAAGCAAATGGGATTGGCGCTGCAACAGGCAAAAAACCAACTTTTAGCCGTCTTAGATGCCGTGCCTGGATTTGTCTCCTGGATTAGCTCGGATTTACAATACCTGGGCGTCAACCAGCATTTAGCCGCATCCTTTAACTTGTCTTCAGAGGAATTTGTCGGTCAGGAACTTAGCTGTTTTGACAGTAGCCCCAACTTTAGTGAATTTGTGGAGCAATTCTTTGCTTCCTCGACGAAAACAACCTCTCAGGAAGTGACCGCAGAAGTTGACGGCAATATCAAAAATTATCTTATGGTGGCGCAGAAATACAATCAAGATCAAGCGGCTGTCACAGTAGGAATTGATATTACCAAACGAAAGCAATTAGAAGAAGAACTGCGAGCATCGCTTGAGCGAGAAAAAGAACTCGGCGATCTAAAATCCCGCTTTATCTCCATGACTTCCCACGAATTCCGCACTCCCCTGAGTACGATCCTCTCTTCTGCCGAATTATTGGAACATTACAGTAACAATTGGTCTGAAGAGAAAAAACTCATCCACCTGCATCGCATTCAAATCGCTGTTAAGCACATGATTGGACTGCTTGATGATGTATTAATCATTGGTAAAGCCGAAGCCGGACAGTCGGACTTCAAACCTGAACCGCTGCATCTGGAAGAATTTTGTATTGAATTAGTGAAAGAATTGCAACTGAATGAGGGCAATTCCCGTGCAATTAACTTGATTAATCATTGCAAATCTACCTCCTTTAGTCTAGATGAAAAATTGCTGCGACATATTCTTAGCAATCTCCTTTCAAACGCGATAAAATATTCGCCTGAAGGGAGTCCAGTCAGATTTGAAATTACCCAACAAAAAGATGCAATCGTCTTCCAAATTGAAGACAAAGGAATTGGGATTCCTCTGCAAGAGCGTCAGTGCTTATTTGAAGCATTTCATCGATCCGCGAATGTCGGCAACATCCCTGGAACTGGTTTAGGATTAGCAATCGTTAAGAAGTGTGTGGATCTTCACGGGGGTGAGATTACCGTTAAGAGTAAAGTGGGTGTGGGAACTAAATTTAAAGTAAGACTACCCCTGAAGAGTGCTGTAGAGGCAAGGTCTACCCGCCCGTGCTAAGGTAAGCTTTCTTGCAAGATAAAGTCTAAAGTCTTTATTTAAAAGGAAAGTTTGGGTGTATAGAAGAAAGTGCCCCGAACATACTCAAACCTTATTAAAGCTGCTCGGTTGTTGTGCATTGAATTTGGACAATCCTAGCGAACATCTTGTTTGCAGTCCTGGGAGCTGACATTTTTAATTTTTAATTGCTTACCTGCTAGGCGATCGCTGATATGGCAAAGATTCTGGTAATTGAAGATGAAATATCTATCAGAGAGAACATTCTGGAGTTGTTAGAAGCAGAGGGATTTGACGCTATTGCAGCCGAAAATGGTCAAATAGGGTTGCAGTTAGCTCAAGCAGAAATCCCCGATTTAATTCTCTCCGATGCGCTAATGCCGGAACTCGACGGTTATGGCGTTCTGAAGGCACTTCGCTCTAACCCTGTCACGGCAACGATTCCCTTTATCTTTCTCACTGCCAAAGCAGCGAAAACCGATTGGCGTCAAGGGATGGAATTGGGTGCAGACGACTACCTCACCAAGCCATTTACGAGAGCGGAATTACTGGGGGCGATCGCAGCGAGGATGGAAAAACAGGCGGCGATTGAGCGACATTCGCAAAAAAAACTCGATGATTTACGCAGCAATATCTCTTTCTCCCTCCCTCACGAACTCCATACTCCCCTCAATGGCATTTTGTGTTGTTCGCAAATGTTAATTGATGAAGCCGACTCCCTAGAACCGCAAGAAATTCTAGAAATGGCAGTCGATATTCGTACCTCTGCGGAACGTTTATCTAAGTTAGTCCAGAATTTTTTACTCTTCGCTCAATTAGAGCTAATCGGAACCGATCCGCTTCAGATAGCGGATCTTAGACAAAACAGCCGAACTGATTCAGCGAAGAGCGCGATCGCAGAAGCGGCGATTAAAAAAGCCAAGCAAGTTTGTCGGGAAATGGATTTGGAATTAGACCTCCAAGAAGCTGCCGTCTTAATTTCAGAGCCAAAATTGCGAAAAATTGTGGAAGAACTAATCGATAATGCCTGTAAATTTTCGTGTCCCAACACCGCAATTCGCGTTGCCAGTCGATGTAAAAATAGCACTTTTGTACTGTCCGTGAGCAACTTCGGACAGGGGATGACACCAGAGCAAATTGCGACAATTGGAGCCTATATGCGATTTGAGCGCAAACTCGCTTCACAGCAAGGCTCTGGTTTGGGCTTGCTCATTGCTAAACGCCTAGCCGAACTACACGCTGGCGAATTATCAATTGAGAGTATTCCCACTCAAAAAACCATTGTGCGTGTTGCCCTGCCTATGTGAACGAATTTAAAACTATGTGCAATTTGTAGCACAACTGTTATCAGTAAATAGACGTAAATAAACTGCTAAATTAAATCTCTCCCCTTGCTGAGGAAAAATCAAAGTTTTGATTTTACATCTCTAATTGAGAGCCGATCGCTAATCGCCCATAACTATTAACAATTAGCCACGAGCGATTAGCCATTAGCGATTATCTGGTCTTAATTCAACCACGGAAACTGGCTGGAAGTAGCATCGGGTTCTTCAACTAAATGAGCCATATCGCCCTGGTAGTTCTCGTTAATGAAAACCGCTTTACTCTTCAAATGTTCGGGTACATAGCGGAGGTTGACAGGGATACCATGCGCCAGCAGAAATTCTGCCAGATGATCGGGATGAATGTACAAACCTTCTGCATGAAGCCGTTGCAACATTTCCTCAAAATTAGACCAATGATTATGGTGCTGGCTCTGAGATGCTGATTGAACTCTAACTGGATTGCGAGAGGAAAGATTGCTTGCCATCTTGTCATATTGACTGGACTGAGACAAAATCCTTCTCTGGATTAAAGCCATGAGAATGACCTTTTTCCAGTTTACAAAAATTTGAGATTTATCGAATTGTGGCGATCGCTTTTGCGATCCCCGCAGGGAGCTTTGCAACACCCCTATGATGGCAATTATGACTCAGCCGGTCTTGGTCAGTTTTTTGTGCTAAGGGAAAAAATCCCATGATTTTAGGCAAAATTGCAATCGTTCAAGGTGATATAACTCAGCAAAAGGTAGATGCGATCGTCAACGCAGCGAATACCTCCTTACTCGGTGGTGGCGGCGTCGATGGGGCAATTCACCGCTCCGCTGGACCAGAATTGTTGTCAGAATGTCGCCAGTTGAAGGGCTGTGCCACGGGTGAAGCAAAGATTACAAAAGGTTACAATCTCCCCGCCGAGTGGATAATCCACACAGTTGGCCCAATTTGGCGAGGGGGCGATCGCCAGGAAGATGAGCTGCTAGCTAGATGTTATCGCAATTCTCTGGCTTTGGCGGAGCAATACGAGATACGCAGCATTGCCTTCCCAGCTATTAGCACGGGTGTCTATGGGTTCCCGATAGAACGCGCCACTAGAATTGCTGTAACTGAAGTGAAGAAGTTTCTGGAGCGCACTACCTCGATAGAGCAGACGATTTTCGTTTGCTTTGGGGATACTGCCTATAATTCTTACTCGGCTGCGATCAAAGAAATTATTTAACACAAGGTAGCGATCGCCTGAAAAAATCCTAAGTGCTGTAAGGGCAAAAAGACCCCACCGATACTGAGTAGAATTCAATCAGATAAGGGATGGCGCGATCGCGCTCGCTGCTCACCCGACAAAATTATCTGCGTGAGGATGCAATGAGTGCGATCGCTCTAACGCTCATTTATCTTTTCCCCACACTTATATTTTTCCTGCTCCAGTTGGGTTTCCGACCCGCTTTTGCTGGTTATAGTTGACAATGCGGTTCATTCTTTTAAAAGTTAAAAATGTCACAACTGCCCGGTAACAAAATCGCACCCGCCCCCATGCCGACAGCAATTAATGTTGTCGATCTAATTGATGGTTACTTCAGCGCCTACAACTCAGCGCGTCTGCGGGAAATGTGTCACTTGCTCAGCCGAGAGGTCATGCGTGAGGGCGTCACCGTCGGAGTCAGCCTATCAGGCGCAATGACCCCCGCTGGAATGGGTGTGGGAATTTTGGCTCCCCTGATTCGCCACGGTTTTATTGACTGGATGATCAGCACGGGTGCCAATCTTTACCACGATATGCATTTCGGGCTGGGTTTCGACCTTTACGCAGGGAATCCGTTTGCAGATGATGTGAAACTGCGCGAAGAAGGCACCATTCGCATTTATGACATTATCTTTGGCTACGATGTGCTGCTGGAAACTGATGCCTTCATCCGAAAGATTTTGCAAGCAGAACCGTTCCAAAAGCGGATGGGAACTGCTGAATTTCACTACCTGCTTGGAAAGTATGTTCGGGAAGTGGAAAAGCAGTTAGGAGTGAAAAATTCCTGCTTATTGGCGACAGCTTATGAATGTGGTGTGCCTATTTATACTTCTTCGCCGGGGGATAGTTCGATTGGGATGAACGTAGCAGCATTGTCCTTGGAAGGCTCAAACTTAGTGCTAGATCCAGCCATTGATGTGAATGAGACAGCTGCGATCGCCTACTGCGCTCGTGAAACCGGCAACCCAGACGTAGAAGGCAAAAGCGCCGCCGTGATTATTGGCGGTGGTAGTCCCAAAAACTTCCTGCTGCAAACTCAACCGCAACTTCACGAAGTGTTGGGATTAGAGGAACGAGGTCACGATTACTTCGTACAAGTCACCGATGCGCGTCCTGATACCGGCGGACTCTCTGGTGCAACACCCAGCGAAGCCGTTAGCTGGGGCAAGATTGACCCCGAAGAGTTACCTAGCACCATTGTCTGTTACACCGACAGCACAATTGCCCTGCCTCTCATCGGCGCCTACGTGATGAACCAATGTCAGCCCCGCCCCCTGAAGCGCTTGTACGATCGTCGAGAAGAGATGTTCTCAAAATTGCGGACGGACTATCAAGCAGCAAAAACCCAGCCTTCCGATGAAATTCCTGCCGCTGTTGTCGAAAATGCTTCTGAACAACCTGTAGCAACTTATCCCTGCGGCAGGCTAATTCCTAATACCCAATAGCAGGCTGCTTTTGGATCAAATCCCCCAAGTTGCATCAACCTGGGGGATTTTTTATTCCGTTTTATGCTCAATAAACTATCTTAATTTTTACTCAACTAAGACTCAGTTTACTATTATCAAAGCGAAATCAAATTGTTTGCTCGTATCTTAATAAAAATTATTAAAATAGGGGGTTTTCGTAAATTTACGGAACGCCTAAAATTCTAAAAATATTTCAGTAAAATTACTGAGACTTGTTATTTCTATATAGTGCTATTAATTAAATTAATAGGCTTTTTTATCAGAAATATTTATAAATGTAAACTCTGGTTTTCGCTAAAGTCAAGCGAACTTTGCAAGAAGGAATCAAGAATTATGACCGCCCAACCTATGACGATTACTGCTTTTGCTAGCAAGCTGACTACTTTGAAGGAAGCTCGCTTTAGTGGGCGGCTGTTCCTGAAAGGTACTTTGGGGCGAGAGTGGATTCTTTACTTCTACCTGGGTCGGATTTTGTACGCAACTGGAGGAACTCATCCAGTTAGAAGGTGGCAAAGACATTTAGGAATAAATTGTTCTAATGTTAGTCCGAATCAACTTAGTTTACAAACTGATATTTCTGAAACTTCTTCCGATCTTAGCAAAAACTGTCGAGAATATTATTTGTTATGTTTATGGCTGAAGCAGCAAAAAATTACCCGCGAACAAGTTGTAAAAATAATTCAAGGCATTGTTCTTGAATTATTGTTTGACATTACTCAAGAAGTACCAAAAGCATTACAAATCAAGCAAGAAAATGCCTTAGCCCCCCAGTTGTTATTGATTGATGCCGAACAAGCGATCGCGAAAACTCAAGAAATTTGGCAAGCCTGGAAAATCGCTAAAATTTCTGATGTGCTTCCCAATCGAGCGCCATCGATCAAGCAACCAGAACAACTCCAACAAAAAACATCGCCTACCGTTTATAAATCTCTGACATTGTTATTAGATGGGCAAAGAACCTTACGAGATATTGCGGTTCAAACTAAGCGCAATGTTGCGGAAGTAACCCGATCTCTATTGCCTTACCTTGAAACTGGATTAGTAGAGTTAAATGATATTCCTGATTTAGCAAATCCGGTTTCCCCGACTTCTTCAGAATTAACTGCTAAAAATCCTCCGACTTCTTCAAGCAAAACACCCGCTCAAGCGGCAACTCGAAAACCACTCATTGCTTGTGTGGATGATAGCCCGTTGGTTTGCAAAAATATGGAAAAGATTCTTACGTCAGCCGGGTATCAATTTTTGGCAGTACCAGATTCGATGCGAGCGATCGCTACTTTATTAAACCGCAAACCTCATATCATCTTTTTAGACTTGGTAATGCCCAATACGAACGGCTATGAAATTTGTACCCAATTGCGTAAAGTTTCTGCTTTCCGAGATACCCCAATTATTATTTTGACAGGAAATGACGGTATCATTGACCGAGTCCGAGCTAAGGTTGTCGGAGCTTCAGATTTCATGGGGAAACCAGTCGATGCAGAAAAGGTGCTAGCGATAACCAACAAGTACCTCAAGCACCTCAAAAACAGTTCCCTCGTGGTCAGTTGATTTTTTTTTCCTAGGAGCGTTAATACAATGCATACTGCTTTAATCGTTGAAGATACCCTAACTGAAAGGGAAACTTTTGCTAGCTGCTTGCGACGAGGTGGATTAAATGTTTTAACAGCCAATACTGGAGAAGAAGCCTTAGAAAAAATCAGTAGCCATAAACCTGATGTGATCATTTTAGACGTTGTATTGCCCGGTCGTAGCGGCTTTGAACTCTGCCGCGAACTCAAAGCAGATGCAGAAACCAGCAAAATTCCAGTCGTGATGTGTTCCACCAAAAGCACTGATATGGATAAATTTTGGGGCATGAAACAAGGAGCAGATGCCTACATTCCAAAACCAGTCGATCAAGAGGAACTACTGCGTACTGTTAATCAATTAATTAAAGGTTAGGAAAAATCTTCGTCAGCACCGTCAAGAGACAAGCAATGGAATCTGAATTTTTGTCTGGAAACAAAGCTTTAATTCAACAATTTGAAATCCCAAACGCAGAACATAAAGCAGTCGTGGGAGAGCAATTTTTGCGGTTTCATCTTTTTCCGGACATTACCGCACTATTCCCCATGCACCAAATGACAGAGGTGCTGACAATTCCAGTTGGTCAGATTGTCCCCATTCCTCATATGCCAGCTTGGGTGATGGGAGTTTATAACTGGCGCGGTGAGATTTTATGGATTGCGGATCTCGGTCATTTGGTAGGGCTGACTCCCTTATACTTACAGGCAATTAACCGATCAACTTACACAGTCATTGTGATTCATGGGGAACAGCAAATCCTTGGTAAACAGCGAACTGGTAGCCAGATCACAGGAAAAAAGATGCTGGGATTGGTAGTGAATCGAGTCGAAGACATCGAAAGCTGCGATCCAGATTTAATTCAATCTCCTCCACAATCATCTGTCACCCCGGAATTGGTGCCATTTTTACGGGGATATTGGCTGAAATCAAATGGTGAAATACTGGTGGTTCTAGAGGGAGAATCCATCATGGCTGGAATGCCTAAGCCAGAAGTTTGAATGGCTGTTTGAATATCCAGATGTCTTTCTTTGGGTCTGGAATTTCAATTTTTTAACCTCTATCTATATCCCTTAATCAACTCAACTCGCCACACTCATCTACCTTTAGCAAAGTTTAAACTATGAAGACGCCTTCCGATCCTCAATCAGATACAACAAAAGCCAATATTAAGCGTCGTCTCCGGGGTCGCAAGACAGGTGTTAGCCATCAACCCCCTCCTCTTAAGCTCATTCCGAACCAACAAGATTTAAACGGATCTCAAAATCTTGAACAAAAGGTAGAGAACAAGGGAAAAGAGCAGCTAGAGCAAACAGAGCAAGACCAGCTTAACCCGCCGTCTCCACAACTGAATCTATCTAAAAGTCCCACGCTCCGCAGCCAATTGTTGAGGACAATCTTACCTGTGGTACTAGCACCGCTAGCGATCGCAGGTATCGTGAGCTGGGGGATGACGAATTATCAAGCATCTGGGCGCACCGAGACGAAATTATGGAATGACGCGATGCTATCCTCCAACTTGGCTGGCGTAAAGGTCAAGGATGCTTTGATTTCGTCGTCTTTGACAGAAAATTCCTTAACTATTGATGTTGCGCGTGCTGCTAACTTTGACGAACTAGCGGTGCCGTTGGAGCATGTGGGACTGAGTAACACTGAAAAAATTCAGATTTTGGCTCCGGCAAGCAAAGCCGTTATTAGTACCATTACATCTAACGGAGCGATCGCGCAGAAAGAAGTGTTGGGTGGCGATGCGGTTTTACAAACAGCCACCGCTCTGTTAGCCGAACTAGAAGTACAAAAGGCTAATTTTGGGGAAAACGCCACCCTAGGGAAAAAACCAAGCTACGTTGCCACTACAGGTCAACTCCAGGGACTTACCATTGTCCCTTACGTTCGCCAAGAGGGACAATTAGTTCTGAGTACTTCATTCGATCGGGACGGCAGAAAGTATAGCCTTGCCGCAGTTCCAGGCATCGATTTGGTCAGTGTCACCTCAATTGAGCTTTCGGAAATTGCTGCGGCTGGAAATGAGCATGGACTAATTTTTGTCCTAATTTTTCTTTCCTTGGGAGCCGTAGGTGCAGGCATTGTGGTGAGTTTAGCACGTCGCTGGTCTGCTCCTTTGAAAGAATTGACGGGTACATCAGAGCAGGTTGCTGCTGGAAATTTGGATGCCTACGTTGAACCTCGCGGGACTACTGAAACCCAAACTCTAGCTGTCAGCTTCAATAACTTGGTGGCACGAGTTAAAGACTTATTAAGCAAGCAAGAAGTTGAAGGCAAGCGATTACAACTGTGTGCCGATATTGCTACCAGTGCCAGAGAATCTCTCGATATCCATGAAGTATTCAAGAAAGCAGTTCAAGGCACGCAACAAATCCTGAATGCAGAACGAGTATTCATCTATCGCTTCAATCCTGACTGGAGTGGCTATGTTGTTGCCGAAGCCGTAGCGCCCGGATTGCCGACCTGCATGAAAATCAAGGTAGCTGATACCTACTTCACCTCTTCCAAGGTGGGAGTAGAACTCTATCGGAAGGGCCGCGTTTTTGTCATTGATGACATCTATAAAGCCAATCTCACACCTTGCCACATTGAGTTGTACGAGCGATTAAAAATCAAAGCCAATGTAATTACCCCGCTGATTAGCGGCGACAAACTACTCGGCTTGATGTGTACGCAGCAGTGTTCTAATCCTCGGACTTGGCAGCAGTCTGAAGTCGATTTCTGTACCCAGGTGTCCACTCAATTAGGGCTAGCCATAGATCGGATTGGCTATTTGCAAAAGCGGGAAGTTGAAGCTAAACAACAAGAAGTTGAAGCCAAGCGATTACAGTTGTGTGCCGATATCGCCACCAGCGCTAGAGAATCGTTAGATGTCAAAGAAATTTTCGAGAAAGCCGTTCAAGGAACTCAACAAATCCTCAAAGCAGAACGGGTGTTTTTGTATCGCTTCAATCCAGACTGGAGTGGAGATATCGTCGCGGAATCTATTGCTCCAGGTTGGCCTTCCTGCTTAAAAATGACCGTTACGGATACCTACTTCACCGACTCTCCAGCGGGGGTAGAACGATACCGCAATGGTCGCGTGTTTGTCATCAATGACATCTACAAAGCCAATCTTACGGGTTGCCACATTGAGTTGTATGAGCGATTAAAAATCAAAGCCAATGTGATTACCCCGATTGTCAGCGGTGATAAACTATTAGGTTTGCTGTGTACGCAGCAGTGTTCAAATGCTCGGAATTGGCAGCAGTATGAAGTCGATTTTTGTTCGCAGTTGTCTACTCAAGTCGGCTTAGCTCTAGACCGAATCAGTTTCTTAGAACAGAAGGAAGCTGAAGCAAAACAGCAAGAAGTTGAAGCTAAGCGCATTCAACTGTGTGCCGATATTGCTACTAGCGCTCGTGAATCTCTCGATGTCAAGGAAGTATTTGAAAAAGCCGTTGTTGGCGCTCAACAAATCCTGAATGCGGAACGGGTGTTTTTATATCGCTTCAACCCAGATTGGAGTGGGGATGTAGTTGCTGAATCAGTAATGCCGGGTTGGCCTTCCTGTCTAAAAATGACTGTTACCGATACTTACTTCACCGACTCGAATGTGGGGGTAGAAAGATATCGCAATGGTCGCGTATTTGTCATTAATGATATTTATCAATCTGGTTTGACTTATTGCCACGTTGAGTTGTATGAGCGATTAAGAATTAGAGCCAATGTGATTACCCCGATTGTCAGCGGTGATAAACTATTAGGCTTGCTGTGTACGCAACAGTGTTCAAATCCTCGGAATTGGCAGCAGTATGAAGTAGACTTTTGCTCGCAGTTATCTACTCAAGTCGGCTTAGCTCTAGACCGAATCAGTTTCCTAGAACAGAAAGAAACTGAAGCAAAACAGCAAGAAGTTGAAGCTAAGCGCATTCAACTGTGTGCTGATATTGCTACTAGCGCTCGTGAGTTGCTAGATGTCAAGGAAGTATTTGAAAAAGCCGTTGTTGGCGCTCAACAAATCCTGAATGCAGAACGAGTGTTTTTGTATCGCTTTAACTCGGATTGGAGTGGAGATGTTGTTGCGGAAGCGGTGACAACTGGCTTACCTTCGTGCCTGAAAATGACCGTGACCGATACTTACTTCACTGACTCGAATGTGGGTGTAGAAAAGTATCGCAAGGGTCGCGTATTTGTCATTAATGACATCTATCAAGCCAATCTTACAGGTTGTCACATTGAGCTGTACGAGCGATTAAAAATCAAAGCCAATGTAATCACCCCAATTGTCAGCGGTGACAAACTATTAGGCTTGATGTGTACGCAGCAGTGTTCTACTCCTCGGACTTGGCAGCAGTATGAAGTAGATTTTTGCTCGCAGTTATCTACTCAAATCGGCTTAGCTTTAGACCGAATCAGTTTCCTCAAACAGAAGGAAGCGGAAGCCAAACAGCGAGAAGTCGAAGCCAATTTGACACAATTGTTTGCAGATATTGCCAACAGCGCTCGTGAATCTCTCGATGTCAAAGAGGTTTTCGAGAAAGCAGTGATTGGCGCTCAACAAATCCTGAATGCGGAACGGGTGTTTTTGTATCGCTTTAACCCGGACTGGAGTGGGAATGTAGTTGCGGAAGCGGTGACGCCCGGATTACCGACCTGCATGAACATGAAAGTAGCAGATACCTATTTCACCGACTCAGAGGCGGGGGTAGAGTTGTACCGCAAAGGTCGCGTGTTTGTTATCGATGACATTTATCAAGCGAATCTCGCCCCTTGTCACGTTGAGTTGTACGAGCGATTAAAAATCAAAGCCAATGTGATCACCCCGATTGTTAGCGGTGACAAACTACTGGGCTTAATGTGTACCCAGCAGTGTTCAACCCCTCGGACTTGGCAGCAGTCTGAAGTCGCTATCTGCACGCAGTTGTCCACTCAAGTTGGTTTGGCGATAGACCGCATCAGCTATCTGGAACAGAAAGAAGCTCAAGCTACGCGATCGCAACTTTTGTCGATGATTACCCTCCGCATTCGGGAATCTCTGAAGCTGGAAGACATTCTGAATACAGCGGTCGAAGAGGTGCGACGCGCATTTAAAACAGATCGCTTAATCGTCTATCGCTTCGATGCGAACTGGGATGGGACGGTAATTGCAGAATCTGTAGCGACGGGTTGGATGCCCACTCAAGGAGTCAAAGTTGAAGATACCTGCTTGAAAGAGACGCAGGGGGGAAGCTACAACAAAGGGCGCATTCGTGCCATTGAGGATATTTATCAAGCGGGTCTGAACGAGTGTCACATTAAAATGTTGGAGCGCTTTCAAGTCAAAGCCAACTTGGTCGTGCCCATCGTAGTAGATAACGAGCTATTCGGCTTGATGATTGCTCATCAATGTTCGGGGACTCGCATTTGGCAGAAGGGTGAAATCGATTTGTTCACCCAGTTGACAACTCAAGTGGGTATTGCCCTCAACCAAGCGACGCTGCTGGAACAGATTCAAACTTTGCTGGCGGCGCAAGAGGAAGCGACCCGCCAACAATCTGCAAATGCCGAACAGCAAAGGTCAGCCAAGGAAGCCCTGCAAAAACGAGCGCTGGAACTGCTGCTGGAAGTCGATCCTGTCAGTAAAGGAGACCTCACCATTCGGGCGCAGGTGACTGAGGATGAAATTGGCACGATTGCTGACTCCTACAATGCCACGATCGGTAGCTTACGGAAAATTGTTAGCCAGGTGCAAACCGCCGCCAAACAAGTGGCAGCAACCACCAGCAGCAATGAAGTCTCTGTTCAAGAGCTATCGGCAGAAGCTTTACGGCAATCAGAGGAAATTTTAGCTGCTCTGGATCGAATTCAGGAAATGTCCACCTCGATTCGAGCGGTTGCTGCCAATGCCGAACAAGCGGAAGCTGCGGTTCAACAAGCGACGCAGATTGTGAAGGAGGGTGACGCTGCCATGAACCGCACGGTGGACGGGATTCTAGCGATTCGGGAAACTGTCGCAGAAACCTCTAAAAAAGTCAAGCGTTTGGGCGAATCTTCGCAAAAGATTTCCAAAGTGGTGAACCTAATTGGCACCTTTGCCGCTCAAACGAACTTGTTGGCGCTCAATGCTTCAATTGAGGCGGCACGCGCTGGGGAAGAGGGTCGAGGCTTCGCCGTCGTTGCGGATGAAGTGCGATCGCTAGCGCGGCAATCGGCGGCAGCAACGGCGGAAATCGAAAAGCTGGTTGCAGGCATTCAAGCAGAAACTAATGAGGTGGTAGCGGCGATGGAAGCGGGCACTGAGCAGGTCGTTACAGGGACGAAACTGGTGGATGAAACCCGCCAAAGCCTGAACAAAATTACGACTGCCAGCGCCCAGATCAGCGCCTTGGTGGAAGCGATCGCCCAAGCGGCTGTCGTGCAATCCAAAGCTTCCGATGCAGTCACCAAAACCATGACCGACGTGGCAGCGATCGCCACCAAAACCTCAACGGGAGCCACCGATGTATCGGCATCCTTTAAGGAATTGCTAGCGTTGGCGCAAGAACTGCAAGCAAACGTGGGTCGATTTAAAGTTAGCTAATGGGTAATTGGTAATGGGTAATTGGTAATGGGTAATTGGTAATGGGTAATTGGTAATGGGTAATTGGTAATGGGTAATTGGTAGGGAGAAGAATCCAGCCAATTATTAATTACTAAACCCCTTTTCCCCAATTATCAATTATCAATTCCCAATTCCCATACGCCTCTTCCCCAATTACCAATTACTAATTACCAATTACCAATTCAGTATTATGGCGCTCGACTCTGATATCCGCGACCAAGCCTATCAGTTCTTCATTCAAGAAGCTCCAGAGCTGTTGCAGGTCATCGAATCGGAACTGCTGACGCTCAAGACAGAGCGGACTACTGCTAAAATTCACAGTCTCATGCGTGCGGCTCACTCGATTAAAGGGGGATCTGCTTGCGTGGGACTCGAAACAATCAAAACGATAGCTCATCGCCTTGAAGATATCTTTAAGGCGCTCCACAACAAAGAGTTAGAGATTGATGCCGAACTAGAAAGCTTATTGCTGCAAGCCTATGATTGTCTCCGCCTCCCTTTAACGGAGCAGATTCTGGCGGGTCATTTCAACGCAGAACAGGCGATCGCGATCGCCGAACCCGTGTTTGCCAAAATTGAGGCACAATTAGGAGATTTCCTCACCGGAGAGGAAGTTTTACCCAATGCGGTGGAATTGGGAATTGATATCACCTTATCGATATTTGAAGTGGACGTGGCGCAAGAACTAGAGCGCCTCACTCATGTTTTAGCCCATCCTGAAAGCAATCAAGTAGCCGGAGAATTGCGGGCACTCGCTGATGTATTTACCGGCATCGCAGAATTATTAAGTTTGCCAGGATTTGGAGCGATCGCGCAAACTACTTTGGCGGCGCTCGATGCTCATCCCGAACAAGCCTTGCAGATTGCTAAACTGGCATTAGCTGATTTTCTAGCAGCTAGAGAAGGCGTACTCGCAGGCGATCGCTCGCTTGGCGGTTCTCCCTCTACCGCTTTAACAAAACTTGCTGCTACTTCTCCAGTTCAAACTTCCCCTGGATCAACGGTTACAGGCGTCCAACTGGCTTCCGAATTAGAGCTACTGACACTGACTGAAGATGAAGAGGAATCAGCGCTCTCCTTTTCCTTTTCTTCTATTGAAGATATTTTTGGTAGCTCTGTCCTCCCTTCTGAAATCAATGAAGATTTCCTAGACGTTTCGGCACTATTCACATCTGAAGAAATTTCCGAAACCGAGTTAGGCATTCCAGGGGAAACGCTAACTTCTATCGCTGCTTTCGACGAAATTCTTGATTTCTCAGATTCCAGCCTATCAACTCAAAATCAACTCCCTCTTCTCAAAGTTGATGAACCTGAGCATCTAACCTTAACTACAGATGAGGAAAGTCTCAAACCAAACTTAGACGAGCGAAAACAGAAACAAACTTCAGATAAAATTTTTAAGGATTCAAAATTAACAGCAGAAATTACAGATTTTTATAATAATTTATCTTTCGACGGGCTGAAACTTCCGGCGCTACCAGCAGCTAATCTAAATCAAGAATTTGAGTTAATCGCTCAAGAAGAAATCCTCGCTTCCCCTCCTTCTCTAGATGAAGTTTTTGGTAGTTTTGCCTCAAATTTACCAGGGATTGAAATTGAAAACTCATCCTCTTTTGAAGTAGCTGAGCCGATGGCGCTGATTGAGGAAATTCCTGAATTAGAGCTAGCTGTTGAAGAAACTAACCTAGTTACTATTTCTCCCCCAGCTCCAGAACTACACTCAGAATTAATTGCAACAAAATCCTCAACGAATATTCAAGCAGTTGTTCAGGAAATCGAGCAATTATTTGACAGTTTGCTTTCCGTAACCGAGCTTCCGGTCAATCTAGCCAACACAGAAAATTCGCCTCAGCTAATTCAGGCTGAAATCGACAAAGCAGCGTCTAAAAATTCTAAACCCGCTAAATTGCCTGCTGCCAAAGACAAGAAGAAAGAAGCCATTGTCCCTACCAATTCTACTCCCCAACTTTCTGTTCGAGTTGATCTAGATCGACTGGAACGAATGAATAACTTGGTGGGTGAACTTGCCATTAACCGAAACGGTCTTTTCCTCCAAAACGAACAACTGCAAGCAACGGTGCAAGAACTGCTGCGGCGGTTTACTAAATTTCAGGAAATCGCTAATCATCTGCGCGATTTATCAGACCAGATGATAGTGGCTCCAGAACGCCATTCTATTGCGTCAGACCAGCAAACTTTCATACCTCGAAAAGCAGAAAAGCCGGATGTAAAAACGCGATTTCCTGCGTCTGAAACCGAGGAAAATATAGAGCATAATCCCCTGTCTTCTAGCACCTCTACACCCCTAACTTCTTCGTTTGACTCCCTAGAGATGGACAGCTATGGAGCATTGCACTCAATGGTGCAAGAGAGCCTCGAAGAGATGGTGCAACTCGAAGAAATCGTCGGGGATGTGGCACACTTAGCTGGACAGTCAAGCCAAACTTTAGAAAGTCAACGTCAAATGATCGCCCACTTGCGGGATGATTTGATGTGGGCGCGGATGCTTCCCCTGCGCGAAGTGTTGAGCCGCTTTCCTAGAGTTTTGCGCGACCTTTCCACAAAATACAAAAAGCCAGTCGAGCTGAAATTAAGCGGGACGGGAGTTTTAGTTGATAAAGCCGCTTTAGAAAAACTCAACGATCCTTTACTGCACTTGCTCCGCAATGCCTTCGATCACGGGATTGAGCCACCAGAAGTACGCCGTCAGCAAGGGAAACCGGAGCGGGGTCAGATTGAAATTCAGGCTTATCATCAGGGGAGTCACACGATTATTGAAGTACGGGATGACGGTCAAGGAGTCAACCTAGAACGCATCCGTTTGAAAGCACTAGAGTTGGGGTTGCTTTCACCAGAACAAGTGGCTACAACTTCAACCACTCGACTTTTAGATTTACTATTTGAGCCAGGATTTTCCACTGCGGCTCAAGTCAGCGAACTATCGGGTCGAGGTGTGGGATTAGATGTGGCGCGATCGCAACTGCGATCGCTCAAAGGTACCATCACGGTCACGACCACTCCTGGAAAAGGTACCACCTTTACGTTACGCATCCCCCTGACGCTGACGATTGCTAAATTACTCGTCTGCTTGGTTGGTTCCACTGCTTACGCCTTCCCAGCTGACAGCATTGAAGAGATCGTCATTCCGAAAACTGACCAGATGAAGCACTCTGGAAAACAGAGATTCTTGCACTGGCGCAAGCGAATCGTTCCTGTCTATCACTTATCAGAATTACTGGACTATAGTTGTCCGTTGCCTGAATCAATTCCCAGCCAAGCTTTAGTCGCCGTTCCCACTCCCGAAGCTTGGGCACCACCGATGCTGCTAATCCGCCGAGATAACCAAATTCTTGCCTTAGAAATCGATCGCTTGGTCACAGAGCAAGAATTGGTGATCAAACCCTTTGGTGCAGCGATCGCGCCTCCAAGTTATATTTACGGTTGCACGATTTTAGGAGATGGGAGCCTGATTCCGGTAATTGATGGGGCAACGCTTCTCACCCAGATGGTTGGGCAAAGTAAGAATGCGATCGCTACGACTACTTTCACCGATCTGCCAACTGCTTCCCCCATCCAAACTGCATCAATTGACAAAACTAAAGTATCCGCAAACACAGCTAAATCGCCTTTGATATTAATCGTAGATGACTCGATTACCCTCAGACAAACTTTAGCTTTAACACTCCAAAAAGCAGGATACCGCGTCTTACAAGCAAGAGATGGACGGGAAGCCATCGAACAGTTACAGCAAAATTCCAACATTCAAATGGTAGTTTGCGATGTAGAAATGCCGAATCTAAATGGCTTTGAATTTCTTAACCATCGTCGTCAAGATCCGCAACTATCGAAAATACCTGTAGCAATGCTGACTTCCCGCAGTAGTGAAAAACATCGACAATTAGCAACTCACTTGGGAGCCAGTGCTTACTTTAGCAAACCTTACTTAGAGCAAGAATTCTTAGCAGCCCTCAAAGCCCTTTTTGAAAAAAGTGGATCTTTAGGAGCTGCCGTTCGTAGCTCATAATAATGGGAGCATCCCAATGTTTTTAAAAATATCTATTACAGTCCAGAAACCCACCCCACCCCTCTGGGTGAATCGGGAGCGATAAATCCTACTTTTCCCTGAAAAAAAGGCATGAATAGCACTTTAATCAACTCAACCCCCCCGGATTTCGATCGGTTAGATGTTTCCGCGTCTGTACCCGCTATTAAAGTGCTTGTGTTTAGCATTGGTAGCTTAAACTTGGGTTTGCGGATTGAGTCTATCTACAAAGTGCTGAATTCTACCCAAATTTTTGGCAGCGGACTGAATGGAGTCGGTATTGCTCATGTAGGCGATCGCGAAGTGACTGTTTTGAATCTACAGCAGCGGTTATTTTCATCCAACTCAACCCACGAAACCCTTCAGGGAGCCTATCTGATCGTTCTTCAAAATACCGAAAGTGAATTGTATGGTATCCCCGTTGAAACCGTTCCCGCTTTGATAGATGTACCCTTATCCACGATTCGAGTCTTACCCGAATCCTTTCGTCACGCTAACACTCTGGGGATAGCCAGTCACGTTGCTGTCATTTCTCAACCAGAAACTTCTCTAACCTTATTTCTGTTAGATATTGATACAACAACAAAACTTTCTGGGGGCAATTTCGCTCTGCCACCTGCTACGGACGAGGAGACACGGCAGCATCAATAATACTCGGTTGGAATAGGTAGGAGTTAGCGATCGCATCCTCATCTCCTGAAGCGCGATCGATCTCATTAATTGATATCGACTCAAAACAAAATCCCCCAGTACCCTAAAACAGAGGGGTGCTGGGGGATCAAAATAATGAAATTGCGATTAGCGGATTGGTGGACAGGGAACGGGTGGAAAACCTCCCGCCTCAATCACGAAGTCATCGAAATCCTCATCTTTTCCTGGTTGGGGTAGCCCTGTATCATCCCAAGCGATGCGAACGCCAGTAATCTCTTCGTTCGTGCCACCATCTAAACTGCCATTAAACGCAGCTGCCAAGTTAGTGGTGGATCTGACACTGCGGCGAGTTTGACCCGTAGGGCTAACAGATTCCAGGTAGAAAGCATACCGGGTATTCGCTTTAAAAGTATATTCGCTGAGTCGATTTTCTACAGCTCCCCCATCAACTGTCCCCAGAAAATCGATTGCCGTGCCAATATTATTTTGACCGGGCGAAGAAGGCTGGGGCTGTTCGCTTCCGAAGTCGTCATAGGGTTTGACTTCCTGAAACAGCACGGTCTCTTCACCAGTATCTAAATTGACAACGCCAAGCGTTGATCGATAAGCTCCGTGGGACTCTTTGAATTCAAATTCAATCGTTGTATCTACCGGGAACTGGACAGCTTCATTTCCAAACAAATCTTCAGCGTGAACGGGCGTTGCCACACCCATAAACCCAGCCGCGATCGCTCCCAGCAGCCACTTGAACCCGGCGGTTCTACCGTTTTTACGCTTCATCTGCCTCATCGTATTCTTGCTCCTGCTCACACTAGAATGACTCTGCAACTGACAACCGAACCGCTACCAAGTCCGCAAACCGGAGTTGGCTCTGGAAAGGTCTTTTTGCTGCAAAGTCGTTCTCAAGTTTTCGACTTCTGTCCTTAACTCCTCTAGACGCTGACACGCTTGGGGAACCGGGGGGGGTGTTTGAGGCTGTCGAGTAAACCGGCGCGTAGTAGGAGTTTGTTCCGTCAGAGCAGCCCCGCAGGCTTGAAAGGCTGTTTCTGACTCTTGGTTAAGCCGGGTAATATTTGCCGTTAGTTCCGGATCTAACTTGTCATCAGTATCAAAAACGGGTGCCGTATTGTTCCAGATATTCGTTCCCGTGATATCAGAATAACTACGGTCGGCTCTCGCAGGCGCAGCCATACCCAGCGCCACAATTGATAAGCCAAAAACCCAACCCAGAGATTTTATGGTGTGCATTTGGGGTACTCCTCCTTAAAACTTCAATGCTGTCCCAACACCTAATACAAATCGAGAGCCATCACCCGCACCCGCAACGTCGCGCAAGGCTGGAGTAATCACAAAAGGAAAGTTTTTGAAGGGAGCGATGGAAAGACCCAATGCTAAGTCCTGTCCTGTCCATTCCGCAATCAAACTAACAGGTCGAACAACGCGAACTGCCAAATTTCCAAACACGTTGATATTGTTTTCACCCGCATCAACCGCACCGTTGGAACGGAACTGTCCATCGCCGACACCAACCGTAAAAGCAACGCGGCTGAAAGCATCATTGAGAGATTCTCGCGTTCGGAATACTTTGGTAACAACTCCATATTTGGATTGTTCAAAGTCGTTGTGACCAATATTTAAAAAACCATTCCAGCCTAATGCTGCTGATACATCTCCCCCAAATCGACGATGCAGCTTGCCATTAAAACCACCTTCGCCGAAGCTGTCATTTGTCGCTAAAGCGTAGGATAGTTCTACCCCGACGGCTTTATCAGCATTGCCTAAGCCGATGCCGATTCCCGCAGCCCCCACAGAACCACTATCTTCTCGCACGTTGGGTTGATAGGTGCCGCTGATAAAGGCGGTGTTTCTATCGGCACCATAGCCAACTGGGATATAAATGCTCAGGGCGGGCGAAGCTTCAAATTCCTCGATGGGTGCTGGCAACGCTAGCGGCGCAACAGGTTCCGGACCCGGACAGCGTTCTGTAGCCGGTGTGCTTACTTCTTGAGCAACTTGATAAGTTGCATTATCTAAGGATTTAACGTTCTTGATTCTTTGCGAGGCACAGGTATTTCTGGCTTTCGGTTCCGTTGCCATTGACTGGCTGGTTTGTACCGTTGACGAGTTAGCGATCGCCTCATCTGGACGGAGTGCCTCAGCCTTGGATGTAAATACACCTCCACTGGGTATCGTTCGTTCATTTACAGCCGCTTCGTTAACAGTTTCCCCGTTTCGGAAGGAAGCTAAGTCAGAAGCTTTCCTCCCGGATTCCTCAGATGCAGACTGGTTAATGTCAGAAGCTCTTGATAACTGGGAGAGGAGGTTATTTGAGGGAAGCGCCGCAGTTTCAGGGATTTCTTGCAAATCAGTTTGGGGAGCAGCCGTCAATGCCGGAAGTTGCCTTGCAGCGAATCCTGGGGCATTCTGAGAAGGCGATCGCGCAAATTCCTGCCTGGATGCCAATCGTGGTTCTGGTTGGATTTCTGGGGCAGCGATCGCTGCCATACTCCTGGGAGTGACCATCGGGGTGGCAACACTCCCCTCATCGGTCACGGCTGCCTGGGGAGAACCTTCGGAACTCGGACTTTCACTTGCTTGGGCTGTCATCCCTCCAGCCACAAAAGCAGCTAAAGTACAAACAGCAACATGAGGAAAACGCATAAATTAGCCCTACTAAACTCACACCGCTCCAATTGAGAAGTCGGTCTTCCCAAATCGTTGAATAGATACTTATACAGAGTTGGGCGCGTGTATCCGCAGTGATAATCGCGCAAATTTTGCCTCGATTTGAGTAAAAATCATCGCTTCAAATCCCGATCGCCGCTTCCTCTCCCTTCAGCGCGATCGCGTTAGAGAAGCGAGGCGTTAGCCGCACGCTGAGTTCTCAGTTCGCTCCCCTATCCCTCACCGGATAAACTAGCTGTGTCGATATCTATATTTACGGCATGATTGTTTTTGTTGCCCTGCTAGCTTTCTACGTTGCCTGGAATCTGGGCGCAAACGACGTTGCTAACTCGATGGGAACGTCGGTGGGATCGAAGGCTGTCACCCTACGGCAGGCATTGGTGATTGCCGGAGTGTTGGAATTTACAGGTGCCGTGCTGTTTGGTCGTTCCGTATCGGAGACGCTGGCAACCGGGGTTGTCAATCCAGAACTGTTCGCTGCCGTACCTCAGATGCTACTGATTGGCATGGTTTCGGTATTGATAGCCTGTGGCGTCTGGCTGCAAATTGCCACCAGTCTGGGCTTGCCAGTCGCATCATCTCATGCGGTAGTCGGCGCGATCGCTGGTTTTAGCTGGGTGGCAGCGGGTGTCGGTGCCATTGATTGGTCATTAATTGGTCTAATCAGCTTCGCCTGGGTGATAACGCCGGTCATCAGTGGCACGATTGCCGCGTTATTCTACAGCGTTGTCAAGCGTTGGATTCTCGATCAACCCAACCCACTTTTTCAACTGCGCGAATGGATCCCCTGGTTGAGCGTGACGTTGCTGGGCGTCTTTGGGGTGATTGTTCTACCCTCTGTGAGTCAACCCATCGATACCTGGCTGACAAATCGTTTCGGCATCAACCTTCCTGCCCACGATATCCCTCTCTTGATTGGCGCGATCGCATCAGTTGGCCTTACCCGGTTCATCTGGCGACAATTAGCCCGCGAGGAAGCAGAGCAGCTTGTAGACACAAGGGTTATCGCGGGAGCCAATGAGACGGACAACCGCGAAATCCCAAACTCCCAATCTAAAATTCTCAATCCCATTGAGCGCCAGCTAGCACGGTTTCAGCTATTAAGTGCCTGCTTCGTCGCCTTTGCCCACGGTTCCAATGATGTTGGCAACGCGATCGCTCCCTTAGCGGCGATCGTTTATATCAATCGCACAGGTTCCGTTCCTATCACTGGCTTTAGCATTCCCCTCTGGATTCTAGTATTGGGCGGTGCCGGTATCGTTGCCGGTCTTGCCGTCTGGGGCAAAAAAGTCATTGCGACAATTGGAGAAGGCATTATTGCCCTCCAGCCGAGCGGTGGCTTCTGCGCCGAACTCGCAACCGCTACGACCATCTTGCTTGCTTCCCGGCTCGGCTTGCCCGTCTCCACCTCCCACGCCCTTGTCGGTGCTGTGGTTGGCATTGGTGCAGTCAAAGACTGGAAATCCATCCGCTTCCAAACGCTGCAATCGATTGGACTCGCTTGGCTAATTACCCTTCCCATTAGTGCGGGTTTGGGGGCAATTATCTTTCTAGTTATCCGTCAGATAGGGGGACAATTCGGAATTTTCCACTTGATGGATTCAATTTAAAACTTTACATCCCCTCTCCGGTTGCCCGATTGGGATACACTCTTTCTGGAAGGAGTTTCTAGGCGGCGGCTGCTACCCTGTTGGGGAAAATGCGTCCGCGTCCAAAAACTCGATCCTAAATGCCAGCGATCAATTGGCTTTCAGGCAGGGAGACACGGCGCTGTTTCATCCGCGTATTACAAAGCTCAAACCTCTGCTTCTAAACGTGGCGCGAACTTTCTTCCCCCTTTTATTGGGGCTTTAGGGATCAAAATATTAGACTTCTTGCAAAAGTTGTCTGAACCCTCCAAAAGTCTCTCGCTCGCGGGAAGAAGAAACTCCCTCTTTGTTCTTCAATATGTCGAGGGAGGATAGTGTCTAAGTAGTTTTTCTTGCAGTCACTGCAAGATTCAACAGTCTAGAACAAAATTAAATTCACCAGAAAAATCTCTTAAAAATCACCAGAATTTTGGAGTAATCTGTCAGGATTGATGACAAAACATCAAACACTTTCCTTCATCAGAGAAACAACACCTAGTTGAGCAAAATCACATCCATCAGAAAGTGTATCTGCCAAAATATCAGAAATACTAACAAGACTTAAGTAGACTAAGTTAAAACTACACTTCGTTATAGCCAATCGTACCGAGGTTATACGCTAATGGGGCAACTGGACAATCTACCGGAAAATAACAACACCGGAAATGCTACGGCAACAGAGGCTCTTTTGAGGGCGATGACGCAGGAACTTGAGAACCTGAAGCAAAATCTCATCGTCCAGTTGAATCAAGACGTTGAGCGGCTCCAGGCTGAGAAATCCCGGTTGGTCGATGAGATCAATCATCTACAAGCTCAGCGTCAGCAATTACCCTCGTCCCAAAGCTCTCTGCCTCAAGAACAAATCGATCAGGATCAGCAGCAATATTTAGTCGGGCAACTCACCCAAGCGATCGCAGAACACCTGCAAGATCTGCTGATGCAACGGCTGTCCCTGCAACCAGGCAGCTCCTATCATCCGCAAATTGGCACTAGCAGCGCCAATTTGCCACCCTCGGCAAATGACTACAACGACAGTGCTTACCGAATCCTCTCTTCCTTGGATACAACCCTAAGAACGACTTTTAAAACACTGCAACAAGACATCAGCAGCTATCAAAGTTCGTTCTCCCAGCAGCTGTCACGGATGCACGGCTTGGAGCAACAAGGAGAAGCAATTTTAGAAACTCTCGTCAATCGCCTGCACGAACAACTGCAAGCAGAAAGCGATGCGCTGCCATTAGTACCATCAGAGTCAGAGGTGGGAGGGCAAGCTTATAGCGATCGCAAACAGCCTCCAGAAGCGAATGCGATTCCGTTCTCGGTTCCGGCTGCCCCGCTACCACCGCCACGCCAACCTAAACCAAGCTCCCAAGGTCAGTTAGGGTTATTGTTGATTTTAATTTCTACCGTGGCGCTGTCGGTTCATAACGTGGTTGTCCAAATCATTGGCAGAGAAAGTCAAATTTTTAACTTGTTTTCCTTGGGAGGATTCATCAAGCTAGGTTTGGGCAACTCGCTGTTAATTTTGTGGTTCCGCATGATGGTGGTGCTGCCTTTAATGGCTTTACTTGCCATCGTTCTCTATCCCAACGTGTGGAGGGATATTAAGAAGTTTTTATTAGATCCAGACCGGCGCGGACTTTTAACGGTAGTCGGGAGTGGCTTCTTCCTGTTTTTGTCGCAAGTCCTGATTTATATCGCCATCCCCCAAATTGGCCCAGGGGTTGCAGTGACAATTCTGTTTATGTATCCAATTATTACAGTCCCGCTGGCGTGGCTGTTTTTTGGCGATCGCCCCACCTTCCTGCGCGTTGGAGTGATGTGCACGATTTCCTTGGGTGTTATCCTCGCAGCTTGGCCTAAAATCTTCCCGGCAGTTAATAGTGGGGTGGCAAGCATTTCTGGGGTGGGAGTTGGCACCGCCGCCGCCTCAGGAATCGCCTTTGCCTTCTACCTGATTTTTATGCAGCTTGGCTTTCAAAAGCTTCACCCCGTCCCCGTCAGCTTGGTTCAGTTTACAACAATCTTTGTCCTGGCTAGCATCAGTCTGATGTTGCCATTACCAGAAAATTTGGCTGTTCAGGTTATCCCGGATAAGCGCCTGGGTTTGATTATCGGCGGCGTTGTCTTGGGGATATTAACTCTAGCAGGCTATTTGTTAAATAACTTTGGCGTTCGCTTCTTGGGTGCCGCACGAGCCTCAATCATCGCCTCTAGTGGGCCTGTATTAACGGCAGTTTTGGCATTTTTGATTATTCCGAGCGCTCAGAATGCTTTACAGCCGATATCAATTTTCGGCATCGTACTGGTGACGCTGGGAGTGTTTGCCCTAAGTTTTGAGCGGCTGCTGGTTCAAAACAAGGCGCAACCCGCAAAATAAACGATGCTGTTGGTTAATTGATTCGTCTTAGGGTGGGTAATGCTCACCCTTTTTTTATTGTTTTTTATTAGGCACTTCTAATTTATTCAAAACGCGCGATCGCGTCTTTCTCTCTAGTCAAATTTGAATCCGATCGCTCTTACCCCACCAACGTCAACACTCCTGCTGCAAAATCAAATACCAATCGCTTTTTCTGCTGGGGATTCACGCGCTGATACTGAAGCGCTCCCCAAAAATAAATATCGCCCCAGAGGATACTTCTAGGGCGATAAGCCTCTCAGCAATGCTGAGTTTTGATTTTCAACGGAGAGGGTGGGATTCGAACCCACGTTAAGTTGCCCTAAACAGCATTTCCAGTGCTGCGCCTTCAACCACTCGGCCACCTCTCCAGAGGTTTATTTATTTTGAAATGTGCAACTCAAAGCTGCGATTTTTAATAATACACTAAAACTATGACGAATTACCACACCATTCGGATACGCAATCGCCAAACCGGCACTCACCATGACCTTCAGGTGCCAGAAGATCGCTATATCCTATCTAGCGTCGAGCATCAGAGCGTCGAGTTGCCTTTTTCCTGTCGCAATGGCGCTTGTACCACCTGTGCCGTGCGCGTCCTCTCAGGGGAAATCCATCAGCCAGAAGCAATGGGGCTTTCTCCGCAACTGCGCGACAAAGGCTATGCTCTACTATGCGTAAGTTATCCTCGCTCCGACTTGGAAGTAGAAACTCAGGATGAGGATGAAGTTTACGAACTCCAGTTCGGTCGCTATTTTGGCAAGGGCAAAGTCCGTTTCGGTTTACCGCTGGATGAAGAATAACCAAAGGCGATCGCGAAAAACAAAAAGGCAAAAGAATTTTCTCTTTTGCCTTTTGGCTTTTGGCTTTTGGTTTTTCTTGGTCGGTTGCCAAGCGAAAGAAGTTCCGACAGGCGTCACCGTGAAGGTGGAGCGGGTTGTCACCGGACAAACCCTGGAAGTGCTGGATACCAGCAAGCAATCCGCTTTGGTAGAGCGAGTGCGGCTGCTGGGAATCGAGGCACCCGACATGAAACAGCAGCCTTGGGGATCGGCGGCTCAAGAGCGGCTCAAGCAGTTGATTGGCGGACAATCCGTTTTGTTAGAGTCGGATGGATCGAGCAAAGACCAGTTTGAGCGCCGGTTAGCTTATGTGTGGAAAGATGGGGTATTGCTGAACGAGCAGATGGTGGTAGAAGGGTATGTGTTTGTACCGCGATCGCTCAACAACAAATATGACCAACGGCTCACCACCGCTCAAGAATATGCTCGAATTATGGGCAAGGGCATTTGGAACCCAGAAAAACCCATGCGCTGGACTCCAGCAGAGTTTCGGCGTCAAAATCGCTAACGGCTCATTGCGAATGGCTAATTATTCATTGTTCAATGCCATTAGCTATTAGCCACAAATATGACACACCATACCCCTGACCAACTGCAAATTTTTCTAGATATTGCCACCGAGGCGGCGCTAGCTGCTGGTGCCGTCTTGCAAAGCTACTGGGGCAAATTAGAAGCCGTTGAAGAAAAAGGACGTCCAGGCGATCTCGTAACCGAAGCAGATAAAGCCGCCGAAGCCACCATTCTTTCAGTCATCAATCGCCATTTTCCCCACCATCAAATCCTGGCAGAAGAATCCGGGCAACTGGGAGATACTAACAGCGAATACCTCTGGGCAATCGATCCCCTAGATGGCACCACAAATTATGCTCATCAGTATCCCTTTTTCTCCGCCTCAATCGGGTTACTGATTGACGGAGTTCCCCAAGTCGGTGTCGTTTACGATCCATTTCATCAGGAGTTGTATCGCGCTGCCAAAGGCTTAGGAGCCACTTGCAACCGGAGGAGCATCCGAGTTTCCAAAACAGCCGAGTTGAGCAAAAGCTTGCTTGTCACCGGCTTTGCTTACGATCGACGCGAAACCGCAGACAATAACTACGCTGAATTTTGTCACCTTACCCATCTCACTCAGGGTGTCAGGCGCAGCGGTTCCGCATCCATCGATCTCGTGTATGTTGCCTGCGGACGCCTGGATGGTTACTGGGAAAGGGGTTTACAGCCTTGGGATCTGGCAGCCGGAGTGGTAATCGTGGAGGAAGCCGGGGGCAAAGTCAGCGCCTACGATGGGAGTCCTTTAGCGATTCATTCCGGTCGGATTTTGGCGACAAATGGTTATCTACACCCACAGCTCAGTCAAGAACTTTTGCAAATTACACCTCTAAGTAGATGGCAATAAGTAGATGGCAAAGTGCTAAAAATCAGGCTTCTCTGTAAGCAAGGTCACACATAGGTTTCGCAAGGGAAGTATATTAGAAAGAATATTCGGCTCTGACGGTGGGACAGCGGGCTATGTCATTTCGGATCGACCGTGGACTGTTCAAGTTTGATTTCACAGACCACCACGCAATTTTAGGGGTGCCAGTAGATGCAGGCGTCAATGACATCCGCAAACGGTATCTCAAAATTGCCCGGAGATTGCATCCGGATAGTTGCAAGGCTGAAAACGAAGCAGAAAAACAGCGTGCCAGCCAGATGTTGTCAAAATTGGTAAATCCTGCCTACGAGCAACTGTCTCAGGATCGCACGCGGGCAGAATACGTGGTTATGGTCGGGCGTATGGGTAAGCGCTTGGCTGGGGAAGGGGCGAACGCTCAACCCCAAGGTGAAACCGCGAAACAGTTAGCTCAGGCGGGGGGCGATTTAGAGCATTCCTACAAAACGGCACTGCAAAAGCTAGCACAAACGCAATATGAATCTTTGAGCCAAGTCCTAGAAGTGACGGCTCAAATCAGCGAACTGAATATGGTTTATCTGAGGCGGAAGGGGGGTTCTGGGGTAGCAACCCCGATGATGTCAGATAAACGTCCTGCCACGGGGGCTGCTGGCGGAAATGCATCGCCGCCCCCAGCGCCGCCCCCACCGCCACCAACACCAACACCATCATCAGTGGCGGAACCCTATTTCCGTCGTGCTGATGAGTTGATAACGAAGAACCAGTTTGCGAAGGCGGAGATAGAGTTGCGGGAAGCCCTGAAAATGGAGCCGAACAATAGCCGTTGCCATAGCTTATTAGGGATGGTTTATTTAAAGCAAACTCCCCCTAAGGTGACAATGGCGAAGGTACATATCACCCAAGCTTTGAAATTAAACCCTCAAGATCCGATTGGGATAGAGGGCAAACAGGCACTAGACAAGCTGGCACAAAAAGTTGCGGGTGGCAAGACAACGACGCCGCCTAAGCCAGGGCAGGGCAAGCCAGGGCAGGGCAAGCCGGAGGATAAGTCTGGAGGCGGTTTATTTGGTATGTTTGGTAAGAAGAAATAAGAAAGCGATTTCTTCCATTAGCAACTCGGCTATTAGATGTTTGGAAGTTCTCGGTGAGAGCTAGAGTCAAACCGTCAACTCGCTAATCGTGAATACTTCGCTTGAAAATCGCTTGTCAACTAACAAAAAACAACGACTGAATGGTTTATCAACCCCCGGCAGGCGCGAGGGATTTGCTGCCTCTCGATGTCGCTCAAAAAAGCTGGATTGAAGATCGGTTGCAGCAGGTGTATCACCGCTGGGGCTATCACCGGATTATCACCTCCACTCTAGAGCGGTTGGATACTTTGATGGCAGGCGGAGCAATCCAGCGCTCCACAGTGATTCAAATCCAGGATGCTGAGGAGGGGACGCTGGGACTGCGCCCAGAACTGACGGCTTCGATCGCCCGTGCATCTGTGACGCGGATGGCTGGTGTTACTTATCCGCAACGCCTCTACTACAACGCAAATGTATTCCGCCGTTCGCAGGGCAGTAATTACGGACGTCAGCAGGAATTTTACCAGGCAGGGGTAGAGCTGTTGGGTGCGGGAGGTGTCTTGGCAGATGCAGAGGTGCTGTTATTGCTGGGAGACTGTCTGAAGTGTCTGGGGTTAAGCCAGTGGCAGGTAATTTTGGGAGAAGCGGGGTTAACGCGATCGCTTTTTTCTCCGTTTCCAGTTCATCTGCAAGAAAAAGTGCGACGGGCGATCGCGCATCTCGATCGAATCGCACTGGAAACTCTGCCCCTTTCCCCCGAATTGCGAGAACGAGCTTTATTTCTATTTGAGCTGCGGGGACATCCTGCTGATGTGCTGCAACAAGTTTCCAGCCTAGATTTAGCAGAATCTGAGCGGCAAACAGTCAATACTCTGAAATCCCTGATCGATCTTCTCAATGAAGGCTGTTCCCATCAGCAAAGCTTCCCCGTAACTCTGGATCTCAGCTTGATCCAAACCTTTAACTATTACACCGGCATTGTGTTTGAAGTCGTTAGCGATACAGACACTCAAGCACGGGTTTTAGCCCAGGGTGGACGCTATGACCAACTGCTGGGACTCTATCATCCCCAGGGGCAAACTTACCCCAGTATTGGCTTTGCGCTGAATATTGAAGACTTATATCAAGTCTTGCTCTCGAAGGCTGGGATGCCCCGCGAAACGCCCGCGAGTGATTGGTTAGTCGTTCCTTCATCTCCCCAAGCCTATCTGGCAGCGTTCGCCTACGCCCAAACCCTGAGAGATTCTATTCATCTGGTACGAGTGGAAATGGATTTAGGGGAGCGATCGCCTGAAGATGTGCGAGAATATGCCCGTAGCCGTCACATCCGTCGCATTGCCTGGGTGGAAGCTGAGGGTGCTACTAAAATTGAGACGCTGAGTTAGATTTTTTAACGCAAAGGTACGCGCAGAGGTACGCAAAGGGGAGGCGATTTTTCTTGCAAAATTTCACCTTTATTTGCATACTTTTGCATTTAAAAAGTCTCGTTTCAGCTATCAGCTTTCAAAAGACTTTGGTAGGCTATAGAAGCAGCCGTCTGCCAATCCCAAGAGAGAGAACACTGTGCCGCATACGATTGTTACTAATACCTGCGAAGGCGTCGCTGATTGTGTCGATGCCTGCCCTGTTGCCTGTATTCACGAAGGACCTGGCAAAAACACGAAGGGGACTGACTGGTACTGGATTGATTTTTCCACTTGCATTGACTGCGGCATCTGCCTACAAGTCTGCCCCGTGGAAGGCGCAATTGTCCCCGAAGAACGCCCCGATTTGCAAAAAACACCCTAATTGTTGATTATTCATGGTTCATGGTTGATGCAGGAATTGCAATACATCATGAACCATAAAAAATAAATATTAAATAATAAATAAGAACGAATGACTAATGAACCTTTATTAGAAGTTGAAGATGTTTGGGCGGGATATGTCAAAGATTTGGATATCCTTCAAGGGGTGAATTTCAAGATATATCCAGGTGAATTAGTTGCCGTAATTGGCCCTAATGGTGCCGGAAAATCAACATTAGCAAAGACTATCTTTGGACTTTTAAACCCTCATAAAGGCAAAATTACTTTCAAAGGCGAAAATATTGCTGGCTTAAAGTCGGATCAAATTGTTCGGCGGGGAATGTGCTACGTGCCGCAAATCTCGAATGTGTTCCCATCGCTGACGGTGGAAGAGAATCTGGAGATGGGCGCGTTTATTCGCAACGTCCCTTTGAAACCACTTAAGGATCATATCTTTACCACTTTTCCCGTTCTGGCTCAACGGCGGCATCAGCGGGCTGGAACTCTGTCAGGGGGAGAACGGCAGATGCTGGCGATGGGAAAAGCTTTGATGTTGGAACCTACTCTGTTGCTGCTGGATGAACCTTCTGCGGCGCTGTCTCCCTTATTGGTCAATAACGTTTTTGAGCAGATTCAAGCGATTAATCAAACGGGCAAAGCAATTGTCCTGGTGGAACAAAATGCCCGGAAAGCTTTAGGCATGGCACACCGGGGTTATGTGCTGGATACAGGACGCGATCGCTTCACAGGTCCCGGCTCCGAACTCTTGAACGATCCGAAGGTAGGAGAACTGTATCTGGGCGCAGGTAAAGCTCACTGACGCATTGAGCGATCGCTGCTAAAGATTAAAGAAATTGGCACTATACAAATATTGTTCGCTTTGGTACTATATTTTTTATAATTGGAATCTATGCGCCCATATATATTGCTGAAATTTAGAACAATACAATTAACTTCTGGAATTTTACAGCAACCCTCCGGAAATTAAAAATATTTTTGATTGAATTCCCGATAAAATTTGTCGTTTCAATCTCAACGAATTGATAGACAAGGCAGCAGCGAGAAGAGAGAAGATTTTCTTCAAAATTTCTATAGAAGCAAGGCTGTTGTGAAAGAAAAGCAGATAGTCAGGCAATCAAAACGAGAGACATCTGTGGCATACAATAGTTCCACGTCTCGCGCAGGATGATTTGGCATCTTGGCAGTATTAAAACTCCACCCTCAGCATTTGCAAGCCATCCGCACCCATGCCGAAAGCACCTATCCCGAAGAGTGCTGCGGTTTGCTGCTGGGTAAACTGGCGGAAGATGGCAAAACCGTAGTGGAAGTCATGCCAACCGAGAATCGCTGGAATGCAGAAGCAGTAGAAGCATTTCAAGAAATTGAAGGTTCCGCCAAACTGGGTTCAGATAAGCGAGACAGATACGCGATCGCTCCCGAAGATATGCTAAAAGTACAAAAGTTGGGACGCGATCGCCAACTTGATATCATTGGAATTTACCACTCCCATCCCGACCATCCAGCAATTCCTTCTGAATTCGATCGAGCGTGTGCGTGGTCAGTGTACTCGTATATTATTGTCTCTGTTCAACAAGGTAAAGCTGGCGATCTCCGCAACTGGAGTCTCGACGACGCCCACCAGTTCCAGCCTGAAGAAATGATAATTGTTGAAACAACGTAGATTAATAACTTAATTTTAAAAACGATTAAGACCTAAGGATACAAAGACTATTGTATTTTTGATAGGCTGTTAACTCTGTCTGCCCTCACTAAAAGGCCATGCTCAATCCCAATCTGGATGAAATCCAGCTTTCCAAAGAAGAATACGAACGCTACTCTCGCCACCTAATCCTGCCCAAAGTTGGACTGGAAGGACAAAAACGCCTCAAAGCCGCCAGTGTCCTGTGTGTTGGTACAGGTGGACTGGGTTCGCCCCTGCTGCTGTATCTCGCAGCTGCTGGTATCGGACGCATCGGCATTGTCGATTTTGATGTCGTTGATAGTTCCAACTTACAACGGCAAGTCATTCACGGCACCTCTTGGGTAGGGAAACCCAAAATTGAATCGGCAAAAAACCGGATTTTAGAAATTAATCCTGATTGCCAAGTTGATTTGTACGAAACCCGCCTGAGTTCAGAGAACGCCCTGCAAATTCTTGAACCCTACGATGTTGTCGTAGATGGCACCGATAACTTCCCCACACGTTATCTCGTTAATGATGCTTGCGTGCTGTTAAACAAGCCCAACGTCTACGCCTCTATCCTCTTTTTTGAAGGTCAAGCAACGGTATTTAACTACGAAGGGGGTCCCAATTACCGCGACCTCTATCCGGAACCGCCACCACCCGGATTAGTTCCTTCTTGTGCTGAAGGAGGCGTTCTCGGCGTTCTGTGCGGCGTGATTGGCACCATCCAGGCAACTGAAGCCATCAAAATCATCTTAGGTCAGGGGAATACCCTGAGTGGGCGGTTGTTGCTGTATGACGCCTTGCAAATGAAGTTCCGGGAACTGAAACTGCGTCCGAACCCGGAAAGACCAGTCATTGACAAGTTAATTGATTACGAAGAATTCTGCGGTATTCCACAAGCAAAAGCAGAAGAGGCAAAACAGCAGATGGAAATGTCAGAAATGACAGTTCGGGAATTGAAGGACTTGCTCGATAGCGGTGCAAATGATTTTGTCCTGCTTGATGTTCGCAATCCTAACGAGTACGAAATTGCTAAAATTCCGGGTTCCGTTTTGGTGCCGTTACCCGATATTGAAAACGGTGCGGGTGTCGCCCAAGTGAAAGAATTGCTCAACGGTCATCGCTTGATTGCCCACTGTAAGATGGGTGGACGTTCGGCGAAGGCGCTGGGTATTTTGAAACAAGCTGGAATAGAAGGCACCAACGTCAAAGGCGGAATTACCGCTTGGAGTCGAGAAATTGACCCTTCGGTGCCTGAATACTAAAAAGGTTTAAGGTTACAGCTTTGAATTTAGTAACCTTTAATAGAGGCGTTCTGTGAGAACGTCTCTATTTTTCTAGATTTGATTCTAGATTTTAACTTGCTAACTTCTTGGGTGCAGATGTGGGGTTCGATTGTTATTCGCTTTTGGAGTGCGATAGCCTAGCGCCGACCTGTCGGTTCGCTTCCCTAGGCGCATTTTTAGTTGCAGCCGATAATATTAGACTGAGTGCAAAGGTGCAAACTGCTACCAATGTCCAAGTAGGATAGCTTGTGACCTACTTATGTAGAACTATCATGCAAAACAAAAGTAGCGAACGTGCCTTGTCTCGTTCCCGACGATTATCCACGACTGGGCTAGCCCTTACCGCAGGATTTTTGGCGATCGCTGTTGAGACCGTTCCTGCCACCGCCACCCATTTCAGCCCCTTTCAATACTGCGCTGCCGAATTAAGGGCGGTTGGTATCTCTACAGAACTCTCTGCCTCTAGCTGTTCGGATGCCCTTAAACCCACAGATTTATCTGCTTGCGTGTTTAATATTAACCGAGAAACTCAGATTGCCTCACAAGATGCTCTGGCTGCCTGTCTCCGAGTGCGACGTCCCATCGAGTTAGGCAGGTGCGTGATTAATATTTCCCAAGATACCAAAAACCCGCCGTTGCTTGAGGTACTCGAATCCTGTCGTCGTAGCCTCCTACCCGTCCGCTTTGCTGAATGCGTTGTTGGCTTGAATCGTCAGTTAGAGATTTCTGCCACTAAGGCGCTGGATACCTGCATTTCCGCAGATAATTTGCCCCGCAACTTATCCCCCACCTTTGCGCCACCGCCACCCGCAAAGCCGACGCCTGACTTTACGCCGCCACAGGCACCTCTTCCTCAGTTGTCACCATTGCCCAATTTGGAAGCAGAACCAGTTGTTCCGGCTGCGCCGGTTAATCCTTAAATGGTAATCGGTAATGGGTAATCGGTAGTAGGTAATGAGTAAAAGGTAAAAAGTTTATTGCGTCTCTACAACTCAAAATTCAAAACTCTTATTACCCATTACCTCTCCCAAGTCAGCTGGTGTGTTGCAATTAAATAAGAGCGATCGCTCAGTTAGGGGCAGTTCTTGTACGGGATGTTGAGACAACCATTGCTGAAAGGATCTGCCCCCTTTATTAATGAATTCAGTCAAGCTAGGCAAACAGCGACGGCGATAAAAACCGCATAACGGTTCCCAGCCTTTGGGATGTCGGGGGAGGAAGGCAATACAATCTTCTGGTACCTCTGGTAAATGCTGTACCCAATTCTGCAAAACTTCCTCTTTCAAATTGGGCAAGTCGCAAGCAAGTAACAGCACCCATTCTGTTTGCACTGGCGCGAGTCCTTGGGCAAAGCCAATCAGTGGCCCGTGGGGTTTCTCCTCTGTAGAAAAAGGGCGGGGTTCTCCTGTCCCGACTTCTTGAATTAATTGACAGGTGCTGGGTACAATATCTTGGTATCGTTCGATCCACGGCGTTACTACATACACTTTTGAAGCACACGCTTGGGCAATTTCACAAACCCGCCGAATCAGGGGAACGCCGTTAACAGAAATCAAGGCTTTATCCCGCCCCATACGAGAACTTTTTCCACCTGCCAAAACAATTGCTGTCAGCGATACAGCCGAGGATGGGTTCATTGAATATTCATTAAACAATCGGGGAATCGGGAATCGGTAATTTTAGAGCGATCGCGCATAAGCGGTGAGTCATGAGTGATTTATTCAAAACTCAAAAATTTAACCGATTATAAATTACCCATGACCCAATAAATTGAAAGCAAATTAATAGGTTGTTAAAACGACTGTGCGGGTTGGATTGTCCCATTTAACGGATACTTTAAATGGCTGCAAATCTACCGCTTTGATATATTCGAGATTCCGGTGGGTAGTGGTGCGGAAGTCTGCGACTTTACTCGGATCGATTCCTAAAGACTTTAGGAAAACAACCGGAATACAAGCATTCCCATTCACCAAAATTCCTTGATTTTGATATAGCTGGGCGTTGATTTTGACACTAATAACGGGGTAGCTAGGAGGAGGGGGAGGCGTTAAGCCCTGCCTCTGAGCTTCCTTCCGACTCCATGCTTCTAGACCGTCCGCCAATCCACGGGCGAAGTCTGGACGCTTCGTTTGAAATAAAGAGCGATCGCTTGGATTGGTAATAAACCCCAACTCCATCAGCACAGAGGGAATATCCACTTGACGGCAGAAACCTAAACTACCAACACCCGTGGCAATATCCGATTTAACGCCACGAGACGGCAAACTGGGAACTGCCTTGAGTAAGGATTGCAGCAGCAACTGGGCATCGGTTTCGCGTTGCTCGTTGCCATCAGTATAGAAGGCGCTGGCACCCCGGATATTGGTGTTCCCGACGGAATCGGCGTGAATTTCTAAAGCGACGTCGCCACGGCGGGAGTAGGCGTTGATCCAAGTAATCGTTTCCTTCAAACTCAGGGAATCGGGAACCGAGGAAACCTCTAAACCGCGCGATCGCATTTCCTTAACCGCAGCATCGCGGGTAAGCCGCATTTCTCTGTCTTCTGTAGTGCCTCCAGATTGTGCGCCCGGATCGCCAGCACCATGTCCAGCGGAAAGAAAAATTCGTACCATTTTACGATCTCTCCAAAATTTTAATCGCCTTGAATGTTGTCGTAATTCATTCCGATCCATCCCCACAAAGATAGAATCCGCAGGCTCAGCTGATACTTTCTTGCCCACACATCCAGGCTATGATACGCCGTATTGTAACTTAGCCCTGAGAGAGTCGATGGAGCGGTTGATTTCAGCACTGGGGTTGGCTGTTTTTGTGGGATTATCTTATGCCTTCTCAGTGAACCGGCGTGCTGTGCGTTGGCGTCCGGTATTTTGGGGGCTTGGGTTAGAGTTTATTTTTGCACTGCTGATTCTGAAAACTCCCGGCGGTTTAGCTGTATTTAAGTTTCTCGGCGATGTCGTTAGCCGCTTTTTAGAATTCTCTGATGTGGGTGCCAAATTTGTCTTTGGAGATAACTTTGTCGAACACTTTTTTGCTTTTAAAGTGCTGCCGACGATTATCTTTTTTTCTTCCTTCATCACGGTGCTATACCACTACGGCATTGTGCAGCGAGTGGTGAATGGGATGGCGTGGGTCATGATGAAGACGATGGGAACATCAGGGGCTGAGTCTTTATCGTGTGCGGGGAACGTCTTTTTAGGGCCAACTGAGTCACCGTTACTGGTGAAGCCTTATGTGGCGACGATGACGCAATCAGAACTTCATGCAGTAATGACCGCGGGCTTTGGGACAATTGCGGGTGGCGTATTAGGGGCATATCTCTCCTTTGGGATTCCACCGGCACATCTGATTGCCGCTTTCTTCATGACTGCCCCGACTTCGCTGGTTGCCTCAAAATTGCTTTATCCAGAAACGGAAGTCCCCAAGACGGTTGGCAAGGCAGGGATAGAGGTGGAGAGTACCTTTGTGAATGCGATTGACGCAGCAGCTGGGGGAGCAATTGACGGGACAAAACTGGCAGTGAATGTCGCGGCGATGATTATTGCCTTTTTGGGGTTACTGGCTTTCGTCAATGCGCTCCTGGGATGGTTGGGGGGGCTTCTTGGCGTGCCTTTGCTGTCGTTGGAGTGGATGTTGTCTTTTGTAATGGCTCCCGTTGCGTGGCTGCTCGGAGTGCCTTGGGCTGACTGCGCTCAGGTGGGGGTGTTGTTAGGAAAAAAGACAATTTTGAATGATTTTATCGCCTATCTGGATCTGAAGACGCTGATTGAGCAGAAGGCGATATCCGAACGGGCGGTAATTATCTCAACCTACGCTTTGTGCAACTTTGCCAATATTGGCTCGATTGGAATCACAATTGGTGGAATTGGCGGGATGGCACCGAATCGTCAGAAAGATTTAGCGAGAATGGGTGTCAGGGCGATGATTGGCGGTTTGTTCGCGGGTTTTATGACCGCTGCGATCGCGGGAATATTATTGTGAGCAAGGCATTCAGTTGAAGAATTCTCCAGAAACACTAATTCTCTAGAAGCACTATTGTTATGTTAATTCGCTATAGCTAGAGGTTCGGGTAGTCGCAGCAAAGGATATCATCGGCGGTGGTGAAGGCGATCGCTTATCCCGTTACTTTGCTTCCCGCCCGGATGTTGTTGTAAGTTAAAAGCGAAGCGATCGCAGGTCAATATGGAAAAATACATCCCCCTCATAGCACGAGCTTTCTTAGCCGCCATTTTTTTGAAATCCGGCTTTGATAAGATTACGGGCTTTAGTGGCACGCAACAGTTTATGGCTAGCAAGGGTTTACCCCTGACAGCACTGTTGCTAGTTGCGGCAATTATTCTTGAACTGGCTGGCGGATTATCAGTATTGCTCGGTTACAAAGCGCGTTGGGGAGCGATCGCGCTAATTATCTTTATGATTCCAGCTACGCTAATTTTTCACACCGATTTTGACGACCGAATGCAGGTGATTGCGTTCATGAAAAATTTAGCAATTATCGGTGGATTACTGATGGTGTACTATATTGGGTCTGGACCAGTGAGTTTAGACGAACAGATGGCATCTAGGCGTTCTGATTAACTCGCTAGCTGGTTTGATGAAAGATGCGATCTGATTAACGAACGAGCTTAGTTGATCAAAGATGTGATCGCGGGTATGTTGTTGTGATTGGTCATTACTAAAAACACTTTTGCGAAGTCTTTCATCTCACACCCATAATCGATGCAATTTTGTCTACGAGGGCTTGGCGTTCTAACTCGTAAGCGATGAACGGCGCTCTTCGTTTCAAGTAGTCGAAGGGATAAACCTTTTGGCAATAGGGAATCAGCCAATCTTGTCGTCCTTTTACACACTTAGCATCTTCATTGAGTTTTAAATGTTTGATTGTATCAATGACTCTTTGTTTTAGAGGGTCTTTTAGAATCGGAGCAGGTTTAATCTGAAGCGAGGGGAATTCTAGAATGAAACAGCCGGTCGGCATCCAAAAAGGGTCTATAACATCTTGATGAGTGCCTTTTCGAGTGTTCAATTTTAAACAAGCAAGGCGAAAATTCTGCCATTCATAGGCTAATTTAGGTTCAACAGACTTAGGAATAAAGTGATCGACAGTAGGACTGCCTTCAGTCCTGGGAATCCACTGAGCGGAATATGTGCATATATGTCCATATGCTTCATATAGATCATCTAGTGATTCCTGCCAATATTCTCTATTAATCCAATCTTTATTTTTAGGATGAGGAACTTTATTTAAAAAAGCTGCTCCTTTGTCTCTAACTCTTTGTGAAAAATCGGCAGGTTCAGGCTGTAGTTGAACGGGAATCACAGCTCTACTCCGTGTTGTTCTGCAAAAAATACCCACCGAGGCCAAAATTCATCATCCTCTGATAAATACTTTGCCAATTCTTGTGAAACTTTTTGCACATGTTTCGCTCTGGGATTGTCTTGATATTGCAAAGCTTTCGCAGCCTCTATAGCATTTTCTGCCTCTAACGAGCGAGCCTGTCGCAGTTCAAAGACATCCGATGTAAGCCAAGAGTCTACAACTCCTTGACGAATGAAAGGAAGCTGATCTAACTCGACTTCATTTCCTAATAAATCACTTTTGACCAGATTCAAACGAAATAGCTTATCGACTTTTGCATCAAACCTTGGCTCTACAGACGCCATCACCAGTGGAGAATGGGTAGCAATCATGATCTGTACTTGTAAATCAGAAGTTAAATCTTCTCTCACGTCTAAAAGTGCAGGTAAAATAACACGTTGCCACTGTGGGTGAAGATGTGCTTCCAGTTCATCTACAAGAATGACCATCCTCTTTTGCGGTTCTCTACGAATGAGTTCTGACTGAATTTTATGTTCTTCCCATGCCCAGACAATGAGATAAGCCATAGTAATGATGCGTTGCACACCGGCTGAGGCGTGAACAATTGGAACAGTTCCATATGAATGTTCCAAAGTAGGAATGTCCTTAGCATCAAACGGAAGTCTTACAGGTTCGCCTGGCCTCAAAGCCCCTAAGTCGCCTTGAGAGGGAGGAGATAGCCGCTCAAGCACTTTTGCGAGAGTGTTAAAAGGATATTTTTCTGGTCTGCTTTGCCACTGAATCCAATCCTGTAATAATCCATTGATGTAAGTATTTCCTTTTCTATCTTTGTGTCCGTGCCATACTTCATCCTTGGCAAAAACAAAGGGACGTGGAGTTCCGTCATTTTCTCCAACTCCTTGTTCAAACGACCAATACTCCTTCGCTGGGTCCCACACTGCAAATGAACCGTCTACTCTGGCGTAGATCAAAAGACCAGGAATGGTTGGGCGATTTTTGATTGTACGCCATCTTTGAGTCCTCCTATCATAAGATACGCTTTCCTTTTCGGACTTAGATTCTCCAGAAATTTGAAAGATAATGTTAGGTTCATTGTTATTGGTACTCGGCGTTGGATATGCTTGATGACCAGCCCACTGTCCAGTTAATGCCCACCAGGCACACTCAAGAAGAAAAGTTTTTCCCAGCCCATTATCACCTGTTATTAGACTAACTCGTTCCGCTGGCTCAAAGCAAAGCTTTTTCGCTGGTCCCACTCCTTGTATTTCTAAATATGCCAGAGTTCCTCCTTCCTCTGGTGGAGCGTCCGGAGGCTTGCCAGTGGCACTTTGCAGTTCCTCCCAGGAAACTTTTTGCTCTTGAAAAAGTTGGCTGAGGGTAATATTTTCGGGGATAGAAATATCAAAAAGATTGCTTTTCTCTTCTTCAGATATCAGAAACTTATCAAAAAAAAATTTAATAATACTTTCTGCTGTCGTATCAAATTGCCACTCTCGATCGCGATATAACCATACAGCCAAATGAAAAGTAGGAATCAACTGATGACTTTTTAAGTGGGATTTTAATATCTCAATATAGTTACTTTTCCATCCCCATAGCTTGGATTTTTTAGGATGAATAAATGCATTCCCAAAGGTTTGCGTATTAATAGCCTGTAACCCAGAGGATGCATAATCATGCCTCAGCCAACGCTGATTTTTGTCTGATAATCGAAATACACGGTAATACCATTTAGAATTATTAGCAGGTTTATAGTATTTTTCAAGAAACCTCTTATTTTCCATATCTAGAGAAAATTCTTTGGTATTCCCTACTGGTAGATTCGCTTGCTTACACGCTAAAAAAGTAATTCCATAGAAAGGATGTACCTGTTCCAAAAGCTTAAGAGATGCTCTAATTTGATCTATGCTGAGGAACATAAGTTTACGCTTATAAATTTTTTAAATGCTCAACCATGTATTTACAGAAATCAAGATTAAGGTCAATTCCTGTTGCTGGTCTTCCGGATTGTAATGCTACTCTTAAGGTGGTTCCGCTTCCAGCAAATGGATCTAAGACAGCTCCCTCTGGGGGACATCCGATTTCGAGACACCGCTGAACTAACTCGTCAGGAAAAGGAGCTGTGTCAATACCACTTGTTGGCTTTGGACGCGCAGCAATAGTCCACATATCTTCTACTTTAGCATCTACAAGAGGTTGGCGATTGAAATAGTATTTACGGTTCTTGACAAACATAAATACATACTCATAACTGCGTCGAGGTCTATCCTTAACTGATTCAGGAAGACAATGCTTACGGTGCCAAATAATAGGACTCCGCAGAATCCATCCTCTTGTTAACATTTCAGTGGCAACCCGCCACGGAATCCCGATAATTGTCTTGGGTCGAAGTTGAATTCCTAACCCACCGCTTTTGTCAACTGCTCTCAGTCCAAAACGACGTTTGCTGCTTTTGCGATCGACCCCTTGAGATTCTCCTTTGCCTGAATAATATGTATCGCCTACATTTAAAAATAGAACACCATCTTGTTTCAATAATCGATAAACTTCATCCATGACGGATGAAATAGCATTAACGTATTCCTCAACGGTTTCCTCCTTTCCTATTTGCCGATCAACTCCGTAGTCACGTAGCCAGTAATATGGAGGCGATGTCACTACACAACTATAAGCGCTATCTGGCAATTTTTTGAGAACGGAATAGGCATCGCCTTTATAAACATTCCATTCAACGCTGTTTTGTGTAAAGCCTTTCCATTCATCAATTCCGATCAGAGACACCATATTTTTTTTACTTGATTACTAAGGAAATAGATGCTCATATATTTAAGCAAAATTATTGAACACAGTTATTCTTTGCTATATTTTTAGGTTGATTGCCTCAAGAGTTATAGGAAATTTGTAGTTTAAATTACACTAACCTTTGTCATTTACCATTAGGCAACACAATTAGTATTGTACAAACGAGGGTACCAAATAAAGCTCGGCATCAAATAACCTCAAGGTCAGAACGCTCCCCAAGCAAAGTCTACTCTACAAGCTTTGCACGTGCTTTCTCAATCAAGAGGAGACTTAGCTCGGAGGGGAAACATATATGTTATATGCCAACAATATTTACCCAGTTATTGGAAACAGATTCTAAGATCAGATTGCGTTAGTGTATGCGCTCTTAGCACTGCTAGCGTTTCCCCTCACTAGCAAGCGTGCGAGCAACACTAAGAAGACATACGCTGACGCGATCGCTTTTTAGGATTTAACCTTGTATCTGCTCGCCCATCTGCTGCTCTAATCGCTCTAGCAATGTATTAACATCTGCGGCGACTTTCTCAAAGCAAGCGGGAGGTGGAGGTTCTGGTTGAAACTGAACTAGCTTTATTTGCCCCTCACCAATTCCAATGATCAGAACCTCCACTTCAGGGTTATGAGCCTCCACAACTCCTACCATCTCCTGAAGCTGGTTTTCGACTTTATTATTGAGTGTTTCTATTGCCTCTTTTGGACAATAGACGAAATGCGGCTTTGGTTGCACATCGATCCCTAGATAACCTTGAGTGTCTCCATTTTCTAACCACAAACCCCAAGATAATGCTGCCAATTCTTGCTGATTAGCTTTGACAAACTGAGCCAGCTGGTTTCGCCAGTTTTTTTCTCCGGAATCAGAAGGAGTTTTACCAAATTGAATCATTGCTTATCTTCTTGGGTGGTTACAGATGCATTTGGCGCTGCGAATGAGAGAAAAACTCAACAGCGCGATCGCTTATCAAATCTGAATTCTCGCCGACGCGATCGCGCAGCGGATGCGCCTAAGCAGAGAAATTAGCTCTCAGGAGATTTTAAAGCTTGATCTAACACGCTCCGAGCTTGCTCTGCTTTCGAGCGAGCCTCGTGGTAGCGCAGATTCACTTGAGCAAAGGTTTTGAGAACCTTAAAACCGTCCTTGAGTTGCGCGATTTCCTCTTCACTCACCGACTTTTCTGAAAACAGGATATCTACTTGAGCGCGAACCTTCAGCGCCTCGGCGCGTGATTCCTGCACCTTCAGCTTCAGTGTGGCAAGGTTGCTCAGAACTTGTACAGCTTGGGTTACGGCGTCTTCATCGCTAGTCCCATCCGCTTCTAGCTCTTTGACTTCAATCAGTTGTTCCGGACTAAATCCATCTTCAAGATCGGTGGGTAGCTTGTCTGCATCCATGAGTTCCATGAGCTGCTCCATCGCTTTCTCACGGGCTTTTTTTGAATCTTTGCCTGAAACAGTCAGGATGACTTCTGGGCTTTGTGCGAGAGTGTACTGAACCATATCTAATGCAGGGAGAATGCAGAGAGAACTTGTCTAGCCGTAACTTGTCTAGCCGTAAAAGTCTGGTTAGTTTAACCAAGCCGACAGGATTATTTTAAGGCAAACGAAAGCTGTTCCTGTAGGAGATATGCTGACTGGGGGAAAATGAGAACTGACAAGTCAGCGCGAGGCTAATCCCTCGCTTCGCTGTTTTCATGCCCAAAGGGCTGTACGCGATCGCGCCTTTGGCATATCTGCCAAGCATGAATTACCGAATCCCAAGAGGTTGCATACAACGTCTCTAGACAAAATTCTCGCTCATCAAGACTGATTTTCAACCCCCTTCCTTTGCGTAGCCGCAAATTTCTCTTCGCTAGGGGAATATGTTTTAAGTCTGCCAAGCTTTGAGAACCTTATCCCAAACAGTGGTCAGTGATTGTTTCAATTGGTACTGACGATACCATTTCTGAAAGGCTTTTTCGTAATCTTCGCCTCCAGATTGAAAGGTATTCAAAGCATTAAGCCCCAGAGCTAATCCCCAGAATAAGGCGATATATAAAGACCAAGAAAGCTGACCGGCATTCACGATATTCAGCAGCATCAAAAACGAATTGACGATTGTATATTTGCCAGCTTGTTTCTGTAATTTGGTGCGTCGGTAGAGATTAAAATCCTGCCGCTTTTGGATTTCTCCCTGTTTGGCTTGCCACTGCTGTTCTGCCACCTGAAGACACTCTGGAGAGATTTCTAATTCAGAGGCGATTTCCAGTAGCTGTTCGCGGGTAAATTCTGTGTCGTCAGTTTGACGCGCGATCGCAATCTGGAGAATTTGCTGAATCTCTTCTTGATTGTAAGAGCGGGTGATTTGAGTTTCGGAGACGGGCATAGGGAAACACCTGCGGTCGTCGAGGTTGGGAGAGCTTTTCTGCCCCAAGGACGTGATGCAGAAGTCAGCCTTTCAAGAGCAGTACTGATTCTATTATGCCGAGGCAAAAGTAAGAATGCCTCACACTAGGCTATTCCAAAACCGAACCTTAACGGACGGATAGTACGGTAGCTGAAAGATTAAAATCCTCGTTACATATCGTTACGATAAAGAGGTGCAAGAAAGAGAGGTTCAATTTAAGCCTCTCAGATGTTAAAGCAGAGGTGGCGTAATGAACGGCACGATTCGCGTCGGCAATTTATTCGGAATTCCCTTCAACGTACATCCAACCTGGTTCTTTGTCCTGGCTTGGGTGACGGTGAGTTATGGCAGTGGACTAGCGGCTCAATTTCCCGGACTCGGCGGGGGATTACCCTGGCTACTGGGATTAATTGCGGCGCTGCTGTTGTTTGCATCCGTCTTGGCGCACGAACTGGGACACAGTTTTGTGGCTATCAAGCAGGGAATTGAAGTTAAATCTATCAACTTATTTCTGTTTGGTGGTCTCGCCAGCTTAGAAAAAGAATCAAAGACCCCAGCAGGAGCATTCTGGCTGGCAATCGCAGGGCCTTTAGTCAGTTTGGCGCTGTTTGGTCTAATTAGCGCGATTGGCTTTACCACGAGCATTTCCGGGCCGTTTGGAGCAATCCTCGGAGTGCTGGCTTACGTCAACTTAGTGCTGGCGCTGTTTAACCTGATTCCTGGCTTGCCCCTGGATGGTGGGAATATCCTCAAGGCGTTGGTTTGGAAGATCACCGGCAATCCTTATAAAGGTGTCGTGTTTGCGGGTCGCGCCGGTCAAGTCATTGGTTGGATAGCGATCGCTTCTGGTCTGGTTCCTCTACTATTAGGCGGCGGTCTCAACTTCTGGAACTTGTTAATCGGTTGGTTCTTGCTGCAAAACGCGGGTCGAGCAACCCAAGCTGCTAGAGTGCAAGAACAATTAGCCGCTTTGACCGCAGAAGATGCAGTCATGAGTGATAGCCCGATTGTATCTGAGTCGCTTTCCCTAAGAGAGTTTGTTAACGAGTACATCATTGGCAAAAACGAAGCGTCGCGGTTCTTAGTTACCAATGAGGAAGGACAATTAGTGGGAGCGATCGCAGTTGACGATCTCAAAGCTGTCCCAACCTCCCAGTGGACTGAAATATCAGTCGCACAGCTAACAAAACCCGTCGAATTCTCCACAACCGTCAAATCCGATCAATCTTTACTAGAAGTGGTGACACTGCTAGAACAAGAAAAACTCACTCAACTACCCGTGATTCGTGAAAACGGCGTGCTAGTAGGACTTCTGGAAAAAGCTTCGATTCTCAACTTACTCCAGAGAAGAGCGCAAGCAAATCCTGCTTAATCAATTTCGGATTTTGAATTCAGCTAAATAACAAGTGCGCTTAGATGTAGGGGCGGGTTATTAACCCGCCCCTACTGCTATACATCCCAATCTTGCAAATATTCCTGGCGATTAGAAATCGCGGCTACGCCAACCCCCTTACCCCCCTTCAAGAAGACGGGGGGCAGAAGTTGCTTCGCTTCTATTCAACAAAATCCGCCTATGCGCTAACGCGCACGCTACGCTAACGCGGACTTTTGAAACCCGCATAGGTGGGTTTAGTCTGTATAGATGCGAATTCTATTCGCCCTCTTTACTAAGAGTATTTACAGCAACCAACTTTTTGAGGCAAAATCAGCAGGCTCATCGGTTGGAGGTTCAGAGAAGATGTTAGATACCCGCTCAGATGTTTTGTGCTTCTGTGGTTGAGCAGCTTGCGGCGCTTTGTGTAGAGCATTGGCTTCTTCAATTAGCTTAGAGTTCGCTTCTGCAAGTTGCATCGCTGCTTTTTTGGCTTGCTCTAGCTCTGTTTTCAACTGTTTGGCTTGCTCTTGAGCTTTTTGATGCTTGTTTAGCAATTTTTTTTGCTCATCCAAATCCGCCTGCAAATTGGCAATTTGCTGGTGTAAAGAGGTTTCCACTTTGCGTGTTTCCTTCACAACACCTTTCAAGTCAGCCATCAGTGATTTTTGCTCATCCAAATTCGATTGCAAATCGGTGATTTGCTTCTGTAGAGCTTCCTCCCTTTGGCGTGCTTGATCCAGAGCTGTTTTTAACTCTGTCACACTTGCTTCTAAGTCAGCCTTCGTTGGATTTGAGTTTTTAGCAGGAGTTTTATCGGACGTATCTGTTGATGAATCCTCTATTATTTCCGCCTCTACTTCTATAACTTCCTCAACGGTCGCCTCTAGAACAGGTTCAGCTTCTGAATCTGGCGATTTTTGTGCTTCTTCGTGTAGTAAGTCTGAGATACGTTTTTTAGCCATTATTTTTAGTCTCTCCAATCACGCTGTATTTCATTAGCCACGCGGCGATAGTCTGCTTCCGCCTCCCGCGCCTTTTTCCCCGCCCATTGATGAATCGGCACCCCCTCAAGAGCCGCTCGTTCGTGGGCTTTGTAGGCACGGACAAAGCTATGGCAAGCAGGAATTCCTAGCTCTTGAAGTGTGTTTTGAGCCTCCAGTGCTTCCCCCAAACTTCGCGCATCCACCTTTGTCAGAAGTACCCGATGGGCGATTCCAACTGGCATGACGGTTTCCCTTACTGTCTCAATGAGTACAGCCAGATCCATCGGCGCACAAGGCGTGGGTAAAACCAGATAATCAGCGATCGCTACTACCGCCGCTAATGCTTCCGATCGCAATGCTGGAGGCGTATCCACTACTACTAAATCGTAGCCTTCTATCTTACGTAAACGACCTAAAAGTTTTGGATCTGTCTCTTGAGCGAGATCGAAGCCCATTCCTTTCTCGCTACGCTCAACCCACCAAGTCGCCGAACCCTGAATATCTGCATCGACCAGAAGAACCCGTTTTTCTTCCGAGAAGGTTGCAGCCAGATTGACTGCTGTAGTGGTTTTACCGACTCCTCCCTTTCCGTTGAGAATCGCAATTATTCTTGGCACTGCTCGCTTGTGATGCTGACTCCACCGAATATACCGCTTAATGGGATCGAGGGGAGCTTTTTGTGCCTTAGCGCAGCGCTTGACTGGCGCAATCTTTGTCAATCGCTACGATAAGAAGCAAGCGATCGCCCTCTGAGGACATCGGGTTGAAAGCCAACACTCCGCCCTCCAAACTCGCCACAATAGAATCGAATAGCTCTGAACACAAAACGCCTCAATGGAACTCACTCATAACCTGCCTAAGGGGCCAAACACTGCGCGATCGCTGCGGTTAATGAAATTTATTTTTCAGCCCATCAAGTACCTGGATGATTATGCAAAAGCTTATGGTGACACCTTCACCATCCAGGGAAGCCAGGGGACTCCGATTGTCTATTTCAGCCAACCACAAGCACTGCAAACGATTTTCACTGCTGATTCTAGTCAGTTAGACGCTGGGAGGGGGAACAGCGGCTTAGAGTTTTTAATGGGAGAAAATTCTCTGCTCCTGCTGGATGGCGATCGCCATCAGCGCCAACGACAGATGTTAACCCCTCCCTTTCACGGGGAACGGATGCGGGCTTACGGTCAGATTATCTCTGAAATCGCCGAGCAGGTGATGAATCAATGGACGGTTGGCAAACCCTTCAACATCCGTGCGTCGATGCAAGAAATCACCCTGCGCGTCATCTTACGGGTGGTGTTTGGACTAGATGAGGGGTCGCGTTTGGAACAACTACGCAGCTTAATCGGTTCAACCCTGGACTTGATGACTTCCCGCTTCAACTCCAGCGCCTTCTTTTTTGAGTTTCTTAAACAAGATTTAGGCGATTGGAGTCCTTGGGGTCGGATGCTGCGCCAAATAAAACAAATTGACGAACTGATTTACGCTCAGATTGCGGAACGTCGAGCGGAAGCTAACCCGAATCGGCAAGATATCCTCAGCTTAATGATGTCTGCTCGTGATGAAGCAGGTCAACCGATGACGGATGTAGAGTTACGCGATGAGTTAATGACTCTGCTTGTCGCCGGACATGAAACCACGGCTTCTGCGCTGACGTGGGCTTTGTACTGGGTTGACCAATTACCGCAGGTGCGCGACAAACTGCTCGCTGAGTTGGACTCTGTTGACGCCGATCCAGATCCAAGTGTCATTGCCAAACTGCCCTATCTAACGGCAGTTTGCTCTGAAACGCTTCGTATTTATCCAATTGCTGCGAATACCTTTGTTCGGGTTGTGCGATCGCCCATTGAGATATCCGGCTACAAATTGCCCCCAGGAACGGTTATCGTCCCCAGTATCTATTTAGCCCACCATCGGGAGGAAACTTTCCCACAGCCGAAGCAATTCAAGCCAGAGCGCTTTTTAGAACGGCAATTTTCTCCATACGAGTATTTGCCTTTTGGTGGCGGAAATCGTCGCTGTATCGGGATGGCATTTGCCATGTATGAAATGAAATTGGTTCTCGCGACAATTGTGTCGCATTTTCAAGTGTCGCTCGTTAATAAGCGTCCGGTGATTCCAGTGCGTCGGGGTTTGACTTTAGCCGCACCGGAAGGAATGAAAATGGTTGCAACTCCTCGGCTAAAGAAGCTTGTAAATACTCCAGTCTCGGTGTAATTCGGTTTTTGAAAACTTAAAATCAAACTCCCTCAGATCATCTGGGGGAGTTTTTATCGATTTATTGCCAATGAACATGGACTAAATAACTTACAAAAGTCCCAATCTGTAGGGGTATGGCAATGCCATACCCCTACGCCGGAAATGGGGGGTTAATCAACCCATACTCCTAAGCGCCCAATCCGTGCCAATAGATGTAACTTAATAGCTGTCTCCGCCTGCAACTTGGTCGCTATCAGTAGGCACGCAAAAGTCTTGATCTAGGGAAGCATCGCGGATGGCTTGCCACTTACAAATGAGTTCAGTACCGCTGATATCGCTAGTGATGTATTGCTCAACGGCTTGTTCCAATTCTTGTGGGGTTTTGGGAACGGGAACAGTACAGATAAGTTCTGGCATAAGACAACCTCTGCTGATAGAACGGGTACGCGGTAAGACCGTATAAGTCATATTTTAATGACATTTTCAGTAAAAAGTAGCTAAAGTTACATTTTTGAAACATGAGTTAGGGTAGAGAATTGAAAGGCCCCAAGCATAAGCGCGATCGCGTTTATGGATGAATTGCAAATGACAAGCACAGTTTGTCAAGCGATCGCTACTCGCTCAGCCATCTTCCAGAAACTTTGCTACAAGGAGAAAGCGGCTGGTGATAGCTCTAATCGGAGTTTCTGGGGATGTTCATGAAAAAGTTGTGGATGGCTACTGCTAAAGCAGCGATCGCAAAGCCTAGGCGCGTCCTTGCGCTTCTCACGCTCTTCAGCGTTTTGGGATCTCCGAATGCGGTTTCGGCACAAAATTTTAATCAGATTTATGTTTTTGGAGATAGCCTCTCCGATGTTGGCAATGTATTAGAGGCTACCAACGGGCAATATCCTCCAAGCCCACCCTACTTTCAAGGACGCTATTCCAATGGCCCGGTTTGGACAGATTATCTCGCCTCTAAGCTGAAATTAAAATCCAGTACAGAGACGAATTTCGCCTACGGAGGCGCGACTACAGGCAATTCTAAGCAGATTCCCCCTGGATTGCTGACGCAGATCGAGAGCTTTAAGGCAACCCATTCCGCGGCTAATCCTAAGGCTCTGTATGTTGTCTGGGCTGGTGCGAATGATTACCTAAGAGGCGCTACCGACTCTACCGTGCCAATCAACAATTTAGCGATCGCGGTGAAGTCCCTCTCGGCAGCAGGCGCAAAAAATATCGTAGTTGTTAACTTACCAGATTTAGGAAAGCTTCCCGGCACGCGCACAACTCAACGTTCCGGCTCCCTCAACGTTTTAACAAAGAAGCATAATTCTGGATTAGCCGCATCCCTCAACGGTTTGCGTCAGCAACTCAACTCTGATATCAAAATCACCTATCTTGATGTCAATTCTCTTTACAATCAAGTCACCAACAATCCAAAAAAATTCGGTTTCACGAATGTAACCAACGCCTGCGTTAGCAGATCCAAAATATGTAACAATCCAAACGAATATTTATTTTGGGATAGCATTCATCCTACGACTGCCGCCCATAAGTTATTTGTAGAATTAGCCTTCCCAGCGCTAAAATCTACGCTCGAACCTCGCACAGTTTCTAGCTCTCAAACCACGGTTGAACCTACTATCGCAGTAGGCGGGATTATATTATTAGGTGCTGTTGGTGGCGGATTAATCGTGACGCGCATTCAGGGGATGAAAAACAAATCCTAAGAAGCGATTTGCCCTTTCCTGCGTGGCTAGTATAAGAAGGACGCGATCGCGTTAGCATCGCTAACTTGTCAGTTTGCATTTTTCTCTTTTGCTAAGGGCTAATAATCTCCAACACATTTAGCGATTAGTGAGGTTCTCAATGAACGTGCAATACATATTGTTTGTAAGGACACGGCAATGCCGTGTCCCTGAGAGTTAACAAGGTAGAGACTTCAAACTGAAGACATCTGCAAAAATACCATTCGGCTTCACGACTCTATTCTCATCCGGAGAATCATAAACCACCATTAGAGAATTTGGTTGTCCTAAACAGGGAAACAGTGCCAACCCTTCCGCATGATCGGAACCAAATCTGAAAGGCAGATCAAACAACACTTCCAAATCTCCCTCTTTCTGCCAAGAGATGCTGTTTTCATCACGTTGTAAGGCATTTTTCAGGCGGAAGACTCTCAGCGCACCTTCTAAATCCATCGTGGGTCCCGCTAGAACGATCAAGTCTTCACCATCCAGACATAGTTCCCGGACACCTAACCCATTCAACTCTACAAAATGTTTTTTGTATTGCTTCCCATCTTTGCCAATTTTCTTCAGCGTTAAAATTCCTGGCTCGGTTTCTGCAACTTCAACCTCTAAAATAATTGCCCACCCTCTCAGTACAGGGCCTCGCAAGCCGATAAAAATCCTATCTCCCCGAATCGCTAAGCCTTCGATATCAAATCCATTTTCTTTAGAGGGGATAGAAGTTGTTAGAAATGCCCCTAGGTGCCGATCCTGTTTGAGTGCTTCTATCAGAACGTTACTATTTCCTATTTTTTGCAGACAGGCTGCTGTCAGTTTTTTATCTGGCTGTTCTGGGTGAGAGACTGATTTAACTAATTCACCTTTTACTACAGGAATCCGGGCAAGTAAATAACGGTTTGGTTCAAACTTTATGGTTGCTAGTTTATCAAGATCCTTCTCAAGGTCTTTGCCCTTTATTTTTTTACGCTTTGTACTGTGGGAACCGATGAACCAAAGATAATGGTTTGTATAATCCATTCCCTCGATATCGATTTCGCCTTCCGGATCGGCTAAATCGATGAAATCTTTTACAAAAAATTGCTGATGTTTGCTGAAGATATATGGCTCGACAGGGGATAAGCGCTCAATCGTTCTCGTTTCATCAGAACCTACCCACAAGCTGCCATCAGGTGTCAAAGCAGCCGCTGATAAATCTTGGCTAAGAGGTTCATCAGCTTTGCCGTTGAAGCGAATTAGTACGCGGCTGAGCAAGAAACTTTCTGGCATAACGGCTGCTTTCCTAAAACGGTTTGGACTCGATAGAAATCACTGCCAGCATAGCTCACGCTTAACTGGTTTTTACCCTCTACCGGAAGACAGAAGTTTTGGAAGTATTTGAGGAGGCAAACTGGAAGGTAAGGCGATCGATGCTCACCCGACTATCTTGAGAGTGCGATCGCTTAAAGGCTATTGATCAACTCCGCCGTATCATTCATTGGTTTATTTACCTTTGTGCTGACTGGATAAGTTGCCATTTCTTCTGCTGAATATGGACGCAACAAAGGCTGTAATAACTCCGGCTTTTGCACCTGTGAATCCAACCACAAATCATAATCTTTTGGATCGAGAATGACTGGCATTCGGTTGTGAATCGGGCGCATTACCTCATTGGGTTCTGTTGTCAAAATTGTGCAAGAATCTATTTCCTCACCATCCTCTCCTTCCCAATGCTCCCACAAACCAGCAAAGCCGAAAGGTTGTCCATCATTGACGCGACAATAAAATGGCTGCTTTTTCCCGTCTTGCTGCTTCCACTCATAAAAACCATCCGCTACTACTAAGCAACGTCGTTGTTTAAAAGCTGCCCGAAAAGCCGGTTTTTCGGCTACCGTTTCCGCCCGTGCATTAATCAGTTTTGCTCCCATTTTTGTATCTTTTGCCCAACGGGGAATCAGCCCCCAATGCAACATTTTGAACTGTCGTTGAGACTGTTCTGGATTTTGTAAAACTGTCTGTGCTGACTGGGTGGGCGCAATATTATAACGAGGCATCAGGAGTGGAACATCATTTACCTGGAATGCTTGGGCGATTGTCTCAGCGGACTTACCTTGGGTAAATCTTCCACACATACTTCTATCCCATGTGGTAAATTACAAATTTGCAAGCTTATTTCAATCGAGCAATTAACACTCAACGGTCGAATAATATATACATACTATTATAACAAATACCAATAATTCAGTAAAATTGTACGGCAAATACTTTACGTTATTTTATGGGTAAGCAGTTATCTTGCATAAGATGTGATTAATAATTCAGATATTTTGCCCCGTTTTCTAGCGTTGGAATTAATCATTCTGGAAGCTGATATCTCGTAAATATTAAAGTTGCTGTAAATTTCTCGGATAAACAGACAGTCAGAATTAGAAAGCATCACTTTGACACCACGCTTCGCCAGTTCTACAAAGACATCCCTGAGCCGAATTTGGTCAGCTTCATTAAAAGAATTACGGCTATAGGCGGTAAAGTTACTAGTAGGGCTTAGAGGATAATAAGGTGGGTCAAAGAAAACAAAATCTTCAGCGGTCTTTGCAGATTGCAAAACAGCTTCAAAAGGTCTAACATCAATCAGGGCACTCTGAAGCGCAGCGGAAACCGATCTGAGTAAAGCTGGATTACAAATCTTTGGATTTTTGTATTTCCCAATGGGAACATTAAATTCCCCTTTTGAGTTTTCTCGATATAATCCGTTAAAGCAAGTTTTGTTGAGGTAAATAAATCGAGCAGCTCTTTCTAGAGGGGTGTTAGGTTGCATCAATCGCATGCAGTAATAATACTCCTTACTATGATTCATTTGATGCTGGTGCAAGAATTCAATTAGCGGTTCTACTTCATCCCTTACACATCGGAAAACATTGACTAACTCGCCATTAATATCCGTCAAAATAGATACTTTCGGCAATAAATGAAAGAAAAGAGCGCCGCCACCCAAAAATGGCTCATAGTAAGTTGTAAATTTTGGGGGAAAATAGGGAATATATTGCTGAATTAGCTGGCTTTTCCCACCAGCCCATTTTAGAAAAGGACGCGCTATTTCTTGTTGTGTCGTCTGAGTTGACATTGCTTCTAGCTATCTAAAAAAATTAAAGCGTTTGTAACAGTTGTTGTGGAAGTGGGGGGATATGATTTAATTTAGAATACCTAGCGGGTTCGACAAGAGGAAAAAAATGACTCTCACCGCGACCAAAACACGCGATCGCTCTTATGAGTCCGTGTGTTATCGGGCAATGTGTTATGAGTCAATGGGTCGCGGTTGGACAAATATAGCGGGTAGTAACCTGCTACCACCGGACGCTTGGCGAACCATCTCTCGACGAAACCCCATTTAGGGGCGATGCCGAGCTTGTCGAACTCGCAGACAAATGTTACCAGTTAAGATGCAGTGACTTATCGCCGCTTTTTGTGTCGGCTGCTTTAAATAATATGTTTGATGGCTTTTGGGAAAATATCTCTCGCTACCCCCGCTACTTTGTCACCATTATCCTAGGGGTATTCTTTTATACCTTTGGGTGGTTGAAACCGCTACTCCAAAATCGAACCAGCGCGATCGCTTTGATGGGCTTTCTGGTGGCAGCCTTAACTTTTATTACCCTAACCCTACGGGCGATGCTGGGAGTGAGTCCGATTTAGGTAGGATGAGTAAAAGCATTGCTCACACTGTCTTAAAGGCAGCAGATGATTATGGCTACAAGTCGCCGTGTTTCTCGCGTTGCCGCATTGATTAAACGCGAAATCAGCCAAATGCTGCTAACCGAAATCAAAGATGATCGCGTGGGTGCTGGCATGGTCAGCGTCACCGATGTGGATGTGTCAGGCGACCTACAACACGCTAAAATCTTCGTCAGCATCTATGGCACCGAGGAAGCAAAGGTAGAAACGATGGCTGGGTTAAGAGCAGCAACTGGCTTTGTCCGCAGCGAACTCGGTCAACGGTTGCGACTGCGTCGGACACCAGAGTTACTGTTTCAGGAAGATCGTTCTCTGGAAAGAGGCGATCGCATTTTGTCTTTGTTGAATCAGCTTAATCAAGACCGTCCGGCTGCGAGAGTGGAAGAAGAAGACATCGTTGAGGCAGAAGATTGAAATCTGTGGCATTGCTGCCGGAGTGGGAATCGCTCTCTCTAGCAGAACAGGTAGCGCAAATGGTCGTGGTACGGGCGTCAGGCTACCTGTTCGACCACCAAATTCAGTATCCAGATTGGGAACCACCGGCGGCAGTTCTGCAACACTGGGTGCAGGATTTGGGCGTCGGGGGGGTCATTTTGTTGGGAGGCAGTGCTGGAGAATTAGCACTGCGATCGCAACAACTCCAAGACTGGGCAAAAACCCCCTTGCTGATCGCGGCTGATATTGAAGAAGGCGTCGGACAGCGCTTTTCTGGGGCAACTTGGTTTCCGCCACCGATGGCAATCGGGGCAGTATTCCGGAAAGATGCCTCTCTTGCCTTGAAATACGCCGAACAAATGGGAGGCATCATCGCCTCGGAAGCCCTCGCGATTGGCATCAACTGGGTGCTTGCGCCGGTTGTGGATGTGAATAACAATCCTAATAATCCAGTGATTAACGTCCGGGCGTTTGGCGAAAACCCAGAGGAAGTGACTCAACTAGCGTCTGCTTTCATCCGGGGGGCGAAAGCTTATCCGGTGTTAACGACTGCTAAGCATTTTCCCGGACATGGCGATACGGCGGTGGATTCCCATCTAGATTTGCCCGTCTTGCCCCATTCCCCGGCACGACTTGCTGAGATTGAGTTACTGCCGTTTCAAGAAGCAATCGGTACGGGTACAGCCTCCGGTGTAGATGCCGTAATGAGTGCCCATCTCCTGATCCCGGCTTGGGATGCCGAACGCCCTGCCACCCTTTCCCAACCGATTTTGACTCAACTGCTGCGGCAACAGCTGGGATTTGAAGGATTAATTGTTACCGATGCATTGGTGATGGGAGCGATCGCCAACCGCTATGGAGCAAATGAAGCTCCAGTCTTAGCTGTCGAAGCCGGTGCAGATATTTTGCTGATGCCAGTCGATCCTGCGGGTGCTATCCAAGCGGTGTGCGACGCGGTAGCACAGGGACGCATTTCAGAGGCGCGAATTCGTGCCTCTGTTGAGCGTATCTGGACAGCCAAGCGCCGAGTCCAACAAGGCACAGCACAACCGCCTGTAGAGGCAAGGGCGATCGCGCCTGAAGTCCAACCAGCGCCTTCACCATTCCCTCCCCATCTCCTCCAACTAGCTCAACCACACGCCCTCGCCACATCTGCCAACATCGTGCGAGAGGCGCTCGTCGTTCATGGCGAAATTCCTTTACTTCCCTGTCAGGGCAACTTACGCAACTTAATCGTGGTGGATGACACCCTGAATTGTGATTTTCTCGATAAACAAGCACCGGCTGTGGCTCTGCCAAAACAGCACGGCTATCAACTCCAACTACTCGATCCCCACACCACCTTAATTCCTGGCTGGGTGTTTTATCATAAATCGGGTTTAAATGCCCAGCCAACCCTACTCCAGCTGTTCATCCGTGGGAATCCTTTCCGAGGCAGTGCTGGCTTGACACCGTTGGCTCAGGACTTGTTTAAAAAACTCTTAGGCAATGCCGAACTCCAAGCGCTAGTGATTTACGGCAGTCCTTATCTTCTGGAACAGTTTCTCCCACACCTGCCCCCACATATCCCTTGTGTGTTTTCTTACGGACAGATGCCAGCAGCTCAGGCGATCGCCCTTGAAGTTTTGTTCGGTGCCCCAGCTCTAAGCATTTAGCAACTGTGCAGCACATTGATTAATTTTGTTAATCAATGTCATAACCGTTATCACCGATTATTTACGGTGTCTTCAATTTGAAAATACAGGCTTAATTATAAATAGATCCGTTCTTCGACAATTTCATCAGCATAAGGATATATTTTTATGTCAAAGTTCCCTGACTTTTGGAATCCTTATTAAACGAATAAATTCATTTGTAACTTGATATACTGTTCAAAAATTATTTCCGCGCTAAGCAGTATTGGATTATATTAAGTTATAGTCGTAGCTCGTTAGTTTCGAGGCTGAGACCATGACTGCTGATATAATGCCGCCTAAATCATCTGTGCAATACTCCATCGACGTTCTTCAAGAAGAAGCCCGTCAATTGGTGGAGAAAGGAATTGTGACTCGTCAGCAACCCATCTACGTTCTGTGCCAGTACATCCCTGCACGGGAGTGGGTTTGTGTTGAGTGTGAATTAGAAAGATGCAATATCTTACTCCGCGATCGCATCGGCGATCTGATGGGGCAAGAACAATGGGACAACGATTGATATTTTTTTACCTTTAAGACAATCCTACAGTTCCACTGGAAACAGTGAAACTCAGGACAAGCTTGATTCCACGCTTGTCTCAACTTAAGGAAAGACTGCTTTTATTCTTTCACCTGTTGATTCTTAATTAGCCTGGTTTGGAGAATATTCTGATTCTTTCTAGTGCGAATAATTAAGTTCGCTTCTTAGACCTATCCAAAAAGTGAAGATGCCATTCTGAGCAAAACGTTGTGGAGTGTTGGCGTAACGTTGTCATCAACAATCGCGCTGCGATCGCGCAAATCTCTTTGCAGGATCTCTGCTCAAACCGAGATGCGTGACAACACTTCAAGTCCTTCGTTTTGCTCAGCACAAACCTTCGGATAGGCTACTAGGAGCAAGCCTAATAAATGCTTTGATAAAGCTGCTAGCAATCCCCGACCTAAATCCCTGAGTTGGGGTCGCGCAGCTTTTCTAACTCAGTTCGCATTGCAGCAATTTGTGCAGTTAGCTCCTCTAGCTCCAATTGCATATCTGGCTGGGCAACCGTTGTCACCGGCGTTGTCGCAGGGCGGCTCGGAGTTCCAGAAGATTGTGTGCTAGCTGCATCATTGGCTTGCGCCATTAGAGAATTCAGGAAAGTGCGGGCTTCAAGCTCCGTAATCTCTCCTTTTTCTGCTAGTTGTTGAACCACCAGATTGACGTCTGACTTTAACAGCTCAAGATTTTGCTCTCGCTTTTGAGTGTCTTGTACGCTCTCAACTAGAGAAGCGGTTGCACCCAAAGTAACGCGAAATCCTTTTTGTACTAACTCCAGCAGATTATTAGAGTTCATTAGATAAATCAGTCAGATTGAATGAAGGTTAGACAGCCCTTAGCGATCGCTTTCGATAAATAACCGCTCGGCACCACTCACTTTTAAGTTTCTAGCTTTCGGCTTTCCGCCAAGTGAGTAAACAAACGCAGGATCTGGCGTCTTAATGCTACCATTTAGCACACACAAAGGGACATTTTGCAGACTTCTTAGGGTAGTAGCATCCGTCCTAAGAAAGAATCTAAAGAAACCATTTGCCCGCCCAGTTTTAGCCCATCTGTTCTAAATACTGATTAACATCCTCAATTAAGCGAGTAAGTTCTGCCTCCGTAGTCAGGCGAATGCGGTCATCTCGGAGGGAGATCAAAACTTTAGCGGCAAAGGGAGTCGGCCAGATATTAGGATTGCAGAAAATCTCTAGAAAGACATCCCCCGTGTATCGATATTCCATTGGTTTTTGGGGATTGGTTTTGCCGCCGCCACCTGCAATGACTTTGAGACTCTGCATCAATTGAGCGATCGCGCCTTGTAAATCTTGGGCTGCCTGGGGCGTAAAGCTGAAGGAAACAGAACCTTCAACTAAGTTGAGGATGAGTTTTGAAGAAGACATGAGCAATCAAGAGTTTTGAATTGTGAATTAACTTATCACTCATAACTTAGAACAGACAGCATTTACAAGAGGATAGATGCAAGGTGAAGCCACAAGCTTTAGACTGAATGCCATAGAACTCTAAATGGCGAGTGAGGAAAATTCTGTGGTAGCAGATAACCGCTCGGCAGTGCGGAAGGTTTTAATCATTACCCTACTGCTCAACCTGTTCGTCATGATGTTGAAGGCAGTGCTGGGGTCGTGGACGGGTTCTCTCAGCTTGCTAGCGGATGCCTTGCATAGCGTTACCGATAGCGCCAACAACATTTTGGGATTAATTGCCAGCCGATTTTCTTCACCTCAACCCGATCGGGATCATCCTTACGGACACCAGAAATTTGAAGGTGTGGGAGCGTTAGGAATTGCCGCCTTCTTAGGAATTGCCTGCTTTGAAATTCTGCAAGGGGCAATTGAGCGAATTCTCAGCGGCGGTGGTAAACCCGTCATCATTTCCCCCTCAGAGCTGTGGTTGCTGCTGATTGTGCTGGGCGTGAATATTTTTGTCACGTTCTACGAACGCCATGTTGGGCAGCAGGTAGGCAGCCCCATTTTGATTGCAGATGCCCAGCACACCATGAGCGATGTCTGGGTGACAATTGCTGTTTTGGGTGGGTTGATTGGCGTCTGGCAAGGACAGGTATTGAATCTGCCGCAACTTCAGTGGTTGGATATTATTCTCTCCTTTCCCGTTGCCTTGTTAGTGTTTCGCAGTGGTTGGAACGTGATTAAAGATAATTTGCCCTGGCTAGTCGATGAGATGGCGATCGCGCCCGAAGCCATTCATGGGATCGTCATCCAAGTTCCAGGAGTGATTAATTGTCACGAAATTGCTTCTAGAGGCGTTGTTGGGCGTCAGGTATTCATCGAAATGCACTTGATTGTAGACGTCACCGATGTAGAAACTGCCCACCAAATTACAGAAGAAGTCGAGAACCGCCTAAAAGAAAGATTTAGCCCCGTCCGAATTTTGATTCACATCGAGCCACCTGCTTACCAATCCGATCAAATTACCTACGAAGCAGAATCAAAATCTAGGTAGTTTTCCACAGATGAGGGGACTTTTCCACAGAATTTTACGAGTTTTCCACAAAAGTTAAAGAAAACATAATTTATTTCAAAATCCAGTTGAACCGCTCTTTCAAGCCAAAAAGAGACAGAGCTTTCACTCTGTCTCTTAAACTTTGCGTACCTTGGCGCTAACCTTTGGGTACCTTTGCGTTAAAAATTCTTACTACTTTATTATTCCCACTCGATAGTTCCAGGTGGCTTAGAAGTAATATCGTAAACCACTCGATTCACACCCCGAACTTCATTCACAATTCGGGTGGAAATCGTTTCCAACAAATCGTAGGGAACACGCGCCCAGTCTGCCGTCATGCCATCTTCGCTAGAAACAAAGCGCAAGACAATCGGGTAAGCGTAGGTGCGCTGATCGCCCATTACGCCTACGCTGCGGATCGGCAGCAACACGGCAAAAGCTTGCCAGAAGTCGTGGTACATCCCCTGGCGATTAATTTCCTGACGAACAATTAAGTCAGCATCCCGCAGGATATTTAACCGTTCTGCCGTCACTTCGCCTAAAATGCGAATCGCCAGTCCGGGACCAGGGAAGGGTTGCCGTTGTACAATTTCCTCTGGCAATCCAATCGAGCGACCGACTTTTCGCACTTCATCTTTGAACAATTTTCGTAAAGGTTCGATCAACTTGAAGCGCAAGTCTTTGGGCAAGCCGCCGACGTTGTGATGACTCTTAATTTTCACTGCCACCCGTTCGCCACTTTTGGGATCGACGTTCGTGTCGGCTGATTCAATCACGTCGGGGTAGAGAGTACCTTGGGCAAGGTAGTCAAAGGGGCCAAGGCGTCGAGATTCTTCTTCAAATACGCGGATAAATTCGTGCCCGATGCGGCGACGCTTTTCTTCAGGATCGCTAATTCCTTCAATTTGATTGAGGAAGCGATCGCGTGCTTGCACATACTCGACAGAAATGTGAAATTGCTCGTGGAACAGCTTCACCAACCGTTCTGGTTCATACTTACGCATGAAGCCTTGGTCGATAAATACACACGTCAGTTGGTCGCCAATTGCCTTGTGCAGCAAAAAGGCAAGCGTAGAAGAATCAACGCCGCCAGAAAGTGCTAGCAACACCCGCTTATCGCCGACTTTTGCCCGAATCTCTCGAATCGACTCCTCAACAAACGCCGCTGTTGTCCAAGTCGGTTCGCAGTCGCAGATGTGATAGACAAAGTTACGGATTAAGGCAATTCCCCCAATTGAGTGGACGACTTCGGGGTGGAACTGAACTCCGTAGAGCTTTTTCTCGTGATGAGCGATCGCTGCGGCTGGCGTATTTATCGTGTGTGCCAACACTTCAAACCCCGACGGCATCTTGGTTACAGAGTCCCCGTGGCTCATCCACATGGTCGTGCCATCTTCCACATTGGTGAGCAAATCTGTGGGATCGTCAATCAATAGCGACGCCTTGCCATACTCACCCCGGTCAGCTTTGGTGACTTCCCCACCCAATTGCTGCACCATTATCTGCATCCCGTAACAGACTCCCAGGACGGGAATCCCCAGGTTCCATATTTCCGGATCGCAATGGGGGGCACCCGTGTCATACACTGAACTTGGGCCACCAGAGAAGATAATCCCCTTGGGATTTAGCTGTCGTAGCTGTTCGGCAGTGGTGCGATAAGAAAGAACTTCCGAGTAAACTTGTGTTTCCCGAATCCGACGGGCAATCAGTTCAGAATACTGAGAGCCGAAGTCAAGAATCACAATCATTTGGCGATTTAGTTGCCCCAAATACTCGATTTGAGGCGGTGTTTCAGTCTGGAGAGTCACCGGCTTATCCTGAGTAGGTAGAGTACAGATGTACAGATAGTCTTTAATGGATTAAAAACTGGCTAATTGTTGATTGCTATTAGCCAGTCTTCCATGATTCGATTACGCCACTGACAATAGCGGCAGATAAAAAACTTCTTTATTGCTATTTATTAAGTTGATGTGTATTCATATAAAACTAACACACTTGATACAGTAACGAGGTACCTGTTTTACTTTTAACGATAATTTGGCGATCGCGGTCAAACAGGACGGAACCGACCGTAACGAGTTGTTCGCTGTGAGTGCGGATGTAATCGTGCGATCGCTTGTCAATGCTTTGAGCGATCGCGCCATAAACTTGCCCCACCCAATCGGTACTACCTGCTGCATCCAATTGGCGCAGGTATTTCAAGGCGTCTTCAGCAGTGGCGCTCTTCAAAACTGCCTGCAATACCGGCGTTGGTAAACCGAGATTCGCACAATGAGCGGTCAAAATTTCCTGACGTCCATCTGCCAAGTGATGATGGGTGTGAAAAATCCCACCCGCAAGTTTCATCAATTTTCCGTGGTAGCCAAATAATAAGATATTCTTGACTTTTTGCACTCCTGATGATGCTAGCAATGGTCCCAGCCAATTCGCTGTCTTAATCATTCTTTCTGGATTGATTCCCAACCGCTGGGCTAAATCTAAGCCATTTTCCCCGATACAAAACACCAAACAATCAAAACAGTTAGCCTTCTGTTGCAGTTCCTCGCGGAAAGCCTCCAGTTGTCCGGGGGCACTCAGCGGTTGGGAAATGCCGCTTGTTCCGAGTAAGGAGAGTCCTTCCACAACGCCAAAGGCTTCATTTGAGGTGCGTTGAGCGAGTTTACGCCCTTCTGGCAAAATAATCGTCACCTGGATTTTCTCGTCAGGTTCCAGCATCCGCTCCAAATTCTCTCGGATCAGCCGCTGAGCATAACGATAAATAGCAGGTTGATCGTCAGCACTCACCAAACGCCCGATCCCTTCACCGCCTTTGATCGTGACTGAGGGCGGAGGATCTAAAAACTCTTTTTGTTCATTATTAATTTTTAATCCTTGATTTTTAATTTCTACCAGCGCCCAGACTGGCGTGTTGCGGGTAAGGTCAAGGTTATCGCCAGGATCGCTACGAGCGATCGCTAACGCCATCCCTTCACCGATACCGGCAACCTGCTCAATTGGAATCAACACCGTTTCGGCGGGTTCAATTAAATCCACTGGCATGGCGTCTAACGGTGACGCCCCTTGCCGCAACCAGCGCAAGGCGGCAACAGCAGCGGCACAGGCAAACACGGGCAATGTATATCCAGACCGGGGTTGGGGACAGATCATTGTTTAATAGCGATCGCAAACACTGACAAGCGTGACATTTGACATCAGAACCTTCGGGATTTTAGTGGAATGTGTTTGTAGATAGGTTGTGTTCTTCGATTGACGACACGTTTTAAAAAATCCCATGAAAGCCATTATGAACTCAGTCACCAAACCCCGCGCTCAATTTGTCTGCCAGGAAATTCGCCCTAGCACAGTGGTACTAAGACCCAGCGGTTGTCTAGATAGTGTCACCAGCCCCGCCTTCGGCAAGTCTCTAGAGCAAGCCTTGGAATTGGCAACTGACACTGTCGTAGTGGATCTGCTGTCAGTCAACGCCGTGAAAAGGGACGGAGTCAAGTGCTTACTGACTGGAATGAAGCGAGCTGTAGCACTGGGCAAGACTCTTTCGATTGAATTTCTGGATGTGGCGACGCAAACCGTTCTGGAATCGGCTCAGAACAACTTTGCGTTATAGCCGTTGTCAATGAGCGTTCAGTACATCGGGAGGTTAACACAGAGCTAGCTGTACTAACCTCCTGATGTATTAAACGTAAGTGAGAAGCGCTCGCTCATCCCAGTTGTTAGCCAAGATAGAGACGCATATTTTTCAGAGCGGACACGCTTAACGCCTCACCTTACTGCTTTGTCCGGTTCAGGAGTCACTTCATCAGCACAAGCGAATTCAGCAATGGCAGTCTTTTCAGAATCCATTCGCTTGTTATTGGTCATTAAAGCGATCGCCTTAACGAATTGACTAGGAAAAACGGTTCTCGACTCAACATTTGGGTGGTATAGATTTCTTCTCCAACAGTCGATTTATTACATTGTGTTGCTATATCTAACTCTCCGAAATTAGAAAACCCGTAAATATACTCTACTGCTCCCGTGAGTTCTCGCTTAGGTTCTATCTATGAGCCTGATGGCTCTCAATTATTCCTTAACTGAACTAAATAGAAGAAGTTATTTGTGACTATGGCAACGCGCTCGCACGACCCCCAAAAAGCTCCGCAAAATTCTACTTTCGTACCAGTTAACAACCAGTTTCAGCCGCGCCCTTTCCCAGTTCAGGAGAAACCCCAAACTCACGAAACACCAGACCTACAGGCACAACTGGAAAGTGCCCAGCGCTTTGGTCACAATTTTGCAAATATCTCTATATCTGCTCCTAACAGCTCAACACCGCCACCGATTCAACCGAAACTCACGATTGGAGAGCCAGGGGATAAATACGAACAGGAAGCAGACAAGACAGCAGCAGAAGTGGTGCAGCGGCTTCATGCACCGATGCCGAGTTATGGAAGGGATCTTAGCCAGCCCGAAAGTCAGTTGGCTCAAACCATAAAAGCTGGCATGGTGCAAAACTCTAACTCGATTCATCAACAGGGAATCCCAAATCATCAAAACAAATTGATGAGAATGTTGGATGTACCCACCCTCCAGCGCGAGGTGATGCCAGAAGAGGAACCGGAAAAAGAACTCCAGATGAAGCCGATGATACAGCGTCAGTCTAGTGAGGATGGGACCGCCTCACCGGATCTCGAAGCAACCATCCAACAGGCACGAGGAAGCGGACAGTCACTGGCGCAGAGTATTCTCAAACCGATGGAGCAGGCGTTTGGGGCTGACTTCAGCGGAGTGAAGATTCATACGGATGCTCAATCTAACCAGTTGAATCGCTCAATCCAGGCGAAGGCATTTACAACCGGGCAGGATATTTTCTTCCGAGAGGGAGCGTATGAGCCGGGAAGCCGGGGCGGACAAGAGTTGATCGCCCATGAACTGACTCACGTTGTTCAGCAGAATGGCAGTGCAGTGCAGCGATCGCTGCAACCGCAGCAAAAGTCCGTTATTCAGCGCCAAGGCGATCAAAGTCCTGCACAGTCAACAGCAGGATTTAGTGGAGATGTGGCAGGAGATTTAGACAAACTCTACAAACAAGCAGAAGAAGCTCAACCGGAACTGTACGAAAAAGTCACTCAAATTGCCAGTGAGACCTCTGGGGTGGCAAAGCTACCTCAAGCCTTAAAAGGGCGAGAACGAGCAATGGAGAAAACAATGGCTGATTACAAGGGGGATGTTTCTAAATTAGTAGATATTGCACGCGGTTCTATAGTTTACAAGTCATTTCCTGACTTAATGGGTGGGCTAGATGTCTGCAATAGAAATTTAACGCTGGTGCGAGAAAAGAATCGCTTTGCACAACCTACCCCAGCTGGCTATCGCGATATTCTTCTAAACGTTCAGCTATCAAATGGTCATATTGCGGAATTGCAACTCCATCTAACCCAAATTCTAGAGGTTAAGTCAGGTGCAGGGCATAAAATATACGAAGAGGTTCGGAAAATAGAGGCAGCAGCTCAAACAGCCGATCGGGCTTTAAGCTCAGAAGAAAAAGCAAAAATTGAGCAGCTTAATGCAGAAGCAAAAGCACTTTACGATCAGGCTTTAGCTAACGCGGGTGGATGATTGACATTGACTGGATAACTCAAAGTAATGTCGGTATGCACTCAATATAATCGGTACAAGCAGCGAATCAAGTTAACTAGCGGATCATCATATTATGGACTTACCACTCTACTGCATTGTAGGAGATCGACCCGTTAAAGCAATCGAGACGGAAGACGGGGGCATGGATGTTCTTGCCTATGAGTGGGATACTGGCGAGTTTAAGCGTGCAATGCAGTATCTTTCAAAGATTACTTTGGGAGACGGGGAAATAGATTATGTTTCTGAGCAAGAGTTTGAGCAGTATGTCGAAAAACTGCGTCAACAAGCATCATAGGCAGTAAAACCCCTGCAATCATCGTGCAGGGGTAAGGTATCAGGTAGAAGATAACGATCGATCAATGATTGTTATCGCAAGTTGCCACCGATCTCAATCAACCGCCTAATAAAGCCCTTGCCTTCGCTTCAGCAGGGACAATGACTTTGTTCTTAAAAGAGGCGATCGCTTCCTCAAAAGCGTTATACCAATATGTTTCCAACACCCAAGGATAGCGTTGGAAATCTTCAAACATCGCGTATTCTTTCTGGGCTGAAGTATGTAGCAATGGCTGCACCGGCACCGATTGCAGATTGGGAATAATGGCGTGCAATTCTTGAGGAATACTTCTAGGATCGGTGAGATCGGCAATGATGAACCGCGAAATTTGAGCCAGCGTCGAGATAGTTTCCGTCAGGTCTTTACTTGTCGATGTCTCGCAGTCTATAACCACCGGCAAATAGTTATATTTGCGAAGTGCATCCAAGATTGGCTTGCGCTCCTGGGTGCAGCGACCCAGAACCAGTATGACTTTAGAAGAGATAGTGTTATTGAAATCGGGGATTTTTTGAGTGTTGAGCAGCCGACTGAGAAACTCGGCAACTTCCAGATTGTCCACTGCGATCGCGGGTTCGCCAAAAGTAGTGATGACTAGGCTCAACTGCTTGGCTCCCTTCAGTTTTAATCCCAAAGTGGAAATCCCATAAATTGAACACTCCTCAAGGTTGGCTCCCTCTAGATTTGTCCGCACCACCTGAGCCTCGCTCAAGTTTGCCCATCTCAGGTCTGTCTTGCGGAAGTCTGCCACGCTGACGACTGCTCGTCTCAGGTTTGCCCATCTCAGGTCTGCCCCACTGAAGTTGGCTTCACTGATTTCTGAATTGCTCAAGTTGCTTCCGCTGAGGACTGCCCCTTTTAAGTTGGTTTTGTTGAATTTTGCCTTGCTGAGATTGGCAGCACTTAAGAGTGCGCCATTGAGGTCTGTCCCATCTAGGAGTGCGCCGCTGAGGTCTGCCCATCTCAAGTCTGCCCCGCTGAGGTTGGCTCTGCTAAGGTTGGCTCCGCTCAGGTTAGCTGAGGTCAGATTAGCCCCGCTGAAGTTGACTAAGGAGAGGTCTGCTCCGCTGAGATTGGCTGTGCTGAGGTTGACTCGTTTAAGGTTAGCCATCTTTAGGTCTGGTCGGATTTGAGGATTCTGTTGTCTTTCCTCATTCCAGGCTTTCACTCCTTGTCTGAGCAGATCCAATTGTTGCTTATTTGTCCGATTTTTCAACCGGGTTTCAATTTCAATTCCTGTCGGGTTTGTTTTAAAATCTATGTTGTTTTTTACCATATAGCTTTCCATAAATCCTCTCTAAATTCAGAAACATTCAGGACTTGAACTCAGATATCCAAACATACTTCAAGTGATTGCGACCAGCGACTTTACGCTTTTGCAGGCAGCTAATTTTGTAATTTTGGATTTAACAAATTAAGTAACTACGTAATTACACGTAAATGGTTTAATTTGATGATCTATATCTTAAGGAATACGCCTTGAGTCTGACTACCATTAAGAGTACATATTTACACAATCTTTAAACAAGTAGTATATTTACTGAGCTTAAAGATAAAACTTGCCATAAATGTTACTAAGCATACAGACAGAAATAACATAATATGCATAACAACAAAAAAGGCTTTTGTTTTGAACTACGTGAGATTACGGGGGCACACCAGAAGAAGAGGGGAAAAGCGATCGCATTTAGCGATACTGCCAAGAGTTTTATTTAGACTAAAAAGCATACTGTGATTGCTTTATAGCCGTTCTTGGATAAGGTGAAAAACATTTGTCAGTTTAATCGCTTTGTTATCGGCTTCGCGATCGCTCATCCGCTCGGTACGCAATTCTAGAAAAACTACTCGGTAAAATTAAAACTCAGTTTCCACCGAAGTAAGCAGAGCTTTGTCAAGAGCCTTGCCAGTTTTTTTCGGCACGCGCCCGCAAATTCCGGAAAAACTTACCAGGTGTGCCATGCCAATAGAGACGGTAGTTTGTAGTTTTAGCTACGAACCCCGTTTCCGTAGTTACGGAAGACATTCTAAGCAAGATGGCGATTTCAGCAAACAATCAAATCAGCGTCAGCCATCGTAGAGGTAAGGGATTGGCATCCCTAACGTCCGCTCAGTAAATCATTCGCCTTTGCCTCAGCAGGGGCAATAATTTTTTCTTCTACAGAAGCGATCGCATCTTCAAGATTCTGATACTGGTAAATGGGTTGAGCGTAAGGATATTCCTGAAACTCCTTCAACACAGCTATCTCTTTGCTATCCACGCTATCCACTTGTACTAACGGTTGCACCGGCACCAAAGGGATACCCTGGAGAATTTTCAGTAATTCTTGGGGGATGCTGCTAGCGTCCGTGAAATCCACAATCATAAACTTCGCCATCCCAACTACGGTGGAGATTGCTTCTGCAAGTTCCGGCGTCGCTGCTTTTTCTAACTCCACCGACAAAGGCAAATAGTCATGTTGGCGAAGGGCATTCCGAATCTCCTCCAGCAAATCTTTCCGGCGATCTGCTTTGAAACTGCCCAAGATCGGCACGATATTGGAAGCAATCGTGGGGAAAACCTCGCGGATTTTTTGATGATTCAGCAACAAGTAAATAAACGTCGCCACTTCCAGATTATCCAGTGCGATCGCTGGATAATCTGGCGGAGTAATCACCAAATTTGACTGGTTGGCTCCTTCCAACTTTAACCCCCAAGACGAAATCCCATAAACTAAACAACCCTCTAGGTTTGCATTCTCAAAGTTAGTCTTGAGCAACCTTGCCCCCATTAAGTTAGCCTCACCCAAATTCGTCCCGCGCAGATCGGCTCCTTGTAAATCCGCCCCAATTAGATTCGCTTTAAACAAATCCGCCTCGCGGAGGTTCGCCCCGATTAGATTGGCTCCCCGCATATCTACCTCTCTAAGGTTCGCCCCAACCAAATTCGCCCCAGACAAATCAGCTTTACCCAGGTAGACCCAGTGCATATCTGCACCTTCAAGGTTTACTCGGCTCAGGTTCGCCTCAAAGAGGTAGGCTTCGCTGAGATTAGCTTCAGTGATATCTGCCTCTGACAAGTCCGCTTTACTCAGGGATGCTCCCCTCAAATCCGCACCCCGAAGGTCTGTTCGATGCAGAGATGCCTGCATCAGATTGGCTCCACTCAGGTCAGCACTGCACAGAGACGCCCCCGCCAGGTTAACTCCACCCAAATCTTCCTGGCGTAAATCGGCTCCAATTAAATTTGGCGGGATTCCCGGACTCAATTTACGCCACTTATTCCAAGCTTCTACTCCTTGCTTGAGTAAAGCTCGCTGTTGCTTGTTTGCCATGCACTTCAGCTCCCCTCTCTTTTGGCAGATGCGATGATTTTTGGTTAGGCACCCCTAAAGGGTACCAACGATGTCTTGGCGGTTTAAATCGGTTCTCCTGCGCCCTGATATAGAGATGATACTGGTTACAAATTCTCAAAAGACTACTGAAATCGCCGTTTTCTGAAAGAAAAGGCTTTGGACAATGGCAGTTCGAGCAATTCATTAACCGGCTTGTAGATATTCACTGAGGTTTCTTGGGAACTCTAGAAGAGGCAGCGACTCTACTCTGACGAAGAGAACCGAGATTTCAAGTGCTGTTACTCGCCAGTCCGTCTTTGGGTAGAAAAAGTGGGAAAGGGATGTTTAAGGGAGAAAAGTTTGGCGCTCAATTTTTCCTCCACTCAGACAAATCTAACCCCTGAATCCTTCCTTACAAGGCCAGGGGAAACCACGAAATCAGCCTTTTCTAGGGGAAAGGTTAAGTGAAGATGTATTGGTTTTACGTCCACTGGTCTGATACACAATTGCTACCATTTATTAACTAGCGGCAGAGAGATTTAATTATTTTGAATGTTTGTTTCAAAGGATTGAGAAAGTTATCTGACTGCGGGAAGCTGCCCAACCTAGAATTCTCAGTCTATCCTTCTAAAACGTCCATCTTCGAGCCAAGACAGACAAGGCTGTCGTCCGTGCTGTCGGCAAGAGGGTTCTTTAATAGAGACAAAGTCAGTGGTTCCCTATTCCAGCCTATCTAAACCAGTCGAGGAGTTTACCGTTGCAAGTCCCAGCTGAAACCGTATCTCTTCCAGCTTTGGAGGTTTTAGAAACTCCCGCCGCTTCCCCGCTGGTAGTTTCTTCCAATTCACCTTCCAAACTTTCCAAACAGGTAATTCGGTCTAGCCTAAAAGCGTCTACTTGGGATGCTGTCTTTGCTGTCGTGTTTGGCGGCATTACCGGCGGCGTCCTGCTCAGTAATTTCTTACTCCAATTAGGTGCAAGCCCAATGGAGATTGGGATGTTGTCGTCCGTCCCCATGCTGGTGAATTTGCTGCAACCACTAGGAGCGTATCTGTCAGAACGAACCATCAGTCGCCACTGGTTTAATGTCTGGATCTACGGCCCGTCGCGGCTGCTGTGGCTAATTTTAGTGGCAGGAATTAGTTGGAGTTGCTGGCACCCAACGGATTCGCCCAACCTGGTCAGCTGGACATTAGCAATCGTCTTGGCAACCAATATCATTGGCAGCTTGGGCAGTGCTAACTGGCTCAGCTGGATGGCGGCGTTGGTTCCGGAACAGTTGCGGGGGCGATATTTTGGCTTTCGCAACAGTGCTATCAGCTTGACCACTCTGCTCTCCGTACCCCTGCTCGGTCTAGCCGTGTCGGTTTGGCCTGGCGGGCCGCTTCAGGGATACGGTGTGGTCTTGTTCTTGGGAGTCATCATTGGGTTAATTAGTTTGGGCTGTCAGTTCTTCATGGTGGATGTGAATCCCCAGACGCAGCACGGCACTGCTGACGAGGCAGGGGAAACTGAGCGTTGGGGAACTGCGATCGCTCTGCTCAAAAATGGCAATTTTGTCAGGTTTCTGCTTTACTTTAGCTTTTGGGCATTTGCGGTTAATATCTGCACTCCTTTCTTCGGTCTCTATCTGCTGGACAACCTGAATATCGATGTCAGCTGGGTAACGCTCTATAGCAGCTTAACGGCGGCGGCTACCTTGGTAATGATGGTGGTATGGGGGAAGCTGGCAGACCGAATTGGGAATCGTCCACTTCTGGTATTTGTGGGGGTGTTGGCAGCACTGACACCTTTACTCTGGCTGGGGCTGGGAGCTGACCCAGTTTCGGTTTGGGTTTGGTTCCCGCTTTTACACCTGTTCATGGGTGGCACCTGGGCAGCGATTGACTTGTGTACCAACAATTTGCAAATGGCTGTGGCAGCAGGACGCCATCAATCTGCTTACTTTGCGATCGCTGCGGCGGTTGCGGGTGTCAGTGGCGCACTGGGAACGACTGTCGGGGGATTTCTGGCTGAGTTGGACAATTTCGGTGGCTTGCCAACCGTGTTTGCTCTGTCTGCTGTTTTACGACTTGTGGCTATCCTGCCTTTAGTCTTTGTCAAGGAGCATCGCAGTCATCCGATTCGGAAGGTTTGGCGATCGCTCATTTCGCCGAAACTGCAACTTGTACCGCTTCGGGCCCCAATTACTGTAGATCCACTGACAAATGGATCAGAATAAGGGTAGGGGTTAGGGGTTGGTGTTCTCATCAACCCCAAAAAAACATGAATCAGGTAGACTACCTTCGGATTAGCTTAATTGACCGCTGCAATTTCCGGTGTCAGTACTGTATGCCGGAGGGTGCTGAGCTTGACTACATTTTGCAGCAACAGCTGTTAACTGATGAAGAATTGCTCACCCTGATCGAAGAGGTATTTATCCCGGTAGGATTTACTCGATTTCGTCTAACTGGGGGCGAACCGCTACTGCGTCCGCGGGTGGTGGAGTTGGTGGAGGCGATCGCGTCCCTGCCGGAAACGCAAGACCTCTCAATGACCACCAACGGGTTTTTACTCGCCCCAATCGCCCAACAACTCTACGACGCCGGGTTGCGACGCCTGAATATCAGTCTGGATTCGCTCAATCCCGAAACCTTTGACAAAATTATCGGCAATCGCGGTCGTTCTCAGTGGCAGAAAGTTTGGGATGGAATTCAAGCCGCCCATCGCGTCGGGTTCGACCCTCTGAAGCTAAATGTGGTGATCATTCCTCATGTTAACGACCAAGAAGTGTTGGATCTGGCTGCGTTGACAATTGACCGGCAATGGCACGTCCGGTTTATTGAGTTTATGCCAATCGGCAACGATCAATTATTTGTCGGAAATGGTTGGGTGGCATCCGCCGATTTGCGCCAACGCATCCGCGACATCTTTGGATTGACAGAATCTTATGTTCGTGGTAATGGTCCCGCCGATGTCTTCCAGATTCCCGGAGCTAAAGGGACGCTAGGATTTATTAGTCAGATGTCCGAGTGTTTTTGCGATCGCTGTAACCGGATGCGTCTATCTGCGGATGGCTGGTTGCGTCCCTGTCTGCTGAATGAGACGGGTCAAATTGACCTAAAAACCGCCCTCCGCGCCGGTGTTAATACAGCCGAACTCCGCAATCAAGTGCAGCAATTGCTGTTAATGAAACCAGAGATTAACTATAAGCAGAGAGATGCTGGCACGACTGGTGCGTATAGCCGCACCATGTCGCAAATTGGGGGCTAAAAAATAATTTTGAGTTTTGAATGAGTCCTGAATTATTCAAAACTCAAAACTCAAAACTATCTTAAGCTTGGCGTGAGTAGTACTCAACCACCAGCAGTTCGTTGATTTGCAGCGCGATCCATTCGCGCTCAATCACGCCGTTGACTCTGCCAGTCATCTTGGTTTTGTCAAACTCTAGATGGCTGGGCATATTTGCCAAACCTGGATATTCCAGGTTCTGTTGCACTAACCGGCGAGATCCTTCCTTATCTCGGACACTGATGACCTCTCCCGGACGGCACTGATAGCTGGGAATATTCACCGCACGACCATTCACCAACACATGACCGTGATTGACTAGCTGACGCGCCCCAGGAATCGTGGGAGCCATCCCCATCCGGAAAACGGTGTTATCCAGACGCATTTCTAACAGTTGCAGCAATGCTTGACCCGTGGAACCCGTGGCGCGACGTGCTTTCCGCACGTAACGCAGCAGCTGCTTTTCACTTAAGCCATAATTGAAGCGGAGTTTCTGCTTTTCCTCTAGTCGGACAGCATACTCTGAGCGCTTCTTCCGGGCTTGACCATGCTGTCCTGGTGGATATGCACGGCGGGCTGATTTGCGAGTTAAACCGGGCAGATCGCCCAAGCGACGCACAATTCTGAGGCGTGGGCCTCGATATCGGGACATATAGCTTCCTCTTGTGTACCCTTCAGACTTTAACCAAAACTATCATTGTAAGCCCAATCTAGGAGAAATTTAAAGTGAGCAGAAAAATATTTTTTGGTTCGCTTTTTCTATTCTGGGGGGAGTTTGACGATGGTGAGCCAGAAGTCCTCGATTGACTGCACCACCCGCAGGAACCGATCTAGGTCAATCGGCTTACTGATGAAACAGTTGGCATGTAAATCGTAGCTGCTGAGAATATCTGGTTCGGCTTGGGAGGAGGTCAGAACGATGACGGGAATCCTTTTAAGCTGGTCATCCTGCTTGATTTCTGTCAACACTTCAATACCGTTGCGCTTCGGTAAATTGAGGTCAAGGAGGATAATATCGGGACGAACGGCATTGGCATACTTTTCTTCTCTTTTGAGGAAGGCGATCGCTTCAACACCATCCCGGACAACATTCAGGTGATTCCCAACCTGACTGTCTCTAAATGCTTCTTGGGTGAGCCGAATATCACCCTCATTGTCTTCAACTAGCAGGATTTCTACGGGTCTATTACCCAGATTCACTTTGGGTTCTCTCCTGTTCTGGGAATTGTAAAGTAGAATACACTTCCCTGTCCCCATTCAGAATCCACCCAGATCCGCCCACCGTGTCGATCGACGATTTTTTTGCAGATAGCTAAACCAATTCCGTTACCAGGATAGGTTTCGCGTGCGTGCAAACGTTGAAAAATGACAAAAATTCGTGCTTGATGAGCTGGGGCAATCCCAATACCGTTATCGCGGACTGAGAAGACCCATTCATTTTCGCTTGTTTGAGCGGAAACGTGAACCTGGGGGGGGGCATCTTTACGAAACTTGATTCCATTCCCAATTAAGTTCTGTAACAGCTGCCCGATTTGAGTCGCATCCCCCCTCACCGAGGGTAGGGGATCGCGGGTAATGGTGGCATTATTTTCGGCGATCGCAATTTGCAGATTCGCGATCGCTTCCTCAAAAGAGCGATCGCAATCCACCATCTCAAATTCCCGACTTCGCGTTCCCAGGCGCGAATACTCCAACAAATCTTGAATCAGCCGTTGCATCCGGTTCGCACCATCGACGGCAAAATCAATAAAATCGTCGGCGTCCTCATCCAGTCTCCCTTTGTAGCGCCGAGACAGAAGCTGGGTGTAGCTGGCAACCATTCGCAGCGGTTCCTGCAAGTCATGGGAAGCTACATAAGCGAATTGTTCCAGTTCCGCATTAGAACGAGCGAGTTCCTGTGCTTGTTTGAAGAGAGCCTCCTCCATCCGCTTACGCTCAGTGATGTCAATGACAAAGCACACACCTTTATCTTGAGATCCTTCCAGCACAGCACCGCCGAGCAAAACAGGGATGCGACTGCCATCTTTACGAATATATTCCTTCTCAAAGGGGCTACAAATCCCCGTCGCGGCTAGCTCCTGGACTCCCTTTTCATCAAGATAGTTATATTCCACAGGAGTCATTTTTTTCCAATGCACTTTTCCTAAAAGCAGATCCTCCCGCGTGTACCCAACCATATCTAAGAAGGCGTTGTTGGCTTCTGTAACGTTACCTGACACATCCCAGAAGAGAATCCCAATCATGTTGGATTCAACGACGCGCCTAAACCGAGCTTCGCTTTCTTGTAATGCCTCCTCGGCTCGTTTGCGTTTGGTGATGTCGGTGGAGATGCCGCAAACTCCATAAGGAACTCCAGCCGCGTCGCACAGGGGAAACTTAGTCGAAATGTACGTGTGTAGTCCGTCATCTTGAGGCACAACTTCTTCCCACTCCACAGCAGTTCTGGCTTCGAGTACCTTTCGATCGTTCGCCCGAAATACATCCGCCATTTCTTTGGGGAAGAGATCGTAATCAGTCTTGCTTTTAACCTTTTCTCCATCAATATGAAAAAGAATTTCAAACTGGTGATTAATAAAAATAAACTTGCCCTCAGTGTCCTTGAGGTAGATAACTGCCGGAATGTTATCTAGAATCGCCTGCAACCGCGCCTCGCTTTCTCGCAGCGCCTCCGCCGTATGTTTCTGGTCGTCGATGTCTGTGCAGGTGCCGAACCACTTAACGATTCGTCCGGTAGGATCTTTCATCGGCACTGCGCGAGTTAGGTGCCAGCGATATTGTCCGTCCGCAGCCCGTTTGAAGCGATTTTCGATTTCGTAACTCTCGCCCGCCTCCGCAGATTGATGGCACCGCTGTATCGACACCAGCCGATCGTCCGGATGTAGGACAGAGAACCATCCGTCACCCTGGCTTTGTGAGAGGGTTAATCCGCTGTAATCAACCCAGCGCTGATTGACGTAATCGAAATCACTATCTGAGTCTACAGTCCAGACTATCTGCGGGATGGATTCAGCGAGAAAGCGATAGCGCCGTTCGCTTGCTTCGGCTAATTCACGAGCTTCCTGTTCGCGGAGCAAGAGTTGGGCGCGTTCTTCTTCTGCCCGCTGACGCTCGCTGATTTCACTTTGCAATGCTTGGTTGATCAGCCTTAGCTCTGCTGTCCGCTCGTTCACTCGCTCCTCAAGATCGGCGTTCAGGGTGCGAATGTGTTCCTCTATCTGCTTGCGTTCGGTGATGTCGGTGGAGATGCCACAAACTGCATAAACAACGCCACTAGAGTCATAAAGGGGAAACTTGATCGAAATGTAGGTGTGTAACCCGTCGTCGTGAGGGGCAACTTCTTCAATTTCTATCGGAATTTTACCGGCGAGTACCTTTTGGTTATTCTTGACAAAGGCATCAGCGATCGCAAACGGCCAGATATCGTACAGGCTTTTACCGAGAGTCTGATCTCTATTGATGTGAAACAAATCTTCAAACCTGCGGTTGATCAGCAGAATTCTGTGTTGAGTATCCGTTAGATAAATCAGCGCTGTGGAATTATCTACGATCGCCTGTAGCCGTTCCTCGCTTTCTCGCAGTGCCTCCTCTACTCGTTTGCGCTCAGTAATATCGTGCATGGCAACAACCGCACCCAGCTTTGTTCCCTGCGAATCAAAAAATGCTTGTCCGCTAGCTAATAAGGTGCGAACTTTGCCTGATTTTGGGGCGATCGCCATTTCTACATCGCGGACATGCTCCCCTTGTAACGCTCGAAACAGCGGGATATCTTCCCGCTTCATAGGCGTTTTGCCGTCGGACATATATAAATCGTAGTATTCTGCCCACTGCTCAGCCGGAAGCGGTTGTTCTGGCAAGCCATGAAAGGCTCGTGAAGCCTGATTAAACAGAGTCAGGACACCGTTGGCATCACAAGCAACGATTCCGGCTTCTACGTTATCTAGCAATACTTTTAAGAATTCTCGTTCTTTTTGGAGAGCTGCCTCGGCGCGTTTGAGATCGCTGATGTCGCGGCTCACAACCAAGGCAGTTTCGATTTCACCTTGCTGGTTAAACTCCGGAACCACACGCGATTGAAAGTTGCGGAATCCGTTTACCGTGACAGTCTGGAATTCAATCGCTTGTTCTTGACCTGTTTCAAAAACCATCCGCAGGGTATCTTCCCAAAGCTGGCACAACTCTTTTGGTGAGCCGGCTTCTTCAGGAGTCTTACCGATGAATGCCAGCGCGGGCATTGCCGTGCTCCGCTCGACAAATGAATTGACGTAAACATAACGCATTTGTTTGTCAAGACGCATCATCGCATCGGGCGCATTTTCAAGCACGGCTTTGAATTCCTGCTGGCGGTGAGAGAGTGTCTCCTCTGCTTGCTTGCGTTCGGCAATTTCGCTTGCCAATTGTTCGTTGGCTTGCCTCAATTGTGCCGTACTCTGCTCGACTCGCTCCTCCAGTTCTGCATTGAGTTGGCGCAGTTCTTCTTCTGCTTGTTGCCGTTGGGAGTCTATGGTTTTTAATGTTTTCGCATTCCACCAAACCAGGATGCCAAAAACCACCGCGTTCATCACTCCAAGGATTGCCAGTCCGATGTCGCTGTGGGAGTGCTGTGGAAAGGCATTCTTGAGGAAAGGAATATCGAACAGCCAATCGAGCATCACTAAACAGCCAAGTGGAAACGCGATCGCGATCGCAGCTGGAGACGCGATTTGCAGGAAAGAAAGTAGACGAGAATGAGATTGAGGCATATTCGTGGTTTAGCCCTAACCAAAGGAGCTGTTTTCTTTAACGGCGTCAGCGCCATCCTGGAACTGTTTGATAGCAAGAATTGATGATGAGTTCTCGATCGAGGCTGCTAAAGGAGTTGGAAAAGTGACTCATTCAAACCTAAAAATTGTCTCTCTGATTCCCAGCGCTACGGAAATTTTAGCGATCTTGGGGCTAACTCAGGCGATTGTCGGGCGATCGCATGAATGCGACTATCCGCCAGAAATCCAAAATTTGCCCGTCTGCACCCAGCCCAAATTTAACCCCGAAGGCACCAGTCCGGAAATTCACGATCGGGTTACGGATTTGTTGCAATCTGCGTTGAGCGTTTACCAAGTCAAAACCGACGTTCTCGAACAGCTGCAACCCACCCACATTTTGACTCAAGCTCAGTGTGAAGTCTGCGCCGTTAGCCTCGGTGAAGTCGAGCAAGCAGTTGCTACGCTTACGCACTCTCAGCCACAGATTATTTCCTTACAGCCTAATTTTTTAAGCGATGTCTGGGCAGATATTCAACGAGTCGCTGATGCCTTGGGTGTCGCAGCGCCACCTGTGCTAGCTGGTTTACAGTCTCGCATCGACGCTTGCGTGCAAAACACGCAAGCACTTCCTGACAGCGCCCGTCCTACGGTTGCCTGTATCGAGTGGATCGATCCTCTAATGGCAGCAGGAAATTGGATTCCCGAATTAGTCAAAATGGCTGGAGGTCAATCTCTGTTCGGTGTTGAGGGTGAACATTCTCCTTGGTTGAAGTGGGAAGCGATCGCAACCTCTAACCCGACTGCCATTATCTTCATGCCCTGTGGCTTCGATTTAAACCGCACTCGTGCTGAGGCAATGCCGCTACTCCAACATCCCGAATGGCAAAGCTTACAAGCGGTACAAACCGGCAGGGTTTACATCACCGATGGCAACGCCTACTTCAACCGTCCCGGCCCCCGTTTGGTAGATTCTCTGGAAATCTTAGCCGAAATTCTGCATCCGGAAAGTTTCCATTTTGGATACGAGGGTACTGGCTGGGAGTGCTTATTGGCTCGTTCCACGTTATAGGTTACATACTTCCTTCGCAAAAAAATCTATCTTTGGGCTGACCTGTCTCTACTATCCAGATGAAGATAGTAGTTTAGAAGTGCTGCTACCTGAAGGTGTGTCTGCCCAAATCTAGCTAAGGGTTGATTTTTTCGTCTGGCTCGCTGCGGAACTTGCAAAGTAGTTGCACGTAGCATGACAACGGAAATATCGGATTTCTGTAGTCTTTACGGAAGCTATATCCTTGACTTTATAAAACAGGCATTGCTGGTTCCATGAATTATGCAGCACTGCAATTAAGGGGAACTACCAAGATTATGAAGCCTGTCGAAGAATTACAAATTTTACCAAGCAAGCCGGAACCGTTATCATGCACTAGACTTGACTGGATTGATTATGCCAAAGGCATCGGCATCATTTTAGTTGTCTATGTCCATGTTTTGACCAATTTAAAAAATGCTGGAATGGGAATGCATGATTTATTTCATGATTACTCTTTTAATTTTATTTCTAGCTTTCATATGCCACTTTTCTTTTTTCTCTCCGGTTTATTTGTAGAAAAAAGCTTATTGAAGGGTAAGAAGAAATTCTGGGGGGATAAATTCAATACAATTGTGTATCCGTACTTACTTTGGTCTGTTATCCAAGGTAGTATTTTGGTTTTGATGTCAACCTACACGAATAATCCCATTAAATTGCAGTTTAAAGATTTACCATTTTACATGGCTTTTAACCCCATTCCTTTAATTACTCTTTGGTTCTTATATGTTTTATTTGCGTCTTATTTAGTCTTTGCGATCGCTCGAAAATTTATCAATCTATATATATTGCTTTCTTTCTCTATTTTAATTTACTTGCTGAATCCCTATGCGCCTAGCGAAATTCTGACTAAATTCATGAGTATGTTTGTGTTTTTCGTCGTTGGGGTAACTGTGGCACGCTGGTTGCACAACGACTTGAGAAATATTCCGAGTACCTTGTATAAATTGAACAAGCAGCAAATTGGCGCGATCGCGCTGATATTTGTCATCTTTCAAATGACACTTTTACAATTTGGTTTAAGCGAACAACCAGGAACTAGATTTTTTATGGCATCTGGAGGAATCATCTTTACTTTAGGAATATCCTTTTACTTGGCAGAAAGAAAAAAATTAGATATTATTCGCTACCTGGGTTTTTTATCGATGCCCATCTATTTAGCTCATATGTTAGCAATGGGAGCGACTCGAATATTCCTCCAAAAAGGTCTTCACATCAATCATGTGGTTTTACATATCATTCTGGTAACTATTTTTAGTCTAATATTACCAATCCTGTTGTATGAGCTAACAAAAAAGATAAAATTTCCTTACCTATTTTCTTTAAGTAAGCGTTCAGCCCTATCCTCAGCAATTTTGGCAAAGAAAGGTACTCAAGCATTACAGCAGTAGGATTGGGATTACTACCGTTGACAGAGTTAGATAAGGATTTCCCACCATAAATTGGGGTTAAAAGCTTATCATACAAAGCCGCCAAATACGGCTAAACCGTAATATTTCCAAGGAATAGCCACTGTAGTAAACCCAGAATTTTTCAGCATTTTTAAGTGGGAGGTTAGAGTCGCTAATTGATCTTGACTAGAGTAACCTTGAGGATTGCTCTTACCAATTTTGTCGCGAATTTCTGCCAGCGTTGTTCCTTGCTGCAATGTCCATTCTTCCCGCGCCGTTTGGTAAATTTCCTGCATCACTGGTGATTCCGGCAGGATGGGATCTGCGTTCCAAAAGACGCCGCCTGGATTGAGGCTTTCACCAATCCGCTGAAATAATTTCAACTTCATTTCATCGCTGAGATGGTGAATTGCCAAGGATGAGACACAGGCATCAAAGCTTTCTCCCAGTTCCAGCGCATGATTCGCCCAATCTCCGAAGTCGGCTTCAATTCCCGTCCACCTGTCTGCATAGCCTGCTGCGTGGATTTTCTTTTTTGCAAACTGAATCATCCGAGGAGAGTAATCTACAGCAACCAGTTGGGCATCAGGACAACGCTTGAGGATCTTTAAACTGAGTTCGCCGGTGCCGCAGCCGAGTTCTAGGACAGCTTTGGTTGTAGAGGGTAGACAAAGGGCAATCGCATCTAGCATTTCGTCATAGCGTGGCAACAGATGGCGAATCCCAGTGTCAAAATCAGCGGTGTTGGCGAATACTTCTCCAGGAAACATAATTTAAACCACAGAGGTAGAGAGAATACGAGGAAATAGAGAATAGTAAGATTCTATTAGGTTTGAGCAAGGCGAAGGATGCAGGAACACGAGCAACTGACAATTGCGGAGTACCAAGCGACAGCAGAATCGTTTCGGGAGGGCACTTGGGATCACGATGTTTCCCAAAATCGTGATGCCTTGGTAGCGGCGATGCCTAAAAATCCGGGTAAAATCCTCGATCTAGGCTGTGGTCCCGGACGAGATTTGCTGGCATTCAAACGCCAAGGGCATACTGTGATTGGCTTGGATGCAACGCCTGCGTTTGTGGAAATGGCACGACAGGCTGCGGATTGTGAGGTTTGGCAGCAGTCGTTTTTCAATCTCGATCTGCCGCCAGAAACCTTTGATGGGATTTTTGCGAATGCATCGCTACTTCACGTTCCTCATTCCCAAATGGTGAAAGTGCTGAAGGATTTGCATCAAGCGCTGGTTCCTGGCGGTGCAATTATTATTTCTATTTGTCGTGGAGATAGCGAAGGCTATAGCGTTCGTCCAACCGGCTATCGCTTTGTTTCTGGGTGGGAATATGAAACTTTGGCACCCTGTCTAGAACAAGCTGATTTTGAGATTCTCCACCACTACTATCGTCCCCCAGGATTGCCCTGTGAAGCTCAATCTTGGCTGGTGATGGTAGCAAGGAGAAGATTAAAAATTAAAAACTAAAAATGCAAAATTGAAGAATAGCTTTGGGAATTTTACATTTTTTCTTCGCCCTAATTACGGCAAAATATGAAATATCAAGTTAGGACAGTAAGAAATTTAAGATGACAAGTGAATCCTATATTTTTCTGGCGGGTGCAAGTCGGGGCGTGGGTCGAGAAATTGCCAACTACTTAATACAGGAAAACCAGAAGGTGAAGGCACTACTGCGCTCGCCAGCATCTGCTGCCGAATTGGAAGCGATGGGAATTAAAGGGGTGATGGGAGATGCTTTAAACGTTGCCGAAGTTGAGCAGGCAATCTTAGGAGATGAACCGATTCATGCTGCGATTAGCACCATCGGCGGTTTACCCAAAGACGGCGAAAGAGCTGATTTTTTGGGGAACAAAAATCTTATTGACGCTGCTGTGAAAGCAGGGGTAAAAAAGTTTATTCTCATTTCTTCGATTGGAAGTGGAGATAGTGTCGGGGCTATCCCTCCACAAGCTTTAGAAACGCTGAAGCCAGTGTTAATTGAAAAGGAGAAAGCCGAGAAGTATCTGATTGACAGCGGACTGACTTACACTATTATCCGCCCCGGCGGATTGAAGTCTGAACCAGCAACTGGCAATGGCGTTTTGACGGAAGATCCGCGAGTTGCGGGGACGATTCATCGCGCGGATGTCGCGCAGTTGACTTGCCAGTGTCTTAATTCTGATGCTGCGAACCAGAAAATCCTCTCAGCGGTTGACCGAAATATGATGTATGGGCAACCAGAGTTTGCGGAATTTAGCTTGACTTAAACGGTTTTACCCAGCCTAGCTGAATTGTCCAGTCGAGGAGGAGACGAGCGATCGCAAATAGCAAAATACTCTCTCCTCCTAGAATCCCAAACGACCAGAAGGCATCGGGGAAATTTAACCCAGCCTCCACTTGCCCTAATCCCCGCACCAACCCAAAGGCAAACACTGCGCCAGTCCTGAGGTGTGGGTTAGGGTCTTCTCGAATAATATAGCGGTAGGTGACGCCAAACAGAAAGCCGCTCAAAAGAGCGATCGCCATACTCACCAGAAAGTGAACGCTATTGGTGACTTTCAGATTGGCGAGTGTCTCAAACTGCTCCGACAGCACGAGAATATTGCTCAGGGTAGCAATGCCATAACCCAGGAAAAAAGACAAAGCAGCAACAGTTCCTGCCTTGATAGATTCTATTCGCTCAAGCCGATCAACCATCTCGTGCAATATCCTGTGAAAATCGCTCCTAGTTCAGTTAAAGGTTTTTTTGGCAACCTCGTCATTCGCCGAGGTCTGCCATAGATGCCTCAAATTGAATTATGATAGGCGCTGGAGTGATTATTGGGCACTTATCTTTACATACAACTATGGATATTTTGAGTCTCGGTTGGGTTTCAGTTTTGGTTTTGTTTACTTGGTCGATTTCAATGGTCATTTGGGGTCGTAACGGCTTCTAAAAGCATTGTGGAAACTTCTGTTCTGACTGTTCTGGCTTTTTCTACCTTCGCCCTGTTAACGGTGGTTTCTGGGGGCATTATCTATCTGACGCTGATAGAATGGCGCGATCGCCGTCGCCAAGATCGGGAGAAGCGAGAGAATAAGCCCTCTCGTCGTCGCTCAACTAAAGTCTAGGGTCTATAAAAGGCAAAAGTAAAAATTTTTACTTTTGCCTTTTGCCTTTTGAGCGAAAAAGTCTTCAGGAGTGAGGGCTGAGGACTGAGGACTGAGGACTGAGGACTGAGGACTGAGGACTGAGGACTGAGGACTGAGGACTGAGGACTGAGGACTGAGGACTCAGTAAAAAAGAAGTTGGCATCCTCAGCAGACAGGGTTTCAAGCCCTTGGCTCTAGCCATGAAGAAGAAAGAAAAGACTTTTGCCTCAAGAAGTTTAACTTAGTCCGTGTTCCGGTGTTATTCAACCATCGCCTCCCATTCCTGCTTCAAGATCCCGTATACGAGCGTGTCATACCACCGTCCCCGGATGCTGACATTCTCTCGCAAGCGACCTTCTTCGGTCATCCCAAGCTTCTGCACCAATGACACCGCCCCTCTATTTTCAGCAATACAGTGTGCATAAATGCGATGCAGTCCAAGCTCTGTAAAGCCAAATTGCAGTAGCGGACGACTCATTTCAACCGGATAATTTCGCCCCCAGTGTTCGGGAGCCAATTCACACCCAATTTCTGCTTCTGAGGCATCGCGATCGCTTTTGCGAATACCGCAATTACCAATCAGTCCGTCCTGTCTCCGGACGACTGCCCATTGATACCTCCATCGGGGCGTTTCCTGCTGCCACCGGAGGAAGCGATTAACGAAGGCGCGAGCGTCTGCCTCAGTGCGCCCGACCTCTGGATAAAAGCGTTGATATGCTGGCGTGGATTGATAGGCTAAAATGGCAGACCAGTCGGCTTCCGTAAATTCCCGCAGCAGCAGACGATGAGTTTGAATAAACATGACTCAATTCCGAAGTGAAAACCTACTTCATCTTCAACGTTGCTCGCAGCGGGTTAACAACTGATACAGACTCCGAAGATTAGCGTCGAGCGCAATTATCGCAGTGTCCGCATCGCCAGCCAGCTGCCTCTTGGGTGAAGCCAAAAGCCTGTAACAAAAACTGCCAACGGCACTGTCGCGTGTTTAGGTATTGCGCCATCTGGGACTGAACTTGCTGCTGCTGGCTACTGAGTTCCCCAAAAGAGCGAGATTTTCCAACCGAACGCCGAACATAATTGAAGGGATCTTGCCACTCCAATTGTCCAGCACTATGGAGGAGAGCAAGCGCTATAGCACCGTCTCGAAACTGTTTGGTTACGGCGGTTACTTCCCCTTTTGGTGGGAGTTTGGATGCGAGTTGCTGAGCTTCTTGATATTGCGATCGCATCTTTCCCGCAAAAAATTCCCGTCTTTGCTTATCCTCCGGGTTCAGCCACCCCGTCCGTTCGCTCACCAAGGTTAAAGCTTCAGATAATTTACCATCTCGTCCAGCTCTCCCTACTTCCTGCACGTACTCGGAAAGTAGTAAAGGCGAGTGAAAATGAACAACCCACCTAACATTGCTTTTGTTAATCCCCATCCCGAAGGCGCTCGTACAAACCACAAAAGGCATTTGATCGCTCAGCCAGCTTGCTTCAATTGAGCGGCGTTCCTCTGGACTCAGCCCCGCGTGATAAGCTGCTGTTGCACAACCGCGATCGCTCAGTAACTGAGTTAATTCTTCGCTATCTCGCCTGGTGCGGACGTAGACTAACCCTGCTTGTTTGGGTCTTTCCTGAATAAACTTGAATAACCCTTGGCGGCGTCCTCTAGGTGTCCAAATGGTTTGCACTTTCAGGTGTAGATTTTGCCGATAGGGGCTATTTTTAAAAACCGCTGGCTGTTGAAGTTGTAAGACTTGTTGGATGGTTTGCTGCGCTGCGGGATCGGCAGTGGCGGTGAAAGCAGCGATCGCGATTTTTGTCCCAGATGGCTTTAATTTTAGCAGCGCCGGTCGCACCGCTCCCAGTCGTCGATAAGTTGGTCGAAATGTCTCGCCCCACTGCACTAAGCAATGCGCTTCATCGAGAATTAAGCCGTTAATTTTTAGTTTTGGTTGACACAACTTTTCCCAAACTTGGGCACTCAGCAGTGTTTCTGGGGATAAGTACAATAATCTCAAATGTTCCAGAGTTTGCAGCGTTTGCCGTCGCTGGTGAGTCGGCACTTCGCTATGCAACAAGGCAGCGGGTAACTTGCGATCGCGCAATTCCTGCACTTGATTTTCCATTAGCGCTACCAAGGGCGAAATCACTAACGTTAGTCCCGTTTGCAGAAGCGCCGGGAGTTGAAAACAAATCGACTTTCCCCCGCCCGTTGGCATCACAATTAGGGCATCTTGCTTTTGCAACAAGCTGCGAATAATTTCTCCTTGTGGAGGTCGAAAATCATCATATCCCCAGATTTTTTTGAAGGCGATGCGGACTTCTTCCCAGGATTTTGTTTCGGAATTATTCATCATTCGTATGTAGATGCGATCGCTTCTATAGCAATCCTAAATGATTCGTGAATAAGAGATCCCCGACTTCGAGAAAGAAGTCGGGGATCTGAAGGGCTAGCATCTACAGCTCAAATCGGATTGCTTCTAGTGTCTGCTCTTAGCAATAAGATATATTAAGTTTTAGGAAAATCTGACGTAGTTTATTTTAGCTTTTTCTTAAAAAGGAGTGCGCTTAATGGTTAACTACGGTTTAAATTTAGCCTCGTTACTTGGTTTAATTTATTGGATTATCGGTTGAATTTATCCGACAATAGCTATTATTTTAATAATTAAACGTTCAAGATAAACGAGTGTTTTGTCCCTAATTGTTTATGTTATTCAAATCGTATTTTTACCAGTAATAATGTTCTCGTGTGGCTTTATTTTATTTTCTCAAGGTTGGCGTTTAGACCCAATCCTTCAGTTTGTACAATTTCTTTTAACAGGGGTCATTATTTGCATAATTATCAAAGATATTTATAGTGATTTTATTTAAAATTAGAAAGGAGTTAATGAAATGATAAATTTTGGTTTAAATTCAGCATCGATTTTAGGGATAATATATATTATTCTAGCTATAACCTATCTAAGTTTAATTAAAGGTGCAGCATCCGGATGAAGAAATAACTTGAGTGCCTCAGTTTTAAAATTAGATAAATTTGTATCTGCAATTATAAGAAGTTTGCTGCTAATTTCCGGGATAATTTTATTTTTGCAAGGTTGGCGTTTAAATCCAGTTTTACAATTTGGGCAATTTCTTTTATTTTTATTAATCCTTTATATGATACTGAAAGATATTGTACTTGAGCGGATAGAGCGACGTAGATAAATTAAGAAGAGTGTCCGGTGAAAGAGTGGTAATTCTTCAGAGCGATCGCTCTTTTATCTCCCCCTAATAAACCTAATTAAACATAACTACGTTTTTCATGTAAAAAAGGTAATAAGAGTTGGAGGGTAGCACAGTTCGGTGAGCTACCCTCCTATTTGTGGTCAGTTGCAAGTAATGCTAACTGTTGAAAATTCCCGGCGATCAATTACCCATTACTATTCCCAACAAATTCAGTTTATTTTTACCAATCTGCCTAACTTCAGCTAATTAATAAAACTGGTAGGATTTCCCGCCGTAATCGGCTTGGGAATTGGGCTAGAGATGCCTGATGGCGCTTCCGTCGAACTGGGTGGTGTCGCCGGTTGGTTGAAGTGTTGATAAGCGGTACGAGATATCTGGCGAATCAACTCTGATGCCTTAGCGTCATTGTGGGGGCGTTGCACCATCACAGCGGCAATGTAGCGCTTGCCAGTGGGCATATCAATCAAGCCAACGTCTGCGATCAAGGAGCCGATATCGCCGGTTTTGTGGGCGATGTTAGCGCCTTTCCCCAGTCCCCGTGGCAGCAACGAATCTGTTACCGTTTGTTGCATGATATGCAAGATGCGATCGCGCGATGGCACCGAGACCACATTGCCTTGATTGACCATTGCCATCACTGTCGCCAACTCCTTAGGACTCGTAGTGTTCGTTCCTTCCAAGTCCGGTAGGGCGTTGTGGATAACAGTTGACGTCAATCCCCAAGATTGGAACCGCTGATTCAGCGCCTCAGCACCGCCCAAACGCTGAATCAGCATATTGGTAGCGGTGTTGTCACTAATCGCAATCATCTTAGTTGCCACCTCTAGGGCGGTGTACTTTGTCCCTGGCTTTTTGTACTGCAAATCGCCGGAACCAGAACCCATCAGATTTTTCTCTAACGTTAACGGTTCATCCAGACGAATTTTTCCAGCATCCACATCTTGGAAAAAGGCGACGAGAATTGGCACTTTAATGGTGCTAGCAGCTGGGAAGATTTCGCTACCCGAAAAGTCGAGATAGGCACCCGTCTCCAACTCTACTAAAAAGACGCCTGGATTTAATTTGGAATTTTGTGTCACCAGCGCCTGTACGTGTGCTTTCAGCGCTGGGATTTCTTGATTCAGCGTCAGAACAGAAGTACCCGCCGCCGTACCCATCGCCGCGTCAGCTTGAGCTGGTGATTTTTGTCCCGGCGCTTGACCAATCGCCCCGACTGCTGACTGCTGATGGAGGGCGGAATCCTTGTTAGCAGCGCCTGCTAGCTGGCGGGTTGCCGGGTCCCAAGCAGATAAAACAGTTCCCGCGATCGCACCAATTCCCACTCCCAAGATGAGCAGACGCGCACCGTACAGCCAGGGAGAAACCGGGCGTCCGGGCGATCGCGTCCGGCGCTGAGGTAAAGTTCCCCCGCTCTTATGCGTGCCTGTGGGCTGAGCTGGCTGGGCAGGAGGGCGTTTCTGGAAGCGCCTCACATTCCCCTGTGACGGGACGGGGTAAGGGCGCACTGCCTCGCGCAGACTTTGATTGGGGATTGAACCGCCTTGACGCGAGCGATCTCGGCGGCTTGTTTGGGGTGCAGGTGCTTCTATCCCTTGCCTTCCCTGATTCACATCGGAAGCGAATCGCGAGAGTGATTTCCTCATTGGCGTGGTGGATCTTAAGGAACGATTGGGAGCAGAATTTGACTGCACCTGCCGCAGTGACAGACTGGCGCGGGAGGAGTTTCGAGTACGTAGGGACGGAGAAGATTTTTTTTGTTCTGTGTCTAGGGGCGCATTTTTCAAACCGAAACCCATCCTTGCTGAACTTTGATTCTTTCCTCGCGGCGTCGCAGCCACTTCACGGCTCACGCTCAAGGGTGTAGTTTTGAGTGCGTCGCGTCGATTCCGCGACGCGGGTTGTCTTTTTTGTTGCTCCCGCCGACGTTCGCGGATGTCAGAACGATTGTGTTGGTTCGGTGAGGATGAACTATTTGGGCTTTGCCCATTATCTTTTAACGTACTTCCTCCTGATACCGCTGACACAACTGACTGAGTTTCAGACTGCTGAGTCACTCCTAACTCCTCCACCACTATGGTTATTGTTAATTGTTAGCTGTTAAAAAGAGTGACTAACCACTGTACCGGCTAAGCCTTGGCTTTACTTTTCCAGGGTCTATCACTTGCATCAGGGAACGAATGCTTTTGCGTATCGCAACACCGCTAACGGACAAAAGAGCGTTAACGTTAACGTTCCTAGCAACTTTTGCTTATTTTATGGTGCGTCTTGCTGCTCTGGTTCATTAGCAACAGAATGTGGCAAAAATTGTAGCGCCCAGTCCATCTGGCTGAAAATGCCTCGGAGCATTGCCACTTCTGCTTTGCTGGGATTGGCTCGATTGAACAGACGCCGGAATTTTTCCATACGGCTGCCAGCGGTGTGGGGATAGAGATAACCCATTTTTAATAACACGGCTTCCATCTGTTGATAATACCCCTCCAAAACTTCTAATGAGGCAGGGTCAATGGTCAGTTGTGGGTTTTCAGTTGGGAGAGGCACGGTACTGCCATGCCCGTACTGTTGATTGTCAGTAGTTTGCGACTGACTGCTGAGTGCTGACCAATTTTGGTAAAGCTCGTAACAACAAATCCCAACTGCTTGAGCCAGATTTAATGAAGGATACTCCGGATTCGTGGTAATGCGTACAAATCGCTGAGCATAGTTTAATTCCACATTACTTAACCCGCGATCTTCTGGGCCAAAGAGCAAGGCTGATGGCAGCGGTTCTTCCAGCAACCAAGGTAAAGCGATTCTGGGATTTTCTAGCGGTGTGTCTAACGTTCGGGAGCGGGTAGTGGTGGCGATCGCTTTCACGCACCCTTGTAATGCCTCTGGGATCGTCGCGACTACCTGAGCCGATTCCAGGACGTCTATGGCATGAACTGCCATATCCGTTGCTTCTTTCGAGAGGCGATCGCATTGGGGATTCACCAGTACCAACTGCCGCAACCCCATATTTTTCATCGCGCGAGCCACAGAACCTACGTTCAGCGGGCCTGCTGGCTCTACCAATACAATCCGCACCTTAGCTAATCTAGTCTCATCCATAAGTAAAAAGAATAAAATAGTCTAAAAGCGCATCTCTCTATGGGCGGACATAATTACCTGACTTCCGATCTATTTCGTAAAATTGAATATTGGTAATGTACCGTCAAATTAACATGAAGCGCGTTCGATCCAAGTCCGACTTACCCAGCAAAATTTGCCCGGTATGTCAGCGTCCCTTTACCTGGCGCAAAAAATGGGCTGATTGTTGGGATGATGTGAAATACTGTTCGGAGCGCTGTCGCCGCCGCCGCAACCAAGCTAATGAGTCCGCGTAAAAGCCCAAGTTTAGATTTTCGATACTGGATTGAAAACATCACAAATCTAAAATCTGAAATCAAGGCTGAGTCTTGGTATTTATTAAAAATTACAAAGGATTGAAATATGTCACTCAATCAGGTGCAACCCAAGGTGATTATTCACGGTGGTGCCGGTAGCGCCCTCAAAAGTCAAGAGGGGGCTGACGCAGTCCGCAAATCACTCTACAAAGTCGTGGAAGAAGTTTATACCCTGCTTTTGGCAGGAGCAACTGCCCAAGCAGCAGTGGTACATGGTTGCCACTTGATGGAGGACGATCCCCGCTTTAATGCGGGAACAGGTTCGGTACTGCAATCAGATGGTCAAATTCGCATGAGTGCCTCCCTGATGGATGGGGCATTTCAGCGCTTGAGTGGCGTGATTAATGTATCCCGCATTCAACATCCCATCGATCTGGCCCAAGCTTTACAAGCTTCACCCGATCGCGTGCTATCAGATTACGGGTCGGCAGAACTCGTGCGGGAATTGCAGGTTCCGATTTACAATCCGATGATCGAGATTCGCTTGCAAGAGTGGCTGCAAGAGCGGAGCGAGAATTTTATTAAAGAAGCCGCTGGGGTGGTAGCGGAAAAAGAGCTGGTGGATGACCCAGAGGCTGGACGCGGCACGATTGGAGTTGTGGTTTTGGACGGTCAGGGAAATTTAGCCGCAGGCACTTCGACGGGAGGCAAGGGTTTCGAGCGGATTGGTCGAGTCAGCGATTCCGCAATGCCTGCGGGGAACTACGCCACCGCTCAAGCGGCAATTAGCTGTACGGGAATTGGAGAAGACATTATTGATGAATGTCTGGCAGCGCGGATTGTGGTGCGGGTGACGGATGGTTTGTCTCTTGCAGATGCCTTCGAGCGCTCCTTTACGGAAGCGCGTGGGCGTCAGCGGGATTTTGGGGCGATTGGGATTGATGCAACCGGAGCGATCGCATTTGGGAAAACGAGCGAAGTCCTCCTCGCTGCTTTTCACACTGGCGAACAGATGGGCGATACCTTGGAATGGACGGGTGACACCCTATCCGGCTTCATTTCTTAAGTGCAAGTAGGGTGGCAGGTTGCAGCCTGCTTGCAGTTAGGGTGTAAAAATATTAACCCCTAGGCGCATACATAACGACCAGCGTGCCAAGCAGAGCAATCCAACCTCCTAACAAGTCAAATTTGTCTGGAGCTATCTTATCTACCTGCCATCCCCAAAGAATAGAAAGAACGATGAAGACACCTCCATAAGCTGCATAAACTCTCGCAAAATTGGCAGGTTGCAGCGTCGCAATGATTCCGTAGAGAATCATTGCGATCGCTCCTAAGAAAGCAAACCAAATACTCTTATTTTCCCGCAGCCAAAGCCATATCAGATATCCTCCACCTATTTCGCATAACCCGGCTAAGACGAAATAGAATACAGACTTGATAACTGGCATCTTGATTTACTCCTGCTGGGGTTTTAAGCGCCAGCCTTTTCTGACGACTTGACGGGCACGGGCAATTACCAAAGAATCATCTAGAACGTCTTTCGTGACCACAGACCCGGCGGCAACGGTTACGTCTTCTCCCAGTGTCACTGGCGCAACCAGAACGCTGTTGGAGCCGGTTTTCGTGCGATCGCCGATTTTGGTACGATGCTTTTTCACGCCGTCATAATTGGCAGTAATTGTCCCCGCCCCGATGTTCACTTTATTTCCTAAAGTGGCATCGCCTAAATAAGATAGGTGGGCAGCATTCGTGCGATCGCCCAAGGTGCTATTTTTCAGTTCCACAAAATTTCCGATGCGGCAAGATTCCCCGACTTCTACATGACCGCGCAAATGAGCGTAGGGGCCAATCCGGGTGCCCTTTTTAACCACACTGTCAGTCACCACAGAATAAACCACCGTCACATTTTCCCCAATCTGGCTATTTTCAATCAAGCTACCAGGGCCAATGCGACTCCCAGATGCGATCGTGGTATTTCCCCGCAGATGAGTTTGCGGTTCGATCGCTACATCCGGTTGCAACTCTACCGTGTCATCAATGGTAATCGTGTCTGGACTCACGAGAGTCACACCCGCCGCCATCCAGGCATCCTTGACTCGCTCTTGTAAAATTTCGTAAGCATTACTCAGTTGTTTGCGGTCGTTAATTCCCAGAATTTCCTGGTAATCCTCCACATCCACAGCCATCACCGGCTCCATGAATTTAACCGCATCGGTTAGATAGTATTCCTGCTGGTCATTGTTGGGTACCAGTTGCGGCAATACTTTTTCCAGTTGAGGCCAATTGAAGCAGTAAACTCCTGCGTTAATCCGGCGATTTTGCTTTTGAGCAGGCGAGCAGTCCCGGTCTTCTACAATCTCTTTGACCAGATTTTGACCATTACAAAAAACCCGCCCATAGCCTTTGGGGTTGGGCATTTGGGCGGTAAGGAGGGTGGCGGCGTTCTGATGCTCTTGGTGAGTTTGCAGCAGATTTTTGAGCGTTTGCGATCGCAACAAAGGGACATCCCCATTTAAAACCAGCAAATCGCCGGTGAAGCCTTCCAGATGGGGGAGTAATTGCTGGACGGCATGACCCGTGCCCAACTGCTGGGTTTGTTCGACAAACTCCAGATTGGGAAGTGGGGGCAATCGATCGATGACTTCTATCAAGGCATCTTTGATGCGATCGCCTTGATACCCAACGATGACGAGGCACCGCGATGGTTCGACTTCAGACAAACTATGGAGAACCCGTTCGACGAGCGATCGCCCTCCCAAGGAATGTAGGACCTTGGGCAGATCCGATTTCATCCGCGTCCCACGTCCCGCTGCAAGAATTGCTACTGCTACCATATTCAGCTTTTCGCGTTATCAGACCAGCTAAAAGAATAAAGGATGAAGCATGAACCATGAAAGAGCGTTCGTGGTTCTTTCCGGGTGAAACATTGGCTCAGTCAGCCGACGCCAGCATCCGACTAAATTTTTGAGTCAATCCGAGCTTGCCCCTACACGGCTTCTGGCATCGCCTCAGCAACGCGAGCTGATTGAATAAACTCAGTAAACTTCTCTACTAATTGAGGATTTCTCCAACCTTTTGCCGTTTCTTCTGCAAAAATTTCTAAGGCTTGTGCTGATGTAAACGCGCGTTTGTAGGGACGTTCGCTTGTCAGGGCATCGTAAATATCAATAATTTGAAAAACCTGCGCCAAAAAGGGAATCTCCTCATTAGCTAAACCATCGGGATAACCCGTTCCATCCCAGCGTTCGTGGTGATTGCGAATAATTGGAATGACGCCCCGCATGGTTCGCAGCGGCTGACAAATTTTCTCACCAATCAGGACGTGCTGCTTCATAATTACCCATTCTTCGTCGTTGAGTTTCCCGGTTTTGAGCAGCACGGCGTCGGGAATGCCCACTTTACCGATGTCATGGAGATAACCGCCCCACATCAAATCCCGAACTTCGTTGCGAGAAAGATTCAGAAATTCACCAAAAGCTTTACCCATTTCCACCAGCCGTTCGCAGTGATCGCCTGTCGCCGGATCGCGGCTTTCAACACTACGGGCGATCGAGAACAGGACTTGTTCGGCGTGATCCAGGTCTTCATTCAAACGCTTTTGCTGGACGAGAGACCGGACTCTGGCAGAGAGTTCTAAGCGATCGAAGGGTTTGGTCAGAAAATCATCTCCACCTGCTTCAATGCCCAGAATGCGCGATCGCCTATCATTTAGCGCCGTGATGAAAACGACCGGGATCAAGCGGGTTTGTTCGTCTTGTTTTAACTTCCGACATACCTCAAACCCATCCATCCCCGGCATCATTACATCCAGCAGAATTAAATCTGGGTTGCACTCGACTACACGCTTCAATGCATCTGGCCCACTTTCTGCCTCCAAAACTTCGTAGCCTTCCACCGATAGCAGTGCTACCGCCGTCATCCGACTGGAGGGATGATCGTCAACCACCAGAATTTTGGGCAACTCCGAACCTAGAAAGCTCACTGAAGACAACCTTGTTTGAGAAGAAGCAGCCGTTGATAAATTGAGCATGATTTATAACATAAATTTGTTTTTAGTATGAGCGAATAGCTTAACCGTGGAATCGGGTTTTTCACGGATATTAACAGCACTTAGCAGACATCTTGATTGCAGCTTCCGTCTTCTGGCATCAGGCATCGATTTAATCTTCTGATAACCTACAAAATTCGGAGATTCTTTATCTGTCCGGGTTCGGTCAGGCAGTTCTTAAAAGTTAATAATCTTTCACTTGAGCGATTGCAAAGAATGCTACGATTATACACCGCCGTTTGAGACCTAGACCATTGCGGCGATCGCATTCAATCCCGATCGCGGACTGTAATAACCCGCACTGTTTGCAAGCAGAGGTTTGTTCTAAAGCACTTGCTTGTAGAGCTATTGAATTCTGAGCTGAGATTGAAATAACCAACGCTTTTTCCAATGAGAGGTTGGCTCTAAAGCACTGGCTTGTTGATCGATTTGACGACGCTGCAAAATCGCATCAGCAGGTTCGCACAGATGAGGGTCGCGGTAGGGAATGGCAGCTTTGGTGTGCAAATGCTCTTGTTCTTGTACTGAAAGCGCCGCTATATCTAGGTTTGTAAAACTAGCGACCGTTCCAGGCGATCGCCTTCCCACCGGGAATGTCGCACCAATTTGTAACCCAGCGGCGATTAAAGCAGCCCGCACCGCCGCCGCACAAGAATAAGTAGCAAGTCTCCCATCGGGTTTTAAGCACTTGGCAACCCAGCTTAAGAATTCCACCGTCCACAATTGCGGACATCGGGGGGGTGAAAAAGGATCGAGAAAAATCGCATCTGCCCGGAAGTTTGAGTGGTATATCTGCTGAATTGTGGCTCTGGCATCTCCCACGATTAGCTGAGCATTGAGGCGTTCGGTCTGAACTTTGCCAGAAGTGGCTAGCTGGTGGAAAATTTGAGCGTTTTCTGGATTCCAGTGGTTCAAAAGATGATGCGCGATCGCTGCTTTTGGTACCGATGCATCTAATTCCAGCCCCACCCACTCCACTCGGCAATTTGGATTCACTTCCCAAATCCTTTCCAAAGCCGCCGCGGTGTTGTAGCCCAGACCATAACAAATATCCAACAAATGTAATGTTGGTTGCTGTGCTTTCTGCCTAAGTTGAGTCGGTTCGACAAACTTAAGTTCGGCTTCCTTCTTCGCACCCTGCTGACTATGAAAAGTTTCGCCAAACTCTTCTGAAAAGAAGGTGAATGAGCCATCAGCGGTGAGTTGAGGTGTGAAGATACCCATGTCTTGCATTTTTTAGAGAGGAAGGCAGGTTAATAAAGCACTGCAAAAACTGCTTAAGCTCAGTTGAAACTAAATTTAATTTTTCCAGATGACGAGTGACTCTTAGGCAAACTGCACGACTTCGGCTACGCTTGCCCACTCCTGAACCCACTTTTTACATAATGCATCAATCACTTCAGCCTCTTCAATACGAAAGGACATGAAGCCCTGATTACCAAAATGCTGCTTTAGGAAAGTTCTAAAGTTTCGATCATCTACTCTTGAAAAATGCTCGTGAAAGCTTTCGGATAAGCGAATCAAAAGTTTATCATACCGCTAATTAAATGCATTACCAACTAGTTGCAGTTTATTGGGTAAAACTGGCTTAGTCTTGGTCAAAATGTAACCTTTCCAGCTTAGCGATAATTTCGTGTCTTGCTATCTATTTTATTGGTTCTAACACTCAGCTAACTCTATAAATTGTAAGTGAGTCGCATGGATACTTGGAGTTGAATTCTAAACAGAAACGCGATCGCTTCTCCACTATTGCCGTGGCAACACAGATGCGATCGCTCCCTGAAGACTTGTACACTGTTTTGATTGCAAACAGTCAAGTCAATGACCGATACCCCTTTTGTCGTTTCCGCCCAGTGGCTTTCCGAACACCTGAACCTTAGCGCAGCGGCTCCGGAGCTTTCGCAAGTTATCGTTGTGGATTGTCGCTTTTCCCTTGCCAATCCGGAATTGGGACACCAGCAGTATCTCACCAGTCACATTCCCGGTGCCTACTATCTGGATCTCAACAAAGACCTTTCTGCACCCGTCGGACAGCACGGGGGAAGGCATCCATTGCCCAATCCCGATGAATTAGCCAAGAAGTTAGCAGCCATTGGGGTAAATTTTCAGGAAACCTTGGTTGTTGCCTACGATGATTCCCGATTTGCCTTTGCTGCACGTCTCTGGTGGCTGTTGCGCTACCTAGGGCACGATCGCGTGGCTTTGTTAGATGGCGGCTTTTCGGGATGGCAGGCAGAGGAATATCCGGTTACAGACGTTCTTCCAACGCCACACAAAGGCAAGTTTGTGCCTCAGGTGCGACAAGACTGGGTAGTAGATATTGAAACCGTCAAAGCTAGAAAAGACTTGCCAGGAGTGGTATTGGTAGATTCGCGGGAAGGCGATCGCTTTTCTGGCGAACAAGAACCCATTGACCCAATTGCCGGTCATATCCCCGGAGCCGTAAACTATCCTTGGCAGGAAGTATCGAGTAGTCAATCTTACCTACGACCGATGACGGAACAACGCGCACGATGGGTAGGCTTAGAGCAAGCTGAGGAGGTTTTAGTCTACTGTGGTTCTGGCGTTACCGCCTGCGTAAATCTGTTGTCTTTAGAAATAGCGGGAGTTCATACGGGCAAGCTATATGCTGGTAGTTGGAGTGATTGGTGTTCTTACCTGTAAATACTATAAAGGCAGTGCTTAAGTACTTGCCCTAACTATACGATAGTGTCCACTAGGACAGTAATAGAGTCCTCAACTAAGGTAGAGTTTAAAGAAGAAGTTATGTTTGACTTTATCGGTGCTGTTCCCCTTTTTCGACTTTAATCGCCGATTTTGCCCTAAAAACCTCCTGAATGCCAGCAGGTTTTGGGGAGATCCGGAAAGATAAAAAAGAATAGGGATTGCACTAAAGTACTTATGAATAATTATTCGTAACAAATTGCTAGAATAAATCATTCCACTAAAATTCTTTTCTACAAATTTTAGGTTTTAGTTTCTATGGCTTTCTTAATGAACCGTCTTTCTATTTTTGTAGACGGGAACAATATGTTCTACGCTCAACAAAAAAATGGTTGGTTTTTCGATCCTAGGCGAGTATTGGAATACTTTAGAAAGGAACAGCCCGATACAAATCTCATCAACGCCTTCTGGTACACCGGGCTAAAAGATCCGCAGGATCAGCGAGGATTTCGAGACGCACTAATTAGTTTGGGATACACCGTCCGTACAAAAATTCTTAAAGAATATTACGATGACACTTCCGGTCGCTATTCGCAAAAGGCGAACTTAGATATTGAAATTGTTGTTGATATGTTTAATACAGTAGAACAGTACGATCGAGTAGTTTTATTCAGTGGAGATGGCGATTTTGAAAGAGCCATCGAACTGTTACGTTCTAAAAATACGCATATTACAGTAGTTTCCACAGAAGGAATGATAGCGAGAGAGCTAAGAAACGCTACAGACCGCTACATAGACCTGAATGAAATTCGGGAATTTATTGAAAAAACTGAATATTAGTCTTCAAACCTTAGTTTTTTTGGCTATAACTAATTAGCAAGAACTAATGACTAACGGCGAATGAATCAAACTTGAAGGATGTGTTTTTTTGACCTATGAACGTTGAACCTAGCCAAGACCGGATTATTATTTTCGATACGACCCTTCGAGATGGGGAACAGTGCCCCGGCGCAACTCTGAATGTAGACGAAAAGCTGAGTATCGCGCGACAATTGGCTCGTTTGGGCGTGGATGTGATTGAAGCGGGGTTCGCTTATGCTAGCCCAGGAGATTTCGAGGCAGTTCAGAAAATTGCCAAGACAGTCGGGACAGAAGATGGCCCGGTTATCTGTAGTTTGGCAAGAGCGATCAAAGCAGATATTGAAGCCGCGGCAGAAGCGCTAAAACCGGCGGTAAAAGGTAGGATTCACACCTTTATTTCGACATCTGATATTCACTTAGAATATCAGCTAAGAAAGACAAGGGCTGAAGTGTTAGCGATCGCAGAAGAAATGGTCGCCTATGCTAAATCCTTCATGGACGATGTAGAATTCTCCCCAATGGATGCCGCTCGCTCCGATCCAGAGTTCCTCTACCAAGTGCTAGAGCGGACAATTGCGGCGGGTGCCAAAACTGTCAATATTCCCGATACCGTTGGTTACATGACTCCCAGCGAGTTTGGTGACTTAATTAAGGGAATTAAAGAGAATGTGCCGAATATTGACCAAGCAATTATTTCCGTACACGGTCATAATGACTTAGGCTTGGCGGTGGCGAACTTCTTGGAAGCCGTGAAAAATGGCGCACGACAGCTAGAATGCACCATTAACGGCATTGGCGAAAGAGCCGGGAATGCTTCACTCGAAGAATTGGTGATGGCACTCCATGTCCGGCGTCAGTATTACAATCCATTTTTAGGACGCCCAGAGGAGTCAGAAGAACCCCTCACGAATATTGACACAAAGCAGATTTACAAAACATCTCGGTTAGTTTCTAACTTAACAGGGATGTTGGTGCAGCCGAATAAAGCAATTGTGGGCGCAAATGCTTTTGCACACGAGTCTGGCATTCACCAAGATGGGGTGCTGAAAAACAAGCTCACCTACGAAATTATGGATGCCCAATCTATCGGTTTAACCGATAATCAGATTGTACTGGGCAAACATTCCGGTCGCCATGCCTTCAGCGCTCGACTGAAAGAATTGGGATTTGAACTATCAGAAAGTGAGTTAAATAAAGCCTTTCTGAAGTTTAAAGACTTAGCGGATAAAAAGAAAGAAATCACCGATTGGGATTTGGAAGCGATCGCTAACGATGAAATCCAACAAGCCCCAGAACTTTTCCGCTTAGAATTGGTGCAAGTCTCTTGCGGCAGCAACTCTCAGCCCACCGCAACCGTTACACTTCGCACTCCCGCAGGCGAAGAACTCACCGACGCCGCCATCGGTACGGGACCCGTAGATGCCGTTTATAAAGCAATCAACCGCGTCGTCAACGTCCCCAACCAACTGATTGAATTTTCCGTTCAATCGGTAACGGCTGGAATTGACGCCATCGGAGAAGTTACGATTCGCCTACGGCACCAAGATCGAGTATTCTCCGGTCATGCTGCCAACACCGATATCATCGTCGCCTCCGCCCAAGCCTATGTCAATGCCCTGAATCGCTTGTATGTTGCCTTGGAAAAAGAAGAGACGCGATCGGCAGTAATCTCCCAAAAAGTATAAACCGCAAACAGCCATAGAGGTACGCAAAGTGAGAAAATCCTTTGCGTACCTTTGCGTTTACCTTTGCGAACCTTTGCGTTTAATTCTTAATTATGGATATTTTTGACAAAGAGAAAAAATTCCACGATCAATGGGCATCTACTATTGATGTAGATGGAATCAAAGTTAAAGATTATTTTGAAGCTTGTACTTCCCCTGAAAATCGTTTCATCCTCGGACGACTGGGAGATATCAGAGGCAAAAAGCTTCTCGATTTAGGGTGTGGTGCTGGGGAAAATAGCGTTTACTTTGCCAAAAAAGGGGCGCTGTGCGTGGCATCTGACTACTCTCCCGGCATGGTGGAAGTCGCCCTACAACTGGCAGAGAAAAACGGCGTCGAGATTGAGGGGCGAACCATGAATGCGATCGCGCTCGATTGTCCTGATAATAGTTTTGATATCGTCTACGCCTCGAATTTGTTGCACCATTTACCCAATCCGAAACTCGCCATTCGGGAAATGCACCGGGTGCTTAAACCCGGTGGAAAAGCTTGTTTTTGGGACCCTCTGAAACACAATCCAGTCATTAATGTGTACCGCCGGATTGCGACGAAAGTGCGGACTGAAGATGAAACGCCGCTGGATATTAATATTGTCAATTTTGTAAAATCCCAGTTTTCAGAAACGTCTTACGATACGTTTTGGTTGGCAACGCTGTGGATTTTTCTACGCTTCTATTTAATTGAAAAAATCGATCCGAATAAGGAACGTTACTGGAAGAAAATTATTATTGAACATGAAAGATTGGCACCCAATTATCAACGGTTAGAGAAGATGGATGGCGTTTTAAAAAAGATTCCTTTAATGAAGCGTTTTGCCTGGAATCTTGCTGTAGTCGCAACGAAATAATTTGTATTTTTCAAGTAAGCGGAGGATGAGATTAATTACTGAAAATTGTTAGCTTGTTTTGAGAAAAAACTCACACTGGTTAGGTTTCTAACCTCAAATGAAGCTAAGAATTCAGTAATTTGTAAGCGTTATTAGGACTAATCCCCAGCAAAAGTCACAAGTAAAAATTAAAAATGAAAGATAAATTCTTGCATTTTTAATTTTTAGTTATTAATGATTAATGGTGGCTAGTTCATCCAGTTGAGCGAGGGTCTGCCAAACTTCGTGCAACATTTGATCTAGCCCAATGCCAGCAACCCCTGAAATCAGGAATACGGGTGCATGACTTAACTGACGAAGCTGTTGCGCGATCGCTTCCACATCACGATCGGGATCGATAGCATCCACCTTGTTCAGCGCCACAATCTGCGGACGATTTGCTAGTCCGCGACCGTAAGAGTGCAGCTCCTGCTGTATCGTTTGATACGCAACAATGGGATCTTCGCTAGTCCCGTCAATTAAATGCAGCAGTAATCGGGTACGCTCGATATGACGCAAAAAGTCGTGTCCCAACCCGGCACCCATATGGGCACCCTCAATTAAACCTGGAATATCAGCAAATACGGTGCCGTCACCGCTGGGTTTGCGTACCACCCCCAAATTCGGCACCAAGGTTGTAAAAGGATAATCTGCTACCTTCGGTCGTGCCGCTGAAATCGCCGAAATCAGCGTAGACTTACCGGCATTGGGTAAACCAATAATCCCCACCTCAGCTAAGAGCTTCAGTTCTAAACGCAGCTGCCGTTTTTCACCTGGCAACCCGTCTAAAGCATAATCCGGCGCTCGATTGCGGTTGCTCAGGAAGTGCTGATTTCCCAAACCTCCCTTGCCACCCTTCGCCACACAAAAAGTTTGCCCGGTCTCAACCAAATCGCTCAGCAACTCATCCGTTTCGGCATCATAAACCATCGTGCCACGGGGAACATGAATCACGCGATCGCGTCCCGCGGCACCCGTGCGATTATTTGGCCCTCCGCGCGAACCGTCTTCAGCCTTGAAACGATGGGTATACTTGAAGTCCAGCAAGGTTTGCAAATTCTCAACCACCTCTAGAATCAGCGAACCACCTCGACCACCATTCCCCCCGGATGGCCCCCCAGCTGGCACATATTTTTCCCGTCGGAAAGCGACAATTCCATCGCCGCCTTTCCCCGCCTCCACTTCAACTTCTACCTGATCGATAAATTGCATAAATTTCCTTTGCTAATTGCTAATTGTTACTGATTGATCGTTTGCTCCGGGATGCCATGAACCATGAACCATGAATCATGAACCATTAGCCATTAGCCAGTCTTCCATTAACAATACGGTGACACATCTTCACCACAATCATCCGCCAAATAGGATAAAGCGCGAAAGCGCAAACCCACTAACTGCTCGTAGATGGGATTGAGCTTACACAGCGGTGGAATGTGGACAATTTTGTGACCAAATAGCTTGACATCGCGCTCAAACGGGCATTGGGCAGGAATCATTTTGCACAAGAATCTCGCCAATCGCGGATCGTGAATTTCTAGCCCATCAAGCCATACCCGTACTGGGCGCAGCACATCCCGCTGCCGAATGCGAGCCGCTGCTCCTTTGTCTGAGTCAGCGGAAATCTCGCTTTCTGAGGTAGGAATCAGCGTTTGCCGCAGCAATGAAAGCGCTTTCGGCTGCTGTCCTAATGCCTCACAAAACTGGAATAGCAATTCATCCTCGCTGGAGGAATAAACGCCATCTGCGACTGCCACCATCACAGCGGTACGCAGGAAATCTTCTGCGCTTCTGGCATCTTGCTTAAAAGCCGCTGCTAATTCATCGGCAGTAATCGGTTCGAGCGATCCCAAATCCATTGTGGGCGCTACTTGGTTCTGAGTCAGCGATGAAATTAATTTCTGTTCTTCGGCGTCAAAATTGCCGTCTGCCCAAGCAACCATTAGCAAGCCGCGTATCCAAACCGCCATTTGCTCGCTGGTATAGGGAGACTGAAGTACGCTCGTCATAACACTCTGATTTGCTTGAATTTACGTTGCGATCCCTTTGAGTCGATTCTAGCTCTGGCTCAGCCTCGGATGGCTGTAAACTTAGAGACGGATCTCCTCACTTTATTGATATTTCTGTGAATTCACCAGAATTTGGGTTATTCCTGATTTCGATCCTAGCGAGCGTTGCAGGGCAATTTTTGCTCAAAGCTGGAGCTTTGAAGTTAGGCAGAGTCAATGCAGCTAATTGGATCGGTCATCTTTTCAGCATTCTCGGTACACCAGAACTTCTAGCGGGTCTGGCTTGCTATGGTTTAGGGGCTTTTGTTTATATTTTGCTACTGACGCGGGTGAATCTCAGCATCGCTGGCCCTGCGGTAAGTCTGACTTATGTATTCTCTGTGCTGCTGGGTTATTTTATTTTCCGAGAAGCGATTCCTTTGAGCCGCGTGGTGGGTTTGGGTCTGATTATCAGCGGCGTGGTGTTAGTGATTTGGAAAAATTAAATTTCGTGCATTACGCCCTGCGCCACTTTTTCTTAACCCCTATTGATTGGGCGAAAATACAGAAAGTTGCACGCCGGGTGTCATTAGTAATTGCTAATTGGATTGTATCAACCATCATCCTTCACCCTTTTAGGAGTCGCGACTGCAACTAAACCATATACTCGGATGCCATGTTGTGCGAGCGTTTGAGCCGCAGATTGAGCCGTCGCTCCTGTCGTATAAATGTCATCTAATAACAACACTGGCGTAGATGGACGGCTACGAAGAAATTCTTTTCCAAGGGAGAAAGCGCCAGCTAAGTTTTTTTCTCGCTCGGTGCCAGATAAGCTAAACTGAGCCTCTGTCGCCCGTACCCGTTCCAAACCCAGCGATCGCATGGGGTAGCCGGTATAATCGCAAAAGCTTTGAGCCAGTAAATCTGCCTGATTGTAGCCTCGCTGACTCACTTTGGAGGGGTGCATGGGGATGGGCACTACGGTTAATTTGAGCTGAGCGGATACCGGGGAATTCAGCCATGCTTGAGCAAGCCAATGACCCAACGGACGAGCCAGTTGGGGATGGTTTTCATATTTTAGGGCAGCGATCGCTCTCTTCATTGCCCCTCCATATCCGCCCCAAGCAAACACGGGTAGTTGGCCTTGCCAAAATTGGTTAGGATTGGACATCTGACAGCGTTGCAGTTGCCGCTGACAGTCTTCGCAAAATTCTTGAGAAGTCGGGCGCTGGCAGAGTGGGCAGTTGGACTTCAGAAATAGATTTAGCAAACCTTTTACAGTCTGGCTCCAATGCCCCATCGTCAATACCTCATCCTTGGGGAAGATTTCTTTAAAATACAAATAGGTTTTTGAGCGATCGCGCAAGTAACGTCTAGCTTAATCTTTTACAAAATTAATGAATTTAACTTTAAGAATCAGAGTTTTTTTAAACTTTCACACCGAATTACACCAAAAAATTAGCTGAAGTTCCAGAATAATGGCTGACTCTAATCATGTCAGAAAAAAGTCGTCGAACACGAGCTTCGGGTCGCAGGTCATTGGCCCCATCCTAACAGTGGTGACGCTTGTCGCCATTGAGGTGCTGTCTCAGACAAAATTTGCCATCCCCAACCCAGGCCCGATTTCCCTCACCACGGTTGTTTATGCTACCTTCAGCGGCAGTTTTTGGGCTGGGTTGATTAGCGCAGCGATTTCGTTGGTGTATGCCCTTGGCTTCTTTTCCAACCCCGGACATTTGTTTGAGTACACAGACGAAAATGCCCGTCACTTGCTCGTACTAGCCTTCACCACACCAGCTCTGGTGTTGATGGTCGGGTTTCTAAAGCGCCGCGCAGAACAAGCTTTGAGGCTAGAGGCGACTAACGACATTCTGAATCAGCAACTGGGCGAACGCAAACAGGTCGAGGAAAAGCTGAGGAGGGCAAACGAGCGCTTTGAGCTGGCGGCTGCGGCAATTAATGGGATTATCTACGAATTGGATCTGACTCAGAACACGATAGAAAGGACACAAGGGCTGAGTGATGTTCTAGGCTATCAAATTGAAGAAGCCCAAACAACTGTTCAGTGGTGGATGGAGCGGATTCATCCGGATGACCGACAGCGGGTACACGAGGAAATAAACAGCAAGATCGCCGCCAGTAGTAGTTTTACCGTTGAATATCGGATTCGCCACAAAAACGATCGGTATCTATATGTTTGGGATAGAGGGCTAATCGTGCGAGATGCTGATGGGCGTGCAGTGCGCGTGGTTGGCTGTACTTTAGACATCAGCGAAAGCCGAATTGCTCAAGACGAATGCGATCGCGCTCATTCGCAATTGGAAACCGAACGCGCCCTCCTAGAAGCGGTGCTGCGGCAGCTACCAGTCGGCGCGATTGTTGCGGAAGCTCCCTCCGGGAAGCTGATACTCGGCAACGAGCAGGTGGATCTGATTTGGCGTCATCCTTTTCGGCAATCTAGGGATATTGAGGAGTACCGCGAGTACCAAGGCTTCCACGCCGACGGGCGACCTTATCAGCCGCAGGAATGGCCTTTGGCACGTTCCATCAGCACCGGCGAAGTCGTCATTGATGAAGAAATTCAATTTTTGCGGGGGGATGATACGCGGGGCACAATGCACGTCAGCTCCTCTCCGGTATGCGATCGCGCGGGCAAACTCGTCGCTGCTGTTGTCACCTTTTTCGACATCACCCAGCGCTCTTCAAACCAAGCTTTGTTAGCGACGCAAAACACGGTCTTGGAAATGATTGCCAAAGGTGCCGCCCTCCCCTCCGTACTGGATGTTCTCGCCCGGTTGATCGAACAACAGTCGGATGGCGCTCTGTGTTCCATTCTGCTGATGAACAAAGAAAAGCAAAAACTCTATCGCGGTGCAGCACCCAGCATTCCAAACAGCTACTTTCAAGCAGTCCCTGACGGGATTCCCATCGGTGCTGTAGCTTGCAGTTGCGGTACGGCGGTTTATCGGCGCGAACCAGTAGTTGTGTCGGATATTGCCAACGATTTCCTGTGGGCAGAATACAAAGATTTGCCCTTGTCTCATGGATTCCAAGCGTGTTGGTCAGTCCCGATTTTTGCCACGAATGGAGATATCTTAGGCACTTTTGCGATGTATTACCGCAAGCCGCAACAGCCTAGTTTGCACGACCAGAAACTGGTTGAGATATCGACCAATCTGGCAGGCATCGCCATTGAGCGTCACTGCACCGAAGAGGCAAAGCGGCAAAGCGAAGCCCGATTTCGGCGTCTGGTGGAATCTAATATCATCGGGGTCGTCTTCGCCGACTTTAACGGCAATGTCACCGATACCAACGACGCCTTTTTGAATCTGCTTGGCTACACCCGCCAAGAGCTGCAAACGGGCAAAGTGCGTTGGGATATCATGACCCCGGAGGAATTCGACGATTTGGATCGGCACAAAAACCAAGAAATGCTGAACTCCGGCACGTGTACGCCTTGGGAAAAAGAATACGTTCGTAAAGATGGCAGCCGCGTTCCAGTTCTCGTCGGGTTGGCTCGGTTGGAAGAATCTCCCGATAGTTGCGTTGCTTTTGTCCTCGACCGCACCCAACGCAAGCGTGCAGAGGAAGCACTCAAAGAAAGTGAAAAGCGGTTCCGTCAGCTGGCAGAAAACATCGATGAAGTGTTCTGGATTCGTTCGGACGCTCCGAAACAGTTACTCTATGTCAGTCCCGCCTATGAAAAAATCTGGGGTCGCACGACCGTAAGCCTTTACGAAGACCCTTCATCCTGGGTGAATTCCATCCATCCAGAAGATCGAGAGCGGGTAATCGCTGCGGCGAAAAAGCAGAGCTACGAAAAGTACGATCAAGAGTATCGGATTGCCCGACCCGACGGCGAGGAGCGCTGGATACGCGATCGCGCTTTTCCGATCCAAAACGACCAGGGAGAAGTTTACCGCATTGTCGGCATTGCCGAGGACATCACTCGTGCCAAGAAGTTAGAGGCGACCCTGCGGCAACAGGCAGAAGAATTAGAGAAAGCTAGCCGGATCAAAGACGAATTTTTGGCAATCGTCTCCCACGAACTGCGGACGCCCTTAAACGCGATGCTGGGTTGGGCGACGATGCTCCGGACGCGGAAACTCAATGAAACCACCACCGCGCGGGCGCTAGAGACGATTGAGCGGAACGCCAAATCACAGGTAAAACTGATTGAGGATTTATTAGATGTCTCGCGCCTAATTCGCGGGCAAATCCGCCTGAATATTCGTCCAGTTGACCTGATATCGGTAATTGAGTCATCCATCAATACCGTCTTACCTTCCTGCGAAGCCAAAGCGATCGCTCTAGAATCAATGCTCGCTCCTGATATTGGCGTTGTGATGGGTGATGCAGAACGCTTGCAGCAAATCGTCTGGAATCTGCTTTCCAATGCCATTAAGTTCACACCGGAAGGCGGACGAGTCACGGTAAAGTTGTCAACGGTCAAGGGGAATGAGTCATCGGGAATCGGGAATGGCAACCCATCGAACCCATTCCCCATTCCCAACCACGCCCAAATTGAAATCAGCGACACCGGATTGGGCATCAGTCCTGACTTTCTGCCCTACGTCTTCGAGCGCTTTCGGCAAGCGGATAGTACAACGACGCGATCGCAAGCGGGTTTGGGGCTAGGGTTAGCCATCGTCCGCCAACTGGTGGAACTGCATGGCGGCACCGTTGAGGTGACGAGTCCAGGAGAAGGACTCGGAGCGACCTTTACAGTGCGGTTGCCCCTCTTAGAAAGGACACAGGTAGGACTAAAAACTTCAGGACTGTTAGCGCAGCGGCAGGAAGTGCAGATTGACCTAGAACAAGCAAATGAGAAAACTCAAAATTCCTCTTACTCCTCAACCCTCAACCCTCAGCCCTCAGCCCTCAGCCCTCTTCCCTCCTCTTCTCTCAGTCCTCAGTCCTCAGCCCTCAGTCCTCTTCCCTCCTCTTCCCTCACTCCTCCTGTCCTGAACATTCTGAGTGGAGTGCGGATACTGGTTGTAGATGATGAAGCAGACGCACGAGAATTTCTTTCCACAGCCTTGGAACAGTATGGAGGAAAGATACTTGCTGTGGCATCCGTTCTCGATGCCTTAGAAGCACTCGAACAGTTTCAGCCGGATGTCCTTGTCAGCGACATCGGAATGCCCTTGGAGGATGGCTATTCGCTAATTGCCAAAGTCAGGAACCATTCGGCAGAACGAGTGAGGCGGCTGCCAGCACTCACACTCACCGCCTATGCCAGTAAGGCAGATACCGAGCGAGCGAGCGCTGCGGGTTTCGATGGACACATCGCTAAGCCAGTTGAGCCATCCCTGTTAGCAGAAGCGATCGCTAAGCTTATTCGCTAGACGCACTGCTTGCTCAATTGGCTGAAAGAACGAGAGCGGCGCGATCCCCAAAGTCGGGATTTAACCCTCAAAATAGTATCAGGAGGGGAAAAGCAATCTATGCATATCATACCTTGGGCCGCTCTCGGCTACGGGCTAGTAGTATCTATTTGTACTTTGCTGGGTCTGTGGCTAGGGCCGGAATTATTAAACAATCTTTTTGCAGCGAATGGTTTTATCCCACATGGACATTGCTACTTGTGGAAACCAGGGTTGGTGTCACTTCATGTTGCCACCGATACGTTAATCGGACTGGCGTATGTTTCGATTTCAGTGACGCTAGTTTATTTAGTCCACAAAGCGCGTCGAGATATTCCTTTTCATTCAGTATTTATCGCCTTTGGATTTTTCATTATTGCCTGCGGTGCCACGCATTTTATAGAAGTGTGGACACTATGGATGCCCGTTTATTGGCTATCCGGAACGATTAAATTAATTACAGCGATCGCTTCAGTGACGACAGCCTTGGTAATCCCGCCATTAGTTCCTCAAGTCCTGACGCTGATTGCCTCTGCAAAAACCTCTGAAGATCGTAAACTCCAACTAGAAACGGCAAACGTTGAGTTAGAGACGCTTTACCAAAAACTTAAGGAACTCGACCAATTAAAAACCCAATTTTTTGCCAACGTTAGCCACGACTTGCGGACACCACTTGCCTTGATCTTGGGGCCAACGGAGAAACTGCTCTCCGAGCCGAATCTGACCAACCCAGAACAACGTCACGACCTAGAATTGGTGGATCGTAACGCCCGTACCCTGCTCAAACGGGTCAACGATTTGCTGGATGTCTCCAAGCTGGAGGCAGGCAAAATGGAAGTGAACTACGCACTCAGCGACGTGGCTGAGCTGGTGCGGCTGATTGCTGCCAACTTTGAAACCATTGCAGAAGACCGTCAGATATCCTTCGTTGTCGAAACTCCTCCATCTCTTAGGGCGAGTGTCGATCCAGATAAGTGGCAGCGCATCTGCTTCAATCTACTTTCCAACGCCTTCAAATTCACCCCGATCGGGGGTAGTATCTGCTGCATCCTTGCGGAAGTCAGTCCTCAGGAGCAAGGGCACAGAGGCACAGAGGAGCAAGTCTTCCCCCTGGACTCCCTGTCGTCTTCATCCTTCACCCTCACCATTGAAGATACTGGCCCAGGCGTGCCACCGGAACTCCGGGAAGTCATTTTTGAGCCGTATCGCCAAGAGGAATTCGTTACTCAGCAAGGATTTGGCGGTACTGGTCTGGGGCTAGCCATTGTTAAGGAGTTCGTCGAATTGCACGGCGGCTCCATAGAAGTTAACCAGGCTCCAAAAGGCGGGGCAGTTTTCACGACCTGGATGCCGCAAGCAGCACCCTCAGACGTTCTAAGTACCAATGCAGAAGGGTTGCCAGTACCCGATGGGAATCGCGATTTTCATCTGGATGGGGAGACGATTGCGATCGCGCAACCAGCTGCTACAGACTCCGACAAGCTGACTTCGACAAATCTTCAAATCGATTCGACGCGATCGCCTCAGGCAAAAACATCCACAAATTACAAGGAAATTGCCCTTTCTGTAATGGCAGAACTGGGGCATCAACCCAACGATTTGGAATCGGCATTAAATTACCAGTCATCAAAAATTTTCCCATCAGAACAGTCCGCGCAAAATCCTCAAGGTGAAATTTCTAATTCTCAATCCCCACTCGTGCTGGTAGTTGAAGACAATCCGGAAATGAATCGCTTCATCGTCGAGAGTTTAGCGCCAGAGAATCGGGTCGTAAGTGCCCGGAATGGGCAGGAAGGATTGGAAAAAGCGATCGTACTGCATCCTGACTTAATCCTCACCGATATGATGATGCCTCAAATGAACGGCGACCAGCTAGTGCGGGAAGTCAGAGCCATCAAGGAACTCGATACGATCCCGATTGTTCTGCTGACGGCGAAAGCAGACGACGAGCTACGGGTGCAGATGTTACGAGAAGGCGTACAAGATTACCTGATGAAGCCCTTTCATATCGAGGAACTCCGGGCGCGGGTGGGCAATGCGATCGCTATGAAACGCACCCGTGAGATTCTTCAGCAGGAGTTACAAACTCTGGATATAGACCTCGCCACCTTAGCCAAAGAACTCACCTCCCGCCAGCGCGAATTGCAGGCTTCCCATCAGAATTTAGAAATTCGGGTTCGGGAAAGAACTGCCGAACTCGCAACAGCCAATGAATTACTTCAAGAACAAATTGCCCTGGCTCAACAAGCCGAACAAGAGCTGCGGAAGAGCGAACAACGCTTCCGCAGCTACTTTGAACTTCCTTTAGTCGGAATCGCCATCAGTTCGCCAGACAAAGGTTGGCTAGACGCCAACGATAAATTGTGCGACATCTTTGGCTATTCCCGGCAAGAACTCACGCAAATGACTTGGGATCAATTAACTCATCCCGATGATTTGCCAGCCGATGTAGAGCAATTCCAGCGGATTTTAGCAGGCGAAATTGAAGCCTACTCAATGGACAAGCGGTTTATCCGCAAAGATGGTCAAACGATCCACGCCAGCATCTCGACTCGCTGCGTGCGCCGTACTGACGGCTCAATTGATTACTTCGTGGCTCTCGTTCAGGACATCACCGAACGGTACCAAGCACTTCAAGCACTCAAATGGGAAAGATCCATCCTTCGCAGCTTCTTCGATAGCGCTTCTTTGATGATGGGAATTGTCGAATTGGTGGAAGATGACATCCGGCATATTTCTGATAACTCCACCTCAGCAAAGTTCTTTGGGCTAACTCCCGAAGCGATGCAAAATCGACTGAGTAGCAGTTTGGGAGTCCCGCCGCAATACCTGCGATTGTGGATTCATCAATATCGGTTGGCTCAACGCACCCAGACAACCATCCGCTTTGAATACCCTCACGAGACTGACTTGGGTAAGAAGTGGCTGTCTGCTAGCGTCTGTCCCATCGAGGGAGCTTCCAGTTTGCATCCGAAATTTGCGTATGTGATTGAAGACATCACCAACCGCAAGAAATCTGAGAAAGAACGGCTCCAGCTCGTCCGCGAACAGGAAGCGCGTGCCCAAGCTGAAGAGGCGCAGCAGCGTTATCTCTCCCTAGCAGAGGCGATACCGCAGATGGTGTGGACGGCACAGCCAGATGGGTCAGTGGATTACTACAACCAACGCTGGTTTGACTACACGGGAACGACGCTGGAGCAAGCCCAAGGCTGGGGATGGCAGCCTATACTCCATCCAGACGATTTGCAGGCATCGGTAGACGGCTGGAACAATGCTATTGATACGGGTGAGACTTACGAAGCGGAATGCCGCTTTAAGAGAGCCTCAGATGGCGTTTACCGCTGGCATCTGGTTCGGGCATTGCCGCTACGCGATCGCCATCAATGGGTCGTCAAGTGGTTCGGGACTTGCACCGACATTGACGATCGCAAGCGCGCGGAACAGTCACGGCAATTCCTCTCGGAAGCTGGCGTCGTGCTGGCTGACTCGCTGGATTATCAAGCTACGTTAGAACGCCTCGTACATCTGGCGGTGCCGCACCTTGCCGACTGGTGCGCCGTCCATACAGTTGAGCCGGATGGCACGATTCGCCAACGAGCGGTTGCCCATGCAGACGCCTCAAAGGTTGAGCTGGCATGGGAGGTAGAGCGTCGTTATCCCTTCGATCCCAAGGTGCCCCGTGGTTTGGCGAAAGTGTTGCATTCCGGTGAGGCAAAACTCGCTCCAGAGGTTTCCGATGAATTGCTCGTCGCGATCGCCCGCGATCCGGAACACTTGGAAATCCTCCGCAAGGCAGATTTCAAGTCTTATATGTGCCTACCATTAATTGCCCGTGGACGAATCTTGGGAGCGATCGCCTTTATTACTGCCGAATCGGGTCGTCACTACAATCAGGCGGATCTCTCCTTGGCTTCTGAACTAGCTCACCGCGCTGCCTTGGCGGTAGACAATGCGCGACTTTACCACGAAGCTCAAGAAGCCAATCGCATGAAAGACCAGTTCCTGGCGATTGTCTCCCACGAACTGCGAACTCCGATCAACGCCGTCCTGGGTTGGGCACAGCTACTCCGCAGTCGCAAGTTTGATGAAAACCGGACGGCGCAGGCGTTGGAAACTATCGAGCGCAATGCCAAGGCACAGACGCAGCTGATTGAGTCGCTTTTGGATGTCTCGCGCATGATCCGGGGGAACTTGCCCCTCAGTCTCCTCCCAGTTGACCTAGTGCCGGTGATTCAAACTTCAATTAATTCTGTACTGGCAACAGCTCAGACACGGGAAATTCAAGTAGAGACAGTGCTAGACCCCTCTGGCAGACGTGTCCAAGGCGATCCCGTCCGATTGCAGCAGGTAATGTCAAATCTACTCTCGAATGCCCTCAAGTTCACACCGAACGGCGGACAAGTGACGGTGCGAATGTCAATCGTTATGGGGAATAGGTCATCGGTAATGGCTAATGCGGAAGAATCTCACCCATTACCCATTACCAATTACCAATTACCAATTACCCACTATGCCCAAATCCAAATCAGCGACACCGGAGTGGGTATTACTCCTGACTTTTTGCCCCATGTCTTTGACTTGTTCCGTCAGGCTGATAGTACAACCACGCGATCGCATGGAGGTCTAGGGCTAGGACTCGCGATTGTCCGCTATCTTGTAGAAATGCATGGCGGCACTGTCAGCGCCCAAAGCCCAGGCGAAGGACTCGGAGCCACTTTTACGGTGCGCCTACCTCTTTTAGAGAGTACGCAAGTAGAGCTGAAAACTTCAGGAGTCTTAGCGCACCAGCACGAAGTGCCGACTGAGGTAGAAGACACGAATCAGGAAAGAAAAAATTCCTCATCCCCTTCCCCTTCCCTGAATCCTCAATCCTCTTCCCTGAATCCTCAATCCTCTTCACTCAATCCTCACTCCTCATCCCCTTCCTCTTCCCTGAATCCTCAGCCCTCAGTCCTCTTCCCTGAATCCTCTTCCCTGAATCCTCAGTCCTCAGTCCTCAGCCCTCAGTCCTCTTCCTCTTCCCTCAATCCTCATGCTCTAAGCGGATTGCGCCTTTTGTTGGTGGAAGATGATGCCGATATTCGCGAAGTCGTTGTCACTACTCTAGAGGAAGCAGGAGCAAGTGTGACAGCCGTGGCATCAGTGCCAGAAGCCATAAAGGCACTGGATCGAGAGTTGCCAGACCTGTTGATTAGCGATATTGGAATGCCATTAGAGGATGGCTATGAGCTGATTCGCCAGCTACGGAATCGAGAACCCGAACGCGGAGGCAAGATTCCCGCGATCGCGCTGACCGCCTACGCCACTGAGGAAGATCGGCTGCAAACTCTTGCCGCTGGCTATCAGCGCCATCTTTCTAAGCCGGTGGAAACCGCCCAGTTGGTAGCAGTCGTGGCGAATCTTTGGAAATCTGCGGGTCAAATTCAGAATGATGAATAAATAATTAAGTTATGATGCATTGTTCCCTATTTACCCTTTCACCTGAGTGGAAAAACTCCACTGGCTCGACCAAATTCAACCCTTCGACCGCACCCTGGTAGGCGACAAAGCTTTTTACTTGAGCCGACTCATACAGCGTGGCTATCCGGTCGTGCCCGGTTTTGTCGTTCCGGCAACCGCAGCCCGTCAATTTCTCGAAAGCATTCAATGGTCGGCACCGCTTGGCTTAGACCTGCCCTATTCTTCGCTACATCTGGATGTAGATAATCCCCGCCAACTACAGAGCGTTGCTCAAACGATTCGGCAGGAAATTACAGCCGCTACGCTACCGTCGTCTTGGATGTCGGAGATAGAATCGGCACAAGCGCATTGGCAAACGAAGGTGCTGATTTTGCGCCCCTCTTTGGCTTTAGATCCGGCGTCTAAAGTTCAGGCAACCGGGGTGCTTTTACCAGAGTCTGGGCTTTTAGAATCCCACGTTTGTCTGGCGACGCCAGAGAGCTTGGCGATGGGTTTGAAGCTGGCTTGGGCAGAGCTGTTTCGTGCCAGAAGTTTGTTTTATTGGCACTGTTGGGGTATTCAGACTGCTCAGCTGAACTTGGCGATTTTAGTGCAACCCGTCTTAGATGCGATCGCTTCCGGGACTCTTCACGCAACTCCAGAGTGCTGGGAAATTCAGTCAACCTGGGGACTGGGCAAGGCGCTAGTCTTGGGAGAAGTGGTTCCAGATTTCTATCAGGTGCAACCAGAAACGGGGGAAGTGCAAACTCGATATCTGGGCAGTAAAACCCGTGCTTATCGTCTTGAGAACTTTAGGGACGCCCAAACCCACACAAACAGCACGGAGAATTTCGCAAGCGCCCACCCTTCTCGATTAAGGGTAGATAATTGTCTAGAAGCTTATCTGCTCAACGAAGAGCAACAAAAATATTACGCCCTGGAAGAAAAACACTTAGATGTTCTCATTCAACTGGCGAAGCAACTGAGGACTGAACTCGGACCAACTTTTACTTTGGAGTGGACGCTCTCTCCAGGAAAAGAAAATGAAGGCAACCAGTTGTCTCTCACACAAGTCATCGTTGGGCACTCAGCAATGAGCTTGAAGGAGTCCAAAATTAAAGTAGGAGCGGTTAAGGAATCCTTACAGCACTCAGTAGAGATCGGTCATTCCTCCTTGATGCTCGCTCCTTTATCCTTCTTTTCAGCCCAGACTCAGCACCGCCTACAGGAAGGGAAAGTGCCTACAGTGCCAGAACCAGACCTAAAGCCTTTGATCGAGGGGCTGGGAGCGTCAGCAGGACGAACCATTGCGATCGCTCATGTATTAACTGATTCCAATCATCTCCACTTCCCGGATACCGATGGAGATGAAAACTCGCCTGTTAATGGGAAAATTTTAGTCGTCAAAAGCATTACTCCCGATCGGCTGGTACTGCTAAAACAGGCTGTCGCTGTGGTTGCCGAACAGGGTGCGATGACTTGTCACGCTGCCATTATTGCCAGGGAATTAGGCATCCCAGCGGTTGTTGGTGCTGTCGGTGCCACCCGGCTGATTCAAACCGGCGACGCCGTGCTAGTAGATGGTGACAAGGGAGCAGTTTATCGCGTTGAGGCTCAAGCAGGCGAGCGGGAGAAAATTCTTCCGCACTCCTCTCTCTCCACCCCACACTCTGCACCCTTCACCCCGCACTCTGGACTCCCCACTCCACACGCTGCACTTTCCACCCCGCACTCTGGACTCTCCACGCCTCACGCTGCACTTTCCACTCCTCGTCCCTCAGCCCTCAGCCCTCAGCCCTCAGTCCTCAGTCCTCAGCCCTCAGCCCTCAGTCCTCAGCCCTCAGTCCTCAGTCCTCAGCCCTCAGCCCTCAGTCCTCAGCCCTCAGTCCTCAGTCCTCAGTCCTCAGTCCTCGCAACTCAACTGCTGGTCAACCTCAGTCAACCCAGCAGTATCAAACGCGCGGCTCAGATGCCGGTGGATGGAGTAGGATTATTGCGCTCTGAGCTGATGCTGCTGGAAGTTTTGCAGGGACAACATCCTCAACGATGGCTCCAGCAGCAGCGTGAAGACGAGTTGAGGGAAATTCTTGCCCAACAACTGTGCCAGTTTGCCGAGGCATTTGCGCCTCGCCCGGTATTTTATCGCTCTCTAGATTTGCGATCGCATGAATTTCAATACTTAGTTGGTGGTTCTTTGGGGCACCCGGAAGCCAATCCGATGCTAGGGATGAGGGGAACATTCAGCTATGTTTCCAATCCCGCCTTGTTCGATGTAGAACTGGCAGCTTTAGTACGGGTGCAGCAATTGGGATATACCAATGTCCGCTTGCTGTTGCCTTTTGTCCGCACGGTGGAAGAGTTTTCCTTCTGTCGCCGCCGCGTTGAACAAGCCGGACTCAGCCAATCGCCTCAATTCCAACTCTGGATCGTCGCTGAAGTGCCGTCGGTTCTATTTTTGCTACCTGATTACGTGAAAGCGGGCGTCCAGGGAATCTCGATTGGCACTAACGATCTCACCCAGCTGCTGCTGGGAGTTGACCGAGACCAAGCGCAGATGGCGGCGGCGTTTGATGAGCGTCATCCAGCAGTCACGCAAGCGATCGCGCAACTCATCCAAATGGCAAAACAGGCAGGAATTCCCTGCTGCATCTGCGGTCAAGCACCGGCTCAATATCCAGAGTTGATCGATCGGCTTGTGCAGTGGGGCATTCCCTCAATTTCTGTGGAACTAGATGCCGTTGAGCGAACCTATAACGCGATCGCTCGTGCCGAACAACGCCTTCTCTTAGCAGCCGCCCGTCGTCAGTTGAATCAATAAGTAGCGATCGGCAAAAATCTGGTAGAGACGGTTTCAAATCCACACCCACTTTTTGCCCTTTGTCTTAAGTCATCCTATTTTCAAGGGTTGTCTTTCAAGGGGTGTCTGCCAACCGATTTTTCTAATAATTCCCTTCCGAGAAAGGTTAATAGATCCTACTTAAGGCTGTTGCGCTTTTGCTTCTAATCGTGAACAACTAAAGAGTATACCTATCATAGAATTCGTGTGGTTTCACCTTGGCGAAATCCACTCCTGCTGGAAGAGTACACAATGAGCCGCGTCGTTGTCTGTTTTTACAGTGGCAGATGGATTCCAATTATGTTTTGTCCCTTGGTAGAAGCGATCGCGTTTCACCAGAATGCACTAAAAGAGGGAAAGGAAATTTTTATTTTTCCCCCTAATTGCGATCCAAACGATTTCTTGAGTGACCTAACTTATATTCAACCCCCCGTCCTTGGGGAAGCGGGGGGGTTGACAAACTTAGCAATTTTGAAACCCTACGATCGATCGCAGTCAATCGCTGATTAATAGCGGAAAATTGCTGCTACCGGAGCCTCATCCGGTACTTTTTCCGGCTCCACTGCATAGACTTTACCACCGTTCAAAATTGTATGAGTAGCGGCAAAATCCAACATATCTTCGTCGTCCGCCTGTGGTTCAGGGTGTAAATCTACGGTCATGGTTTCAGGGTCAAAGTGACCCCAGCGCTGCTCGCCGACCGCCACAAACAAAGAATCAACCCGGTGATAATAAGCAGATTGGATGATTTCTTTGATATCGTGGGATACTTTACTCGTATCGTTTCCAGCCAGTTCTTTGTATACCTCTACAACCCCCTCAATATTCTCTTGTAACAGAGGCTCCACAATCGGTAAAGCGAGTTCGTGCAATTCTTCTGGCTTAAATATTTCCGGATTTCCAGTAATTCCTTCCTCCACCAAATGTTGATAAGTATTTGCCTCTTTGTAAATCGGGAAAAGATACTCAACTCCCGCTAACACCAAAGGGCCTTTCTTATTCCGGAAGAAGTCATGCAATGCACCATCAATCTGATGGAAAAATTGCAGGAGATCCTTCTTGATATCATCCTGATCCGGGCTTCCCTGCCCGTGGAAACTACCGGGTTGCTGAAAAGTATTGTTGGTTCCCCCCTTTGATGTGGCAATCCGAATCTGACCGTCCTTGGAAGTCGCGTCATATTGGAGAGCTTCATCCTTGCTTTTCGGCAAGTTTTCAATATGCACCTCTTTGACCGTAGTGCGCGTTGCCTGAAGCAGCCGGACATCCTTTTGGCTAAGGGCTAGGATGTAGAACCGTCCATCGTTGTTGACGATAGGCAACAGCGGCTTAATATGAAAGCGATCGCTAACCACTACCAATTCTTCAACATCAACCGGAAGCTGGTAGTAACGAAAGACTTCGGGAGAGATAAAAATTGCTACCCCCTCGCCTTGGTTTTCTTCCCAAAACTCAGGGCTATCAATCGCATTCGCTTGCTCAAGCCATGTCATCGCCTCATTGTGGTCAATCCCCATTTCCTCCAAGCGTTGCTCAGCCTCACGCATGAGATTCTTGAAGCGAATCGGGTTTTGTCGAATCTCTGGCCCTGCCTTTTCCATCGGCATATAAATCGAGATACAGGGACTAGCGGAATTTTCTATCAAACTTTTTAATTCATCAGTAGACAATAGCGGCATCTGATTGGACTCCTTTCAAAAATATTCAGAAAGGACGACAAAAATTGGCAATCTCTAAAGAAAGATATGGCGGAAAAGGCCATACAGGAAATCCGCCCTTCTAGGGAAATAATTATGGTTGCGGCTGCGGGAAATTCTTAAATGCAAAACCCAACCTAAATTCATTTCAGACTAAGACAGGTGCGATGCCATCTTTCTTTTGATAGGAACTTTGGCTCACACCTGACCAAAATCCCAGCAAAAATCCCAGCAAGTCTTTATCTGTCAAAAAGATTCAGGGAGAATAATAAGATTGAGGGTTTCCCTGTTCCATTCCACCGCAATCGGCATTTTTATGATTGATAGCGATCGCATTCACCAGCGGGAAGTCATTGGACTGCTACCAGCAGGAGGGCAAGCAACGCGAATCGCCCCCTTACCGATGAGCAAAGAGCTGTACCCGATTGGATTTCGTCCGGTAGATAGCGGCAGCGGCACCTTACGCCCCAAAGTCGTGAGTCATTACTTACTAGAGAAAATGCGGTTGGCAGGGATTAAGAAGGCATACACCGTACTGCGTCCGGGAAAATGGGATATTCCGGCTTATTTTGGGGACGGCACCCTGCTAGACATGAACCTCGGCTATCTGATGCTGGGGTTGCCTTATGGCGTTCCTTATACCTTGGATCAAGCCTATCCCTTCGTGCAAGACGCAGTGGTAGCACTGGGCTTTCCCGACATCCTTTTTCAGCCTGAAGACGCCTTTGTGCGGTTGTTGGCACGGCTTGCGGCTGGTAATGCCGATGCGGTTTTGGGATTATTTCCGAACGATCAACCTCATAAAGCCGGGATGGTTGATTTTGATGCCCAAGGACGAGTCCACTTCGTGGTCGAAAAACCGCCGATTAGCGATTTAAAGTATATGTGGGCGATCGCGGTTTGGACGCCAGTATTTACCCAGTTTATGCACGAGTATCTCGCTGCAATCCAAGCTGGGCAAGTGCCACAGGCGAAAGAGTTACCGATTAGCGATGTGGTTCAGGCGGCGATTGACAGCGGCTTGCAGGTGGAAGCCGAAACGTTTCCGGATGGAACCTACCTGGATATCGGCACCCCTACGGATCTGGTGAAAGCAGTTCGTCAATTTGCGGCTGATGAGATTGATATCTAAATTGATTGATTCTCGGCTCAGCTTGAAAGAAACAAACGCTTAAGCTGTCGGGGAGTCCGTATGATTTTGATTGGATGGCGACTGGATAGCTTTTAACCGCCTTCGCAAAATTATCCCCAAAGTCACCTGCTTCATCAGCCAGTACAAGCCAGAAATTATGACAAAGGTGACAACCATGACCACCACAGGCCATTTGCCGACCAAGTCATCCAGCACGCTAGTAAATACGGCATCCGGTTGAGTAACAAAATCCCAACTGTTGAAGCGTAGGAATCGCCCTAAATAAATGCCAATGGCGCTAAGACCATGCAAAGTTAGCTCCATCCAAAGAATGTATTTACTACGTTCGTGGCGATGTAAATAGTAACCTAGATTAATTAAAGATATAACGTAAGCTTCAAAGCCAGCCAGGATAACTAACAAATACTGGGGGATGAGAACTAGCGTAATCATCCACACCGAGTAGTTAGCGCGAATATCATGAATCAAGTGAATGATATCTGTCAACAAATAGGGCGCATTCGGCAAAAACGCGATAAAAACTAAGACTCCCGCCCACCAGATCGGCGAGCGCTTTTGCCTGCTGCGAAATAGCCAAATACTCAACAGCAGAGGGATAAACGCCAGAAACAGATTCCACGTCATCCAGTCCAGATTGCGGGACAAAACCCGCAATATATGTGAAGTCCAGCGAATCAGCTCAAATTTCATACGCGCTGTCTCATTGTTGAATCAGCAGTTTTAGTTCACATTGAAGCTACCAGTATAACTACTGATTCCGGGATGACCACTCTGCCGCAGGGGGATGACGATCTGGAATGTTGCCCCTAATCCTGGCTGCGATAGACAGATGAGCTGTCCCCGATGATTTTCTACCACAATTTGATAGCAAGTCGATAAACCTAAGCCGGTGCCTTTGCCGACTTGTTTGGTGGTAAAAAATGGTTCAAAAATATGGTTTTTGACTTCCGGAGTCATGCCGATGCCATTGTCGGAAATTTCAATCTGCACCTGAGTGGGTGACAAAATTTGGGTGGTGAGGGCGATCGCAAACGGCTGAGGTGAAAATCCTGAAAGGGTAATTTCATCCTTGACCTTTTCTTCCTCTTTCATTCTTTCTTCTAAGGCATCAATGGCATTACTAAGCAGGTTGAGAAACACCTGATTGAGTTGTTTCGGATAGCACTCCACGAGGGGTAAGTCACCGTAATTTTTAACCACTTCGATGCCTGGATGTCCCGGACGCGCTTTCAGGCGACGCTGTAAAATCAGCAACGTACTATCGATGCCTTCATGAATATCCACCGGCTTCATATCGGCTTCATCCAGACGGGAGAAGCTGCGTAAGGATATCACAATCTGACGGATACGTTCTGCACCCGTTTTCATGGACTCTAGAAGATTCGGTAAATCCTCAATCACAAAGTCCAGTTCAACCGTTTCGCTATACGCTTGAATCGCCGGGGGTGGGGTGGGATAATTTTGCTGGTAAAGGTTCAGGATGTCGAGGAGGTCTTGAATATAAGCAGTAATATGGCTAATATTGCCAGTGATAAAGTTAATGGGGTTATTAATTTCATGAGCAATTCCTGCTACTAATTGCCCCAAACTCGACATTTTTTCAGCTTGAATTAATTGCTGTTGGGCTTGTTTGAGTGAGGTGAGCGATCGCGCGAGTTCATTATTCTTTTCTTCTAACTCCAGAGTTCTTTCGGTTACTTTCCGATCGAGATTGTGGGCAAGTTCGAGTAATTGAGCTTCCGATTGCAGCAGTGCTTGCTCGATTCTTTTTTGTTCTGTAACGTCTTGAATCGTGCCGATGAGTCGAGCGGCTTTCCCTCCTTGCTCCTGAATAATTTTGCCAGTGCCGTGGACAATGCGCTCAGAACGATCGGATAAAACAACTCTAAAGTCAGTGCTGAAGGCTTGCTTGAAATACGATGCGGCGTCTATCAATTCTCTGACCCGTTCTCGGTCATCTGGGTGAACGGATGTCAGGAATCGTTCCATACTTGGCTCAAATTCTGCTGGTGAAAAACCCAAGATGCGATAAAGTTCATCCGACCATCGCAGTTGCTGTTTAACCAAGTCTAAATCCCAGTTACCGAGATGGGCGATCCGTTGGGCGTTGGCGAGACTGGCTTCGCTAGAGCGTAGTGACGCTTCAGCTGAGGCGCGTTCCGCAACCGCCGCCCCCAAAACCAAAGCAGTGACTGCGATAACGCCCATGAAGGCTTGTAAAAATTGCAAAGCTTGGTCGGTATTAATGGCAACTGCCGCAAACGGCCCATCCCCCAAGGCGGTGCCCCAGATAGCAATGCAGGAGACAAGTAGAGTTGCCAGTACAGCGCCTTGCTGATTAAATCGGAGGGCTGCCCAAGCGACCAAAGGGAAGGGCAAGTAGGCAAGGGGATAGTGAGCGATCGCTGTAGCAGTTTTGGCGAAGAAAACTGACTGGGTGACGGTTGCAAGCAAAGTCAGCAAAAGCATCGCCTCGATGATTCGCTCTCGTCTTGTGTCTAAGCGAGGAAGGACACTCCAAGTCAAGATCGCCGGGACTAACACTAAAACTGCCATGCCATCCCCTAACCACCACGTCCACCACGTCGTCGCATAGTCGCTCCAAGGGATAAGATTTGCCCAGCAAAGAGTCGTCAAACCCAGAGTGGAAGCGACTAGAGTAGACAGCATCACAGACAAGCCGAGAAAACCGAAAACATCTCGCAGGCGATCCAGAGAGGGGCGCAAACGAATCGAACGAAGCAACGTGACCCCGACTAGAGCCTGCAAGGTGGTAGCCAAGCTGCCAGCAATGGCAACAGATAGGGGTACGTGCAGAACTACTTTGGCAAATAAAAATTCACCTAGCACGACTCCAGGCCAAAGCTTTCGCCCCCCGATAAACAGCACGCCTTGGGTAATCCCCGCCGGAGGCCAAACCGGCGTTACGTACTTATTCAACACCGGAAGCGCCAGTGATAGTTTTGCTGCACCAATGTAGATGGCAGTCAGTATGGCGACGCTGGCTAAGTATCGCCAAAGCCGAGTTTGGGACATAATACGGCGGTTTAGGGGTTCAAAATGCGAGATGTTTTCTCCTTGCAACCATAATCCGCTGAGCTAGATGTTGCAAAGGTAAATATAGACAAATTTTTAACTGAAGGGAGAAATCCGATAATTAATCTGATTTCACCTTCGGTTTAGTACAAATTAAGCAATAATCCAGTGCCAATCGATTTAAGCAGCCTGCCCTAACAATCGCCTAGAATCCCTATCAGGGGCTAAATAAAAGGATTAAAAAGTGGAAACTTCTATGCAAGATCGGTTACAGGCAGCGATCGCTCCTTACCGTACAGCGGTAGATTATCTAGAAATTCGCTTAGAACAAAGTGAGTCTACCTCTATCTCCTTTCGCGGTCATCAGCTGGATGCCGTAGATCGTAACTTTACCCTGGCTGGGGGCATTCGCGCTTGCCACAAGGGCGGCTGGAGTTTTGTCACTTTCAATGGTTTAGCTGAGTTGCAAGACCGGATCGAAGAAGCGATTTCTCAAGCGCATCTGGTCGGAAAAGAAACGACGATGCTAGCGCCAATGGAACCCATTCAAGATTATGTGGCGGTGGAAATCGGGCGCGATCCACGTGGGGTTTCTCTGGCAGAAAAGCGGCGGTTATTGGAGGGATATAACCAACTGCTGCTAGATTTCGACCCCCGAATTCAAACGACAATGGTGAATTTGCGCGATCGCTTCGGCATCACCTATTTTGCCAATTCTCTCGGCACCTGTATTGCCCAAGAACGCTTGGATGTGTCGGGTCGATTTGGGGCGATCGCTAGGGAAGAAGGTTCTGCCCCCCGCCAAGGCTTTGAATCTGTCCATTCCCGCACAGACTATAACATTCTCGAAGGAATTGAAGACCAGGTACTGGGAGCCGCCAAACGCGCTGTCGGTCAATTGGAAGCCAAATCAGTCAAAGGCGGACAATATACCGTCGTTCTCGACCCATATCTCGCGGGTGTGTTCATTCACGAAGCTTTTGGACATCTTTCGGAAGCTGATTTTGTCTACGAAAACCCCCGGATGCAGGAATTGCTTACTCTAGGCAAACCCTTAGCCATCAAACAACTGAATGTGGTTGATGATGCCACGATGCCCGATTTACCTGGTTCTCTCAAGTATGACGATGAAGGCGTCCCCGCTCAACGCAAATATTTAATTAAAGACGGCATCCTCACCCAGCGCTTGCATAACCGCGAAACTGCTGGCAAGCTGCACGAAGCTCCGACTGGCAACGCTAGGGCACTCAACGCCACTTATCCTCCGTTGGTGCGGATGACCAATACCGGCATTGAACCGGGGGAACACTCCTTCGATGACATGATGGGGGATATCGAGGAAGGCGTCTATGCGGTGCGGATGCTTGGCGGACAAACCAACGGCGAGATGTTTACCTTTGCCGCTGCTGAAGGCTATATGATTCGCAATGGCAAGATAGCTGAAAGAGTGACTGATGTCAGTCTGACTGGCAATGTCTTCCAAACGCTCAAAGATATTGAGGCGATTGGGAACGACTCCATCTATATCAATGGCGGGTGCGGGAAAGGCGGACAAATGCCGCTACCCGTGAGTGTGGGGGGTCCCCATCTGCGAATTAAAAATGTCGTGGTGGGCGGTCGCTAGGAGGAACCGGGAAGCTATGAAGAATTCTCTCCCTTTCTCCAATGACCCATTACCGTATAGCAATTCTAAATGATTCGTGAACGCGAGATCCCCGACTTCCCTGAGAAGTCGGGGATCTGAATCGATTGACGCTCTAATCAAAAAGGGGATGCCGTTTACTAGCGGCATCCCCTTTTGTTTTATTTAATTAACGTGCATAGCATGGCATTTGTGGCGGTTTTGCCCCAGTACACTTGCACGGAAACAGCAGACTCCGAAGGCTCGGTATTTGAGACTGAGAGTATCGCTTAATTCAGGTTTAGTGGAAGTAGTTGGCTTCTGCTTCCAACTGGCGAATCAAAGCTTCGTCACCTTTGGCTCTGGCGATTTCTAGACGATGCTGCAAGCTTTTTTGAATATTTTCGCGGTGAGCCGCAGCCGCATTTTTCTGGTTATCTTGGCGTCTTCCGTTCATAATGGACATTTTTTTTAAGCGACTTGAGGTATCTGCTACTTATCTAATATAACCTAAATACCCAAAAAATGGTAGTTTTTGTTACAGAATATTCATAGTTTGTTAGCTAGCGTTAAGGGTTGAGGCTGTGGAACGAATTAGGGTCTGGGAGCGATCGCCCTTGCTGAAGGTAAGCTAGACTCTGAAAACGTTCAAAAAAGACGTTCAAACCACCGCGCGTTCTGGTTGCATCAACAGCATCGCACCCGCGCTTGGCACAAAGAATCCCTCTTAACAAAGATGTATGACAACCGGATCGTTACTCTGACGAGCGATTTTGGCTTAAGCGATGTATATGTAGGGGTGATGAAAGGCGCGATTGCTCAAATCAACCCGACGCTGACGGTGGTGGATCTCACCCATGAGATTCCCCCTCAGAATATTACAGCCGCAAGGTTTTGTTTGATGAATGCCTACCCTTATTTCCCAAAAGGGACAGTGCATATTGCTGTTGTCGATCCGGGAGTGGGGAGTAGCCGCAGAGCGATCGCTGTTAAATTTGCCGCCGGTTTCTTGGTGGGACCAGATAACGGGCTGTTTAGTGGCATTCTGAGTAGTCCTGGGGTTTCCCCGTCCCTACCCGAAATTGCCGCCGTCGAACTCACGAACCCCGACTACTGGCGCACCACCGAACCCAGTTCAACGTTTCACGGTCGAGATATTTTTGCTCCCGTGGGTGCCCATCTTGCCAGCGGCGTTCCACTAGAACAACTGGGAGACGCTATCGATCCAGCCAGCGTAGTTCAACTGCCCATCCCTGAATGCAGCCAGACAGAGGCGGGTGTCACGGGTTGCATTCAGTATATCGATCGCTTTGGCAACTTAATTACAAATATTCCAGGTACCTTCGTCCAAGGAAAAATCTGGTCTGTGGTTGTGGGATTTAGGCTACCCAGTTGCCAGACTTACAGCGACAGTCCAACCGGAGAAGCGATCGCTTTAATTGGCAGTCACGGTTGGGTCGAAATTGCCGTCAACGGAGGCAATGCTCAGTCGCAACTGCAACTAGACTGGGGAGATGAGGTGCTTCTTCTTCTGGATTAATTCAATTCCTAATCGGGATTTATACATCCGCATCGCTGATATTCTATAGCAATTTTCGGATAGGTTTTATGACTCAGTTAAATGCGTCAGATTCGGCAGTTTATCAAGGTCAGTTTGGAGAATTTACGATAACCGAGAGCGATCGCACTGGAGTGATCGTTTACCGTAGCGGCTTAATGGTAGCGGCTTTAAGCTTTGCTTTAGGTAGCTTTCTGGTGCTAAAGACAAACATGGGATTGTCACTCCTCACCCCGCTGTACGCTTGTTTTTGTTTGGCATTGGGCGTCAGTTTATTTACCATCCATATTTACCTAGAACCGCTACACCGACTCCTTCAAGCTTTTTGGGCAATTGGTGTTTTATCAGCGACAGTGCTGGCGCTGCAAAGTAGCGAACCTCTTGCCCTATATGTCTACAATCACCCAATAACCCTTTTTGGAGTTGGCTTCACCTTTGCGGCATTAACGGGGATTTACTTTAAAGAAGCCTTTTGCTTCAACCGTCTGGAAACTAAAGTTCTCACGCCTTTGCTGCCAATGTTGCTGTTGGGACACCTGACGGGTGTATTGCCAGTGTCAGTAGAAAGGGGATTATTGGCAGTTTGGGCAATTCTATTTGTCATCTTTGCCTTGCGTAAGGTAGTGCAAGAAATTCCACCGGATATTGGTGATAAGTCGGTATTTGTCTATCTCAAACAACAGCATTCGGCGAAGGCTTGAGGAAAGCGATTCAACCCAATAAAATGACTTCTCCCCCAACTCCTCCCCTGCTAGGAAGCTGTTGGCGAATTAAAACCTAACCCCCTAACCCCCTTCCCTGCGAGGGAAGGGGAAATCATTAGCCTCTCCCCTCGCAGGGAAACATTAAAGCGAAAATTCGCCAACAAAATCTACTCAAGGAAGGGGTTAGGTTTCCTGTATTGCCAATCATTTAACTGTTATGGAAGAACGTGCCTTCTGGCTAGCATGGTCGCAAATCCCTGGAATTGGCCCAATTTTGCTCAGGCGCTTGCACCAGCATTTTGGCACGCTCAGTGAAGCCTGGAAAGCCAATCCAGCCGCCTTGAGGGAGGTGGAGGGGTTTGGGCGTCAAACAATTGAGGGGGTGGTAGAGAAGCGAGCAGCGCTCCGCGCATACCCTTCGGGATCGCGCCTGCATCCCCAACAATTTTTAGAAGAACACTTGGTAAAAAATCCCTGTTTCTGGACGCCAGCGGATGCTGATTATCCCCGTTTACTCCTAGAGACGCCTACCCCGCCGCCAGTGCTGTATTATCGCGGCAAAGTACAACTGCAAGAAAATCATGGCATTACGCCAACGATTGGCATTGTCGGCACTCGCCAACCCTCTGAGTATGGCAAACGCTGGACTGGCAAAGTTACCGCTGCTTTGACGAAAAGCGGCTTCACGATTGTTTCCGGCATGGCAGATGGCATTGATACAGAAGCGCATCGCGTCTGTATAGAAGCTGGGGGACGGACGCTAGCAGTTTTTGGGACTGGCGTGGATGTCGTCTATCCTTGGCGCAACAAGTCCCTATACGAACAGATATGCGATCGCGGGTTAGCGCTGAGTGAGTATCCTGCTGGTACCCAACCGAAGCGCGAACACTTTCCCCCTCGCAATCGGATTATCGCCGGTTTGAGTCGTGCGGTGCTGGTAATGGAAGCGCCTACACGATCCGGTTCATTAATTACTGCCGATTATGCGAATGAATTCTGTCGAGATGTCTATGCTTTGCCTGCAAGGTTGGACGATCGGCAGTCGCTGGGGTGCTTAAAATTAATTAGTAAGGGAGCGACACCTTTTCTGGATGAAAATCATTTATTAGAGATGCTAGGAGCGATTCCAAAACTCGATCCAGTGCAACAGCTAGACTTATTTAATCAGCCTCCCATACCAGATTTAGAACCAGAACTCAAACAAATTTGGCAAGCCATTTCCTCAGAACCGACGGCTTTTGATTTAATTGTGCAGCAAACGGGTAAGTCAGCGAACTTAGTCTCCAGTGCGCTGTTGCAGTTAGAACTGATGGGGTTAGTGTCGCAATTGCCAGGGATGCGGTATCAGAAATCTTAAGCGCGATCGCTACCCTTTCCAAGCCAAAATCTAAAATCCTAAATTGCTACTGCATCCGCCAAATCTTGACAGTTGTATCATTACTGGCACTTGCAAAAGTCGCTCCATCTGGGCTAAAAGCAACAGAATTAACTGAGTTGTCATGCTCAGTCATTGTATCTATTAACTCTCCTGTTTTCAGATTCCATAATTTGATAGTTTTGTCACTACTGCCACTAGCTATATTTTCTCCATCTGGGCTGAATGCAACGGAATAAACATAGTCTGAATGCCCCATTAACGTATAAATCAACTCTCCCGTTTTCAGATTCCATACTTTAATAGTGTTATCCCAACTACCACTAGCTACAGTCTTTCCATCCGGACTAAAAGCTACAGAATTAACCGAGTTGTCATGCCCCAAAAGAGTACGGGTTAAAATTCCCGTTCTCAGATTCCACACCTTGATAGTTTTGTCATCACTGCCACTAACTAAAGTCTGTCCATCGGGGCTAATGGCAGCAGACCAAACATAATTTTTATGACCCAAAAGAGTCCGGACTAACTTTCCGGTTTTCAGATTCCACACCTTGATAGTTTTGTCATCACTGCCACTAACTAAAGTCTGTTCATCCGGACTAATGGCAACAGTATCAACCGAGCTAGAATGCCCCAAAAGAGTGCGAATTAACTTTCCGGTTTTTAGATTCCACACTTTGATGGTTTTGTCACTACTGCCACTAACTAAAGTCTGTCCATCCGGGCTAATGGCGACGCAATAAACCGAGTAGTAATGCCCAGTTAGAGTACGGATTAACTCTCCCGTTTTCATATTCCATACTTTAATAGTTTTGTCATGACTGGCACTAACTAGAGTCTCTCCATCCGGATTGATAGCAATAGAATTAACCTTGTAAGAATGCCTGCTTAAGGTTTTTTCTGAAAAGGCATGACTAGATGGGCTATTAAGTAAAAATGTTGTTTGAGATGTTAAAAATGAAATTAAATGAGTAGATGTTTTAAATGAGGTTATTCCTAACACTAAAATAATTCCAATCAAAATGAGTTTATATTTTAAATTTCTATTAGCTTTATTAAATATATATACTGTTACCCTTATATGTTTAATCAGGTCATTTAATATCTGCTTTATAGATATACTTGGCGTTACAAGCGGCGGTACAGTTGCTGATTGAGTCATCAAATCACGAATCACCTCATCTGCCGATTGGTAACGCGCCTTGACATCTTTTTGCAATAGCTTATCCAGAACTTCGCTCAGGTCGTTACTAACGGAATACCCAAAGTATTGTCGCCAATTAGGTACCCATTCATAGCCGCGCTCTAAAAACAATAAGTGAGGGTGTTTTTGACTTAATAGATGAAAGCAAGTCACACCTAAACTAAATAAATCACTGGCTGAAGACGCTGCGTCCCCCTTCATTTGTTCATAGGACGCGTATCCTAAAGAACCAATTTTTGTGCTTGGTTGAATTGCCTGTGTTGCCGTCAAAGGCTGGGATGCACTGAAATCAACCAGCACCAATTTGTTATCACTCAGACGGCGAATAATATTCTGGGGTTTGATATCTTGGTGAATTACCTTTTTATCGTGAACGAATTTGAGAACAGGTAGGATATCGAGTAATAATTCTCGAATCTGGTTTTCACTAAAGGCACCCCGTTGTTCCAACTCTTTTAACAAATTCTGCCCATCGATAAACTGCTGCACCAGATACAGGTAATTGTTTTCCTCAAAATACGCATATAGCGTGGGAATTTGAGGATGTTCTCCTAACTGTTGCAGTCGCTGTGCCTCTTGTTTAAATAGCTGTACAGCCTTGTGGATTCCCTGGACTTGCGGCTTCAGTTGCTTAACGACGCAGGGTTCATTCATCTTATCTATATCTTCTGCGCGATAAGTTCTGCCAAATCCCTCCTCCTTGGAAAGCACCTTGATAACGCGGTAGTGACTTCGTAGCAGCACTAATGGCATCGTGCAACTCAGGCAATACTTGTTTCCATCAGAATTTTGGGGATTCTGGCAATCAGGATTAAGGCAGCAAATCATACTCTAGGGGAGGGAATAGTAGATTGAGTCTATGATAAGTATTCCCAGAATATCCCCAGTTTGGCACAAGCATGAAACGCCAATTTTTATTAGCTTTAATACTTCTGACGGCTACAGTTCTGATGCTTTTTATTGAGCACGGTGCGATTACGAAACCAGCAAACACGGCGGCTATTTCGCTGCGATCGCTAGCAGGCACACCAGGGATAGGCATTGGTATGGCGGTGGCGATGCAACCCTTATCTCACGATTCTACCTATCGGGAGATAGTGGTGCATGAGTTCAATCCCATCGTGGCAGAGAATGGAATGAAGTTTTAGGCGGTTCATCCAGAACGCGATGTCCTCCAAGGACGACCTTCGGTTCGCTTCGATTTCACAGACGCAGATAATGATGGCTGATCGTAAAAAATTAATCAGCAATTAGCAGCCTAATATGACAACTAACTTTGAATTCGGCACGATTTCTAACCCTGAAGAAGCTAAACAGCTTGGGCAAATCTTAACCCAGTGCTTCAATTCACCGCCAGATAGCTGGCAGATGTATTTAAATCGGATTGGGCTGGAGAACTTTCGCGTCATCCGCCAAGGAGGACAGACGGCTGGGGGCTTAGGCATTCTCAACATGGGTCAGTGGTTCGGAGGTTCTCGCGTACCTATCGCCGGAATTGCCGCCGTGGGCATTGCGCCAGAGCATCGAGGCACAGGGGTAGCAGCGGCGCTGATGACGAATATTGTTAAGGAGTGTCACGCTAAGGGGATTCCCCTATCGACGCTCTACGCCTCTACCAGCGCCCTTTATCGGAAAGTGGGTTACGAACAAGCTGGGAACTATTGCCGTTTGACGGTGCCGACAGAGACGATTCTGCTCAAAGATCGCACTTTGCCGATGCAGCGCGTGGAAGCGACTCACCACGAATTTCACGAACTCTACCGTCAACGAGCGATCGCTTCCAGTGGCAACTTGGATCGCCACCAAGCCATTTGGCAAGGCATTGTCGAGTCCCCAGAAGACGTGATTTACGCCTACCGGATTGGCTTTGAAGACAAAGCAGAAGGTTACATCATTTTCAGCCAAAAGAGGGGCGACACAAGCTATCACCTTGAAGTCAGAGACATGGTGGCATTAACACCAGCAGCAGCACGTCGTTTATGGACTTTCTTTGCCGATCACCGTTCTCTCGCAGACAAGGTGATTTGGCAAGGTCAGGCAGGAGACCCGCTTTTGTCTTTACTCACAGAACAAACTTACAAAATTGCCCATTTAGAACGATGGTTGGTGCGAGTCGTTGATGTGCCAAAAGCACTATCAATGCGCGGCTATCCGATTGGGTTAGAAGCCGAATTACATCTTGAAATTCAAGATAATGTATTGCCCGATAACAATGGAAAATTTGTTTTGGCAGTTTCCGGCGGACGCGGTGAAGTGACAAGAGGCGGACGCGGTGAATTACGGTTAGATGTGCGAGGCTTAGCACCTTTATTCACAGGGTTACTGACAGCTCATCAGTTACAAACAATTGGGAAAATTGAAGGGGATGCCGATTCTTTATCGACCGCCATGCTGCTCTTTGCCAGTCCCGAACCGTGGATGCCAGATCATTTTTAGCGGCTCATTAGTTAGGGGCAAGGTAGGCAATGGCTATTATCTTACTAGCTACAATTCACCAATCATTTTTTTAAACCGCTCATGTTGCTGAATCCGATAAAAACTTGATTCATTTTTGGCATAGGTTTTAAATGTATTGGTATCGAGATTAATTGCCTGTTCTAGAGAATCAAGCGCTAAAGAAACTTTGCCTTGTAGGGCACAGAAGCAAGCTTTGTTATACCAAGCATAAGGGTAGTGAGGATTGATTTCGATGGCTCTGTCACAACAGGCGATCGCTTCTTCATACCGTTGCAATGCAGCGAGTGCCCCACTCCAGTCAGTCCAGGTAGCGGGGTTATCTGGTTTGAGGACAATTGCTTGCTCGTAGGAAGCGATCGCTTCTTTATACCGTTGTAGGCTTCCTAACGCCCAGGCTCGATGGTGCCACGCTTCCCAAAAATCGTGTTTTAGTTTAATGGCTTTGTCATAGGAAGCGATCGCTTCTTCGTACTGTTGTGATTTAAGTAGCTGATTGCCTTTTTCGTAACAAGCGTGATGCGGACTCATCACTCTACGAATTAGTAAAAAAACACCAATTGCTGCTACTAATAAAATGCCGGAATCAGCGTTGAAAGATGTGTATCCCTTCCATACCAATTCCATTGGAACACCAAGCAGTGCCCCAATTGTAAAAGCTGATTTCCAAAAAAGCAGATTTAACGGTTTTACGAATGAAAGCAGAATGAAGAGGGCAATAATTCCATATTTGCTCAATTTTCTCAGTTTAATTTGAGTTTGATTGGGCAACCACGGCTCGATAATGCCATAACCATCCAGCGGCGGAATTGGCAGAAAGTTGAACTGAATAACGGAGATTTGTAGAATAATTAGAAATGCTAAAGCTGGGCCAATCCAGTGTTGGCTGAATGGCGTCACCCAACCCAGCCAAAAGGGAATCGTGAGCAATAAAGTCACGATTACACTAGCGATGGGACCCGCTGCGGAGACAGCACTTTTCCACCAACGATTGCGTAATTGGCTTTGATTGATATAAACTGCGGCACCTGGTAACGCAATCCCACCGATGAGCAGAAAGACGACGGGCAGAACCAGACTCAAAGTTGGATCGGTATATTTGAGGGGATTCAGGGTCAAATACCCCTTATCTTTAACTGAGGTATCCCCGCCCCAATAAGCAACTACCGCATGACCAAACTCGTGTATACAAACAGACACGATCCAGCCAAGACAGACGAAAACTGCGACAGGTAACATTGCTGCCCACCCTGAGGAAAAGCGGTTGAAAAGATGTTTTAATCTAACTCAGCCGCGAGGCAAATGGCAAAGTTGCAACGCGATCCGGTTCGGCTTAAATACGCTAGATAAATCAGCATTTGAGAGAAGCTCCCCCAATCCGCTGATAAATTGGGGGCTATGAGAAAAAATCTCCTTTTTCAGGAGCCGAAGGGGGCGCAAATAGGTTGCCTCAAAACGTTAACTTAACTGTATTTGAAGCTTAATCTCCTACGTTGACTGTCGCTATGAGCGACTGGCAAGGAAAGTGTCCAAACTTGGGACATCCACCCAGCAACCCGTCTGATGGGATTCATGGGCTAAATCCATCAGCAGCTGCGAATAAACTCCCTCTCGCAGCGATGGCGCGATCGCTTTCCCGGCGTCAATTGCCTGCACCCAGTTGTCTACAACTCGGATAAAGGGTGCCAGACGCCCATCCGTATAGGTTTGGGGAAACGCCAGCAGATTCGGAATTTCCACCTCAGCGAGGGATTTACCCGCAGGTGCCGCCCAGAGGCGAAAACCATGTACGTAATCTTTCTGATTTTCACTGCCCAAGACTAACGTACCGCGATCGCCATAAACTTCGATCCCGTGTGTCCGGGATGCATAGACAACCGAACTGATACACAGTTGGCAAGGCGTCCCATCCGCCAGTTCCAGCATCAGCATACACGTATCATCCGCATCCACCGGCTTCATTTCACCCGTGTTCGAGTCTGGACGAAAAGGAATTCCTGTAATCAGCTGGGCACACAGTCGCCGCACAGGTGCAAACAACCAGCGAATGTAATCAAAAGCGTGAGAACCGACGGCTCCCAATGCTCCTCCTCCCTGGTCTTTCCGAGAATACCAGTTCCACGGGCGCGTGGCATCGGCACGACTCGACACCAGCCAATCAATCTTGATCAGGCGCTGTTGCCCCACATACCCTTCTGCTAAAAGTTCCGCAAATCGCTGCCATGCGGGGACAAAGCGAAATTCAAAATCGAGGGTAGCGATCGCGCCCTTTTCTCTCGCCAACTGATACAACTGACGTGCCTCAGTCGCTGACAGGGCTGTGGGTTTTTCTAATAATAGATGCTTCCCAGCTTGCAACACCGTCTTCGCCATTTCATAGTGCAAAAAGGGCGGCGTTGAAATACTGACAGCGGCGACATCTGGCAAAGCGACGATTTTTTCTAGGGTGTTGCAAGCGTGGGGGATATTCTGGGCAGAAGCGAGAGCGATCGCTTTATCCAAATCCCGGTTGTAAACGGCAACCACCTGAGTACGCGGATGTGCCTGGAATCCGGGGATGTGGATTTTCTGACCAAATCCAGTCCCCACCACTGCTACGCCAATTGGGTTCGATGCTTGGGCTGAATTGCTGAATGTCATGCAGGGTTTTCCGATCTAAACTTTTCCACCCATTCAATCACTTGATAACCGAGACGGGTGCCATCAAGTCGATCAATTTCTCGGATGCCAGTAGGACTGGTGACATTCACTTCCGTGAGGTAGCCGCCAATCACATCAATCCCGACAAAAATTAAACCATCCTGGCGCAGTGTAGGAGCCAATTGGGCGCAGATTTCCCGCTCTCGTTGGGTAATTTCCGTCTGAGCCACTCTCCCCCCGACTGCCATATTGCCGCGAAATTCTTTCCCAGTAGGAATGCGATTCACGGCTCCAATCGGTTCGCCATTAAGCAAAATAATTCGCTTGTCTCCCTCCTTAGCGGCGGGTAAGTAGGTTTGCACCATCACTGGAACTCGTGCCTGAAGGGTACTGAGTTCTATCAGGGAATTAAAGTTGCGATCGCTCGGATCTAAAAATAAAATCCCTTCCCCTGCCTTATTTCCTAACGGCTTCAGGATTGCTGCCCCTTTGGCCTCTAAAAACTGCCGGATCACCTGCTTATCCGCACTGACAATCGTTTCCGGAATCGCCTCCTTAAACTGGAGTGCGTACATCTTCTCATTTGCCGCCCGCAACCCATTGGGGGCGTTGATGACCAAGGTTTTCGCTGGATCGATATAGTCCAGAATGTAGGTAGCGTAGAGGTAAGGAACGGTCACTGGCGGATCTGTTCGCATGAAAACCGCGTCCATTCCTTCCAGCGGTTGTAAAACGCGATCGCCGACAGAAAACCATCGCGACTCCGCCACCCAGCGTCCTTCCACCAGTTGCACCGGCGTCAGTTGCACCGGCTCAAGCAACGCCCAAGCCTTGCCATCCCCCACACTCAATAAATTCGCCTGAGTAATCCAAACTTCGTGTCCCAGTGCTTGTGCTGCTTCCATCAGCGCCACACTGGTATCGTGACCGGGATCTAGGCGTTCGATGGGGTCAATAATAAAAGCAAGTTTCATGTTAGCCATCAGCTTTTTGTCTTTTGTCCATTGTCCGCTGTTCGCTGCCCGTTGTTCGCTGTCCGTTGTCCGCAAACAGCCACTCAGGACAAATGACTATGCTGATTGCAGGAGTGGATCGAGCTTACCTTGAGCTTCTAGCGCATAGGTATCATCGCACCCCCCAATATGCCGATCGTTGATAAAAACTTGAGGTACGGAACGCCGCCCACTTGAACGTTTTGCCATCTCCGCCCGTGCCGCCTCATCCCCATCAATGCAGTATTCGATATAATCAACCCCTTTTTTATCGAGCAAAGCCTTGGCACGGATGCAGAAGGGGCAGCTGCTCCAGGTATAAATTTCCACTTTAGGAGCCATCTTGTCCTCAAATATTAAGTAATTTTTCTTGATCTTAGTCTAGTCAAACCCATCTATATTTTGTTTTCCGAGTAAAGTTTACTGAAAATCTTGGCTTGCTTAGTTAGCACGTCCCGTACCGGAAGTCCCGCTCCATCCTAAAAAGCTCCCCGCTTAATCAAAGCGGAGAGCTTCTTGTGGAAGTTTCCCAAAAATCAATCCTTAAGGGAAAATAGCCATTGAATATTGCTTAGCGCTGAAGCTAGAGAAAGAAAATCTAGCTGAAGGCGCAAAAATATTAACGCCGAACCCATCCGTTAATCGTAAAGCGACTATCTGCGAAGGCTTTTGAGGGACATTGCACAGGTAATACTTCATGCATATAACGACTGAGAAAAAGCACAATGCTATTATTACGAGGCTCAACTGTTTTAAAGGAATCAGCCTTCACGTAAAAGTTATTTTCAATCTTGCTGTCATAAATTAGTAGCTCTCCACCAGAGAAAGCTTTGGGTTCTCGGTAAAAGTAGTAAACATAGGTTAATTCTCTGGTAGCAGTATCAGGACTACCATTATCATTGTGAACTTTGTAGTAATTTCCATCATTGTGAGAGGTTAATTGTGACTCAATTTGAGATACAGGAAATGATGGAATCCCTAATTTACTAAATATATCCGGTAAAATTGCTCGCAGGCGATTGACTATCCGTTCTGAAAACTCAGGGAAAGAGTAGAGAGCCATAGACCGACGATAATCAGTCGCATCGGTTGAAATGCTGGTAGGTACAAAGGCTGGCTCTTTTTTAAACACATAGTCGAGTAGTTGTTTGTGTTCCTCTTGAGTCAGAAAATTGTCAATTTGCACGTAGGGAGACGCTAAAACATCCGTTGGTTGAGGTTTCAGTTCCTCTTGCATGACAAAAACTGAGGGTTCGGTAACTACACCAACCAGATGTTCGCTTGGAAAACACAGAGAAGCGCGACCCTCATCAATCGGAATCTGGAACAACCCATAAAAACCATCTTCTTGCTTATAAGAGCGAGCCACAACAGTTTTTAACAGATTTTCTAGCATAGGGGCGTCTGACTTTAGAAAGACAGTGTATTGATGCCCCCCTGCTAAAAGCAGTTTGACTTTTATCTCCTTGACTTGAGCAGATGTTTCCATAAGTTTTCCTACTTTCACATACCTATCGCATTGAGATTTTTGGCTTGAAGTAAATTCACCCTGAGCAAAAGCTTCTCACCGTATCGTAAGTGAGAAGCTCTTTTTGAAATATGTATCTCTAGGGGAGGTAAAACAGTCGCTTAACTAGCGCTTAACGCTACTGTGCGCTTGTCTTCCGTCTTTTGCCAAACCGCATGGCGGCAAAACTTGTCAGCATGAGTGCGCCCACTGTACTGGGTTCGGGTACTGGTTTAGGGTTACTCTTAGTGCCGCCGGTACTGGGATTGGTGCCGGAACCGTAGTCAACTCCCGTTCCGCCATTGCTGTAATCAACGCCGGTGGTGCCACCTGGTGTTGGAGCTGGTGCCGGAGCTGGCGCTGGTGCTGGAGCGGGTGCCGGAGCGGGCGCTGGAGCAGGTGCGGGTGCGGGTGCTGGTGCGGGTGCTGGCGCTGGTGCTGGTGCTGGCGCTGGTGCTGGAGCAGGTGCGGGTGCGGGTGCGGGTGCTGGTGCGGGTGCTGGAGCAGGTGCTGGCGCTGGTGCGGGTGCGGGTGCGGGTGCTGGAGCAGGTGCTGGAGCAGGTGCTGGCGCTGGACCTGCGGTTCCGATTAGTTTGCTACTTTCCTGACGAGATTTTTCATCATTGGTATCTCCTACGCTCATCAGGCGCACTCCGAATTCCTGACCGTAAAACTGAGAGAGGGTTAAAGCTGTTGTGGCATGGGACAGGGTAAAAACGGCCGTTTGAAAGTCGTCCTTACCGCCCTTCAAACCTGTGTCACCAATTTCTATGCCAAATTCAAATGAGTGATTGCCTCCATCGCCATTCAAATTAGCTTGACCAACAGTGCTAAGGTTGTCGCTGGTGCTATAGGCAGTCGTGGTTATTAATTGGTTTTGACCTAGTTGGTTTTGACCAACTACGCTCAGACCACTTAGGAGCGAGTTATCAAGAATGTCGAAGAAGATTCCGCGAATGTCCCCAAATGAGAATTTCGTGTCAACAGCCACTGTGAACTGAATTTTGCCTGGTCCGGCTATGGCGTCATCCAATGTAAAGTTGACCTTCGCGTTAGCACCTGTAAAGTCATTGGAGCTAAAAGTCATTGAGGCAGCATGGGCTGGGGAAAATGCAGAAGATGCGATCGCAACACCAGCAGCCACGAAGGAATAACTAAGTAGAGTTGGGATTGTCCTTTTCATCGTAATTAAAACCTTTACCAATTTAAGAGTGAACTGAAGTTGCGCTATGGAATCTGCGATCTTTGCACTACAGTGCAAGGTTGTATATCACAGGATGTTTAAACATCAATGAAATGCCTTGAACTTGTAGATTTCCCCTGATTTTCCTGAAAATCAATCATGTTTAATTTATTGTTACTTCTACTGTAGAGAGTATTCTTTTGATTGTCTATCGATTTTTTAAAACTTCTTCGTATCTTCATTTAAACTCAAATTATGAGTATTTTTTTGCTGATTTCCGAGCATTTCTCTAGGCATTTACCTATAAGAGACACTACGCTTAAAACTGATGCTTGCGCCTTGAAATTCTTTCCAGTCAATCATTCTGGGCAGCAATCGCAAGGTTTCAACTTTTGCAATTACCGCAAAATATCGAGCTTCAATATTAAGTGTTTCACATTTATAGGTGTAACGTCTTCAGCAGAACTACGCACTTATTTGGGTGATACAAATCCTATAAAAGCCATTTTCAGTATTTACCGAGTCGAAACACGAGGTTGAATATTTTAGGCAGGTTACTTTACCGCCAAAATCATAAGTAAATTCTTTTTGGCACTGATATCAATACGGATTGATTTAGCTAATCGCTAAATCAATCCTGCTTGCTTTGAGTATTTACCGAGGGTAAACAGCCTTCTCAAGGGTAAGTATGCGAAGCCCTGAAGTGGTATTACTGCTATACATAGATTCGGTTTAGCTAAAATAAACAACGCTTCAAGCAAGCTTTGAGACCATTTCACCTGAATGTCGCCACAAGTAAATTGCTGAAAGTCCTTGCTGTCAAGACTTGTGCCATTCAAAACCTGAAATCCAAAATCTAAAGTCGGATGAGACAGCACAGTTATAGCGGTTCTCGCTGGTATTCCCTGCAAGGCTGATGTTCGGACAAATATATTGTTCGCCTCTCCAGCGTGTACTCAACGGAGAAGGGCTATTGTCTTGCTATCGACTTGAGCAATCTTGTTAAAGGCAATCGTAGTAGTCATCTGGGTGCCCCCGGTACTAGGCAAGCAATAAATACAATGATTCAGAGCTTACAAGACCTGGCAGAGGCTGGTAGCGGGTAGATATCTGTCCTTGCTTCATACGGCTGTGTATACCGAGCTGACGAAGGTTGTTGAACCAGACCTTCTAGGCGCACGCTAGATAATCAGTGACGCCAGAAGTGGAGGAGGTGACTGATTAAAGCACCTGAGTAATAGAGTGCCCGTCACAAAAAGCGCTTTTTTGATGGCTTTATATTTTGCTCTGATTCTGATATAGAAGAGCTGCATTCCCAAAGAATGCCCTCAATCGCCCTCAAGCTATATGTGGGCAACGAGTTCAGGAGAGCGTTGTGATTCTCAGTCAACTCTTACTAAAAAAGTTTCACTCAACTAAGCGGCAGGCAATCTAGACTCAGACTTGGTAATATCCATATAGAGAGGTAGAGGTAATCCGCTCCTCTTAGGACATTTTGCTCTCCAGGTGTGCAACTTCATCTGTCTACACAAGGCAAGTTTTATCCTCTAGCGACTTGTTTATATTTTGAAGGTGAGCTGGATCACAGATTACTGTTGCACAAGTGCCAGACGTTTCTACAACTAAACTGCTAAGCTTTTTAAATTAATCCAAAAGCTAGCGTCCTCCTAGTTTGGATGCGTGTCCTACCAGAGGCAATAGCGTAACTTAAAAAGTTTCCGTAAAAAACGCTTGCAAAAGCGGCATCTGTAATTATGCCAGGGAGCAGTTTTGAGTCATACTCAAATAGAAGAATAGGGTCTTCTGCCGGATCACTCTCTACGTCAGCCGCTGAATTGTTGAGCCTGGTTTGGCAACCAAGGCTTTTTGAGATTGGCTGGACTTTCCTCAAGCAAGCACGGTCCCAATCTCGTGCAGGCTTCTGGCATCAAACTATATGAACAATCAGTAAAACCTTTTTGATGACCCGCGATCGGAATCCTACAGGCAACACCCATGTCTAGCATGCAAAACCTATTCACAATTCACTTTTGGGGAGTAAGAGGAAGTATCGCCTGTCCGGGGCCGGAGACAGTCCGGTATGGCGGCAATACGCCTTGTGTTGAGATGAGAGTGGGTGGTGAACGCCTGATTTTCGATGGCGGCACTGGCCTACGAGTATTAGGGCAATCCCTGCTATCTCAAATGCCGGTGGAAGCTTATATGTTCTTCACCCACTCCCACTGGGACCACATTCAAGGGTTTCCTTTCTTTGTTCCTGCTTTTATTAAGGGGAATCGGTTTCATATTCATGGAACGGTTGCTCCGAACGGTTCGACGATTGAGCAGCGCCTGCGCGACCAAATGCTCCACCCAAATTTTCCCGTGCCTTTACAAATCATGGGAGCCGATTTGAAATTCTACGATTTGCCAATCGGGCAAAAGGTACAAATTGGAGAAATTACAGTCGAAAATGCCCTGTTAAACCATCCTGGGGAAGCTGTGGGATACCGCGTCAACTGGCGGGGTTGCGCTGCCGCCTACGTGACCGATACAGAACACTCCCCGACTCGCATGGATGAAAAAGTTTTGTGGCTGGCTCGGAATGCAGATGTCCTAATTTATGATGCTACCTACACGGATGAGGAATACGACTCACCCAAATCTTCTAAAGTAGGTTGGGGACATTCGACCTGGCAGGAAGCCGTGAAAGTAGCTCGTGCCGCGAATGTGAAAAAACTGGTAATTTTCCACCACGATCCGCTGCACAATGATGATTTTCTCGATCGGGTTGGCGAACAGGTGGCGCAAGAGTTTCCCGAAGCGATAATGGCGCGGGAAGGCTTGTCAATTCAGCTAGTGCCACAGAATCATCTGCCAAATGCGATCGCTGTCCAAGAAGCGGGCGTTTCTGCCTAAATTGGTCATTGGCTAATCCTTAATGACTAATGACGAACGACTAAATTATGTAAAAATGTAAAGCGTGTGGGTAACTTCTTCTCCTGACACTGCTCTAAAACCAACCGCTGTTGCCTTGGGAAACTTTGATGGTGTGCATCGCGGGCATCAACAGGTCGTCAAACCAATTTTGAAGGCTTCTGACGTTCCGGGTGTACCAACGCTTCCTCCATCGTCCCTGCATCGGCGGTTAGAATACCATTGGCAAAGCCAAAGTGAGGACACGGGACGGTCGCCTGAGACGAAAATTCTCAGTTCCAACGAATATCCCATCGCTACAGTGGTGACGTTTAATCCGCATCCGCGAGAGTTTTTTACAGGTCAACGCCGAGGACTGCTAACACCCCGACCCGAAAAAGTACGACAACTAGAGGCATTGGGTGTGGAACAGCTGGTGCTGTTGCCTTTTGACAGGGAACTGGCTGCTTTGAGTCCGCAGCAGTTTGTAGAAAAGATTTTGGTGGGACAACTCAGAGCGCAAAGTGTGAGTGTCGGAGAGGATTTTCGCTTTGGGTGCCAAAGAGCGGGTACGGGGGCGGACTTAAAAGCGATCGCGCACTCTTATGGCATCAATGTTATCTTAGTGCCGTTGCAAACCTGTGAGGGCGAACGGATTAGCAGTTCAGTCATCCGTCAGGCGCTCCAAGAAGGAGACTTAGAGCAGGCAAACCGGCTACTAGGGCGTCCTTACACTCTCACTGGATTAGTCGTGAAAGGACAACAACTAGGCAGAACCATCGGATTTCCTACCGCCAACCTACAACTTCCTTCAGAAAAGTTTTTACCCCGACAGGGCGTTTATTGTGTCAGAGTTTATAGCGAAACCGAGGATGGTTCGGAAGCCACCGGGCAAACAGAAACAGGGAATGGGGAAGCCAAAGTAGCGGCGGATGGTTGTTCCTTGCCAATAGAGGGCATCGGCGTGATGAATATTGGCAATCGCCCCACGGTAGACGGTACCACCTCCACCGTAGAAGTTCACCTGTTAGATTGGGTCGGAGATTTATATGGAAAGACCTTAACTGTGAGCTTGGAACAGTTTTTGCGCCCCGAACAAAAATTTGCTTCCCTGGACGCGCTTAAGATGCAAATACAGGTAGACTGCGAGGCAGCAAGAGCCTTATTTAGGACTGAGGACTGAGGACTGAGGACTGAGGAGTCGAAGAGTGAGGAGCCAAAGAGTGAGGGTTGAGGACTGAGGACTGCAATAGAGTGAGGTGAGATACAAATACAGGCAGACTGCGAGGCAGCAAGAGCCTTTTTAAGCGTGAATTGCTAAGCGGTCTTATTCATCCATCCTCAGTCGTCATCAGTCATTGTTACTGTTCGCAGACAACAGGCAACAGACGACGGACAATGGACGAATTCACTACTGACGAATGACTAAAAAATAACGACTATGAGACAACGTATTGAGCAGCTGACGCAAAATCTGGGTCGCACAGTTGTCGGCAAAGCAGATGCCATTCGCTTAGTGCTAGTAGCCCTCCTTTCCGGTGGTCACGCCCTGTTGGAAGATGTCCCTGGCGTTGGTAAAACCCTGTTGGCTAAATCGCTGGCACGCTCGATTGACGGAAAGTTTCAACGCATTCAATGTACTCCGGATCTTTTGCCCACTGATATCACCGGCACGAATATCTGGAATCCCGCCGGACGCGAGTTTGAATTTCTGCCGGGACCCGTGTTTGCAAATGTGCTGCTGGCAGACGAAATTAACCGCGCTACGCCTCGCACCCAATCGGCTTTATTAGAAGTGATGGAAGAGCGACAAGTCACCGTCGATGGGGTTTCTCGCACCGTACCCAATCCGTTTTTTGCGATCGCAACTCAGAACCCAATTGAGTATCAAGGCACGTTTCCGTTGCCAGAAGCCCAAATGGATCGCTTCACAGTTTCCTTAACTTTGGGCTATCCCAGCGAGCAAGAAGAACTCCAAATGCTGCAACGGCTTGCTGAAGGCGTTAGGGTAGAAGATTTACAGCCCTGTATTTCCCTGGAAGACGTGCTGGAGTTACGGCGTCTGTGTGGCGGCGTGAAGGTAGAGGCGTCTTTGCAACAGTACATTCTCGACTTGGTGCGGGCGACGAGGGAAGATGAAGAAATTACCCTGGGTGCCAGTCCTCGCGGTACCGTTGCCTTGCAGCGAAGTACCCAAGCACTGGCTTTTTTGGAAGGGCGAGATTATGCTATTCCCGATGATGTGAAGTTCCTGGCACCTCACGTCCTTTCCCATCGTCTCATTCCATCGGGCGGTCGCCGTGCTAAGACGATTGTGGAGCGTCTGCTGCGCTCGATTCCGATTCCATAGACTTTTGTCCCTTGTCAGTTGTCTTTTGGTAGTAGGTAGTAGGTAGCAGGTAGTCGGTGTAACTCACAAACCACAACCCACGACCCATTACCCATTACCCAAGCATCCGTTATGCCAAAGCTTGTCCGGTCAAAAACCCGCTCCCGCTCTTTCCCTGGGCGAGAAGCCGCGCCTAAGGGCATCCGCAAGCGATCGCTTTTTACTTTGTTTTTGCTGCTCTTAGTCTGGAGCATCATCCTGGGATGGGGAATGGCAATGGCGATGGACGTTCAGAGCAAAGTCCCCATTGCCCAAATGTCCCCAACCACTGCCAACACAGCGACAGAAATAATGGGCACCGTCGATCCGGTTATCAGTCGCCTCGAATTGGGACAGCAACTTTACGTGGATAACTGTTCCACCTGTCACATTGCCGTCCCCCCAGCCGTTCTGCCGATGGAAACCTGGAAAAATCTGCTGCAAGAAACGCACCAACATTACGGAACGCAGTTGCCGCGCATCATCACTCCCTCACTTTTACTGATTTGGGATTACGTGAGGACTTACTCTCGTCCCCAACTAGAAAAAGAAACCGTGCCCTATCGGGTTACAGAATCTCGCTATTTAAAAGCACTTCATCCTCGCGTCGAACTGCCCCAGCCCGTAAAACTCTCTAGTTGCGTCACCTGTCACCCTGGCGCTAATCAATACAACTTCCGGGATCTGACTGCTGAATGGGAAAATTCACCCTAAAGTTAGACGGGATGCCCGTACCATCTCAGCCTAAGTGGAAATGATACGATGATTGATAAATGCCGAAGGTCCTTGGAGGCATAAAACCGCTAGGCAGAAAGATGAATCAAGTAGGACTTCTCCGCTGACTTCTGACTTCTGACTCCTAAGTTCATCCTTCATCCTTCATCCTGCGAAGAAAGCACCGCTATACGCGACAGCGAATCGCTAACATCCTTCATCCTTCTAAAGTTTCCTTTTGCTGCTATGTTTAAAAAATTACTGGGCGACCCCAACGCACGCAAGCTCAAAAAATACCAACCTTATGTTGTAGATATCAACCTCTTGGAGGAAGAAATCCAAGCGCTGTCCGACGAACAACTGACGGGCAAAACCGCAGAATTTAAACAGCGACTGGAGAAAACTAAGACAGCGCGGGAACGCCAAGAACTGTTGGATGAGTTGCTCCCAGAAGCTTTTGCAGTCGTGCGGGAAGCAGGGCGGAGAGTTTTGGGAATGCGCCACTTTGACGTGCAAATGCTCGGTGGGATTGTTCTGCACAAAGGTCAAATCGCCGAAATGAAAACTGGGGAAGGAAAAACCCTGGTATCAACCCTACCGGCTTACCTCAACGCCCTGACTGGCAAGGGAGTCCACGTAGTCACGGTCAATGACTACCTGGCGAGGCGCGACGCTGAGTGGATGGGTCAGGTGCATCGGTTCTTGGGCTTGAGCGTAGGGCTGATTCAATCGGGAATGGGGCCAAGCGAACGCCAGAAAAATTACGCCTGCGATATTACTTACGCCACGAACAGCGAACTAGGTTTTGATTACCTGCGCGACAACATGGCAACCTCAATGGCGGATGTGGTACAGCGTCCCCCGAACTATTGCATCATCGACGAAGTAGACTCGGTGTTGATTGACGAGGCGCGGACGCCGCTGATTATTTCCGGGCAAGTCGAGCGCCCAACCGAGAAGTACATGAAGGCGGCAGCGATCGCGTCGGCGCTGGAAAAGGAAGTTGAGAGCGACGGGAATAAGCAAGGGCATTACGAGGTAGATGAAAAAGCTCGTAACGTTCTGATGACGGATGAAGGGTTTGCCAGAGCAGAACAGCTGCTAGAAGTCAAGGATTTGTACGACCCCAACGATCCTTGGGCGCACTATATCTTTAATGCGATTAAGGCAAAAGAGCTGTTTAAAAAAGATGTGAACTATATTGTCCGCGACGGGGAAGTCGTGATTGTGGATGAGTTTACGGGGCGGGTACTCCCCGGTCGTCGCTGGAGTGACGGACTCCACCAAGCAATTGAGGCGAAAGAGCGGGTAGAAATTCAGAATGAAACGCAAACGCTCGCGACGATTACTTATCAAAATTTCTTCTTGCTGTATGAAAAGCTCGGCGGGATGACCGGAACGGCAAAGACAGAAGAAGCCGAATTTGAAAAAATCTACAAACTGGAAGTTACGCAAATTCCCACTAATAGACCGAGCGGACGGGGAGATATGCCCGATGTGGTCTACAAGGTAGAGGCAGGAAAGTGGCGGGCGATCGCTGAAGAGTGTGCAGAAATGCACAAAATTGGGCGACCCGTCCTTGTGGGAACAACCAGCGTAGAAAAATCAGAACTCCTGTCAACTCTGTTGAGCGAGCGAGAAGTGCCGCACAACCTGCTGAATGCCAAACCGGAAAATGTAGAGCGGGAGTCGGAAATTGTCGCTCAAGCCGGTCGCAAAGGGAAAGTGACGATTGCGACGAACATGGCGGGTCGCGGAACCGACATCATTTTGGGCGGGAATGCGGACTATATGGCACGCCTGAAGCTGCGGGAATACTTGATGCCCAAGATTGTGCAGCCGGAAGAAGAAGATAGTTTTGCCTTAAGTCAGGTGGCGGGAGCGCCAGGACGTGCCCCCGCGCAGGGGTTTACTCCCGGTAAGAAGGTGAAAAGCTGGAAGGTTAGCCCACAAATTTTCCCGACTCAGTTATCCAAGGATACGGAACAAAAGCTGAAAAGTGCGGTAGATTTTGCCGTACAGCAATATGGAGAGCGGAGCCTGCCAGAGTTGGAGGCAGAGGATAAGCTAGCCGTTGCCTCAGAAAAAGCACCGACGGATGACGCGGTCATCCAAAGGCTGCGGGAGGTTTACAACTTAATTCACAAAGAGTACGAACAATTTACGAGCGCCGAACACGAAGAAGTGATCCAGTTGGGCGGTTTGCACGTTATCGGCACAGAACGCCACGAGTCGCGCCGGATTGACAACCAGTTGCGGGGTCGCGCCGGACGGCAAGGAGACCCAGGCTCGACGAAGTTTTTCTTGAGTTTGGAAGACAACCTGTTGCGGATTTTTGGTGGCGATCGCGTGGCAGGATTGATGGATCGATTGCGGGTAGAGGAGGATATGCCCATTGAATCCGGGATGCTAACCCGGAGTCTGGAAGGGGCGCAGAAAAAAGTCGAAACCTACTACTACGACATCCGGAAGCAGGTATTTGAGTACGACGAGGTGATGAACAACCAGCGTCGCGCTATTTATGCCGAACGCCGCCGCGTCTTGGAAGGGCTGGATTTGAAAGAACAGGTGATTCAGTATGCCGAGCGGACAATGGATGACATTGTGGAGGCTTACGTCAATCCAGAATTACCTTCGGAAGAATGGGATTTAAACAGCCTTGTCGCCAAGGTGAAGGAATTTGTCAATCTGTTGGCAGATTTGGAGCCGTCCCATCTAGAAGACATGAGCGTTGGGGAAATCAAAACTTTCTTGCAAGAAGAAGTGCGAAAAGCCTACGACCTCAAAGAATCGACTGTCGATCAAATTCAGCCTGGTTTGATGCGCCAAGCCGAGCGCTTTTTTATCTTGCAGCAAATTGATACCCTTTGGCGGGAACACCTACAAGCAATGGACGCCTTGCGCGAGTCGGTAGGTTTGCGCGGCTACGGTCAAAAAGACCCGCTGATTGAGTACAAGCAGGAAGGATATGAGATGTTTCTGGACATGATGACGGATATCCGCCGGAATGTGGTTTATTCGTTGTTCCAGTTCCAGCCGCAGGTTCAGCCGCAAGCGGTGTAAAAGAATTAAAAATTAAAAATTGGGCATTCAATTTTTAATTTTTAATTAGACCATTGGTAGTAACAACCGAGTTAAGTAGCGGTGTCCTTCCATCTGGTAAAACTGGAGATCGCCGCCAAAAGAGCGCACGAAGCGTTGGCAAATCTTCAAGGTTGGTTCGAGATGGAAACCCGCTCCTACGGGTGTTGTCAAATCAAAACTTTCCGAATCGGTCATTAACAATTCCACGAGGGAAGCGCTGTCCTCTTGGGGAATTTTGACTTCAGCCTTGAGATGAATCCGGCTGTTTGCGGTTGCCTTACGAGCTGCGATCGCTAACAGTTCGGAGAGGACGCATTCCAGCTTAAGCAGGTCGCTATATACGTGAAGGTTGCTACCCACTCCTCCGATGGATACTTGAATCTGGCGCTGATGGTAGAGAGGTTGAACGAACCAGAGCGATCGCTTCAACACATTCACTAACGGCACCTTTGTCAGTCGGCGCTTCAGCTGCCACTGCTCCTCCTCCACGAGCGGGGCGAACTCCCCAAGGATATTCCCTAGTTCGCGGATGAGTTGTGAGGAGTGCATACGCGCTAAAGATTTATCTGGAGGATGCCCTTTAGAAGGTACAGAACTGTCTGCACGATTGGTTTGTTCTCCCAGCGGGATGTCTGATAATCCCCCCCCTACAAGTTGATTCAGGCGGTTAAGGCGATCGGCGGCAGAGGAATGCAAGCTTGCCATACAACGATGTTTATACCAGTTCAGCTGTTCTAGGTTTCTGACTTGCCCATAGAGAGCGGCGTTTTCCAAGGTGTACTGGCGAATCCGAGCGAACTGTCCTATCAAGGTTTCCACAACCGGAAGTAAGTGTTCGGGCCACTGACGCTGGGGGCTGTCTGCCAGCACAACCAGACCACCGGAAGGATGAAGGGGAGTTGTTTCCTCCTTCGTCCTTCCGCCTTCATCCTGGGGGAGAGCCATGACCAGCAAGCAGCCGATACTGGCGCTGCTCAGCCATTGCCGGGATCTACCGGGGATTTGCGTGCCCCGCTTTTCTAGAAGATCCTCAGTCGTTAGAGCTTCCTGAATCAATGCATCGTTGAGTGGAACCGAAAGGTCGGGGGGAAGGGCAAACCGCGAGTTTGCCATCACCGCCGCCGCTACCTTGGCGTTTTCAATCCGAGAATCTTTCCGAGTGCCTCCCCAAGTAAGCAAGAGCGCTAGAGGAGATTGCAGCATCTCAGAGAGGAATTCCACCCAAGCCCGATCGAACCCGGCTGGGTCTGGCGGTGCCGATAAGAGAATCTTTAAGCCAGCCTGGAAGAAGGATTGGGCTGACTCTGAGAGTTGGGTGGAGGTTCTCATCTCCAAGGTGCGGACTGCCAAACTTAATTGTTGGCTGACGATGCCTAGTAATTGGCGCTCGGTTTGGTTCCAAGTTCGGGGAGTGTTATGACCAATGACAACAAGCGGTAACTTCTCTTCCGCGTCTGGGTCAAGCTCAGAGGTGTCGCGACTGGACATCCGGCAGACTAAAAGCGATCGCACGCCTAAACCCGCCAAGCTCTCCCGCCAGCGACCCAGTCGCGGGTCTTGTTCCCAATCTTCAATCGCCACGGCTTCAGGACTTTCCTCGATTAGCTGCCGGTCAGCACCTGTAACAGCGCTGAGGGAAGTTGTTAGGGGTCTTCTATTCAGTGGCTGGCGCTGGTAAACAACCGAATAATTTTCAGCTTTCTGTTTTGAGTGTTCAGTTGAACCTGGGGGAATGGGCAATGAGTCTTGTTCCCCATTCCCGAACCATGACCCATGACCACTTCTGGGTTGTTGCAGTACCAAAAAACGTTCTGCCCCCAGCCGCTTCAAGAGCAGTTGGGCACACTCATCTAAGGCTTTCTCAGCGTTTGTGTTGTCGGCGAGGATACGGGCACACTCTGCTACCAGTTGGGCATCCTGTTGGGTACGCTCAAGCGTTCCTTCTATCTCCTCACTTCCTGCCCCTAGGGAAATCAACTGAGCAGCCGCACGAATGTAGTTTTTTTCCGCTTCTTCCCAGATGCGAGCTTCATTGCCTTCCACTGCCAGAAAGCCCACCAGTTCCTGCTTTACCCGAATCGGCGCAGCCAAAAGGGAGCGTGCCCGCAACCTGGAGAGCAAGCGCCCGGTTACTTCGGCTTTTAGGGGGCTTCTACCCGCGCCAATGGCAATCAGCCGATTTTCATTCAGAGCTAGATAAAATTCGCTGACTTCTTGGACGGTAAGACCAGCAGCAGCACTGGCGGCTGAGGAAGCGAGTCCCCTAGATGTCTGGCGGTTGCCAACTCGGTGCCAAAAGTAGCGTCGCTCTGGGGAATACCAGTAGACGCTGGTGCGAGTTGGTCCAATAAATTGCTGCGTCATGGCTACCACAGCCTCTAGTCGTTGATCCATCGCAGGCATCCGCGCCATCTGGTCTAGCACCTGAAATAGTGGCTGGTCGGGGCGCTTGGTCGAGGAGTGCTGCCAGTCAAGTTCAATCTGGTACAGGGCAGCAGCTAATCCCCCAAATAGCATTGACATCTGGGCTTTTTCTCCCGGTCGAGGAGTGGCACCCCACAAGGACGATCCTAGTAGCACGACACCAAAACAACGGTCTTTGCAGCGCAAAGGATAAAAAAACGCACCCTGAATTCCAAATTGTTGAGCTGCTCGACGCCATTCTCCAGCCCGCACTTCTTCGCTGAGATTTGGGACGCCTAAGGAGCGCTGCTGGATGACTACCTGCTCCAGAAGGTCGCCGGGACTTAGGGTAAACTTACTTTTAAGAAATTTTGTGTCGCCGGTGGGAGTGACGCCGCCTTTGCCAAATAAACGGTGATCTAAGCGATCGTAGAGGCCAATCCAAATCAGGCGATAGTCAAACTCGGAGGCGAGATAATTCAGGGTGGTTTCGATGAGAACGTCAACATTCTCCTCTTCCCGCATGGTCTGAAGGACGCGCCCCAAGGCAACAAGTTGGTTTTCGTAGTCCGCTGGACTTTGGTCTGGAGTGTGGTGTTGATCCATGTTATTCAACCGCGACCCGACTCATTGCGATCGCTTGTCGCTTGTCAGATTTCTCACTTGAAAGTAGGACTGTTAGCGTAGCGGCGCTCTACTCGCGGATTGCCCGACCAAACCAGAGCGTCTCAAAAAGAAAGATTTTCAGCTTGTTCGTTGTGAAACTTTGCTCATCGGTGAGTGTCTTAAAACTCGGAAGTCGGGCGTGCGGGAAAGAGACTTTCATGTTTTTGGTATGAACTTTGTTCGTGGGTGTCTCTTGCAAAGCTTGTAATATCTAGAATGCCCTTACTTGAGGATAGTCGGTTGTCAATTATTAGTTATTTTTGTTTTCTTTTTTACCAATGACTAATGATTAACGACGAATGATTAAATTATGGATATCTATCAACTCGCAATTCGTCCGGCATTATTTTCTGGATTGAAAGCCGATCCAGAATGGCTGCATCAACAAACGCTCCATCTGTTCAGCACTCTTGCCGGTTCGCCTTCTCATCCCCCCAAAAGCTGGATTGTTGCACAATTACAGCAATCTTACGCCAAGAGAGATGTTCGCTTAGAACAAACTTTGTGGAAGCTAAAGTTCCCCAATCCAGTGGGTCTAGCCGCTGGATTTGATAAGGATGGCGTCGCGGCTGGGATTTGGCCTAGTCTCGGCTTCGGCTTTGCGGAACTCGGTACCGTAACCTTACACGCGCAACCGGGAAATCCCCGTCCTCGCTTGTTTCGCTTGCCGATGGACAAAGCCGCCCTCAACCGGATGGGATTTAATAACCAAGGGGCAGCGGCAATGGCGCAAAGGTTGGAAAGCTGGAGTGGAAAGTTAAAAGCTGAAAATTCCAACCTTCAACCTTCAACCTTCAACATTCCCCTCGGAATTAATCTAGGTAAATCTAAGATAACGTCACTAGAGGCTGCGGCTGCTGACTATCTGGGTAGTTTTCGCCTTTTGAAGGATTTGGGAGATTACTTTGTCGTTAACGTTAGCTCACCCAATACACCGGGATTGCGAAGTCTCCAGTCTTCGGATCAGCTGAGTCTGATTCTAGATGCCCTGCAACAGGAAAATCAAGGACAAAAACCTCTACTGGTAAAGATTGCCCCAGATTTGGAGTGGGAAGCGATCGCTTCTGTGATTGAACTTGCTAAAAATTACCAACTGGCTGGGATCATCGCCACTAACACCACTATCCGGCGCGATCATCTAAAAACCCAGATACTTTCCCCAACTGGTAAACCCGTGAGTGAAGAAGCCGGTGGCATCAGCGGTGCCCCTTTAAGAGAACGTTCTACCGAAGTCATTCGCTTTATCTTCACGCAAACGCAAGGTCAACTGCCCATTATCGGCGTCGGCGGCATCTTCACTGCCCAAGATGCCTGGGAGAAAATCGCGGCGGGTGCTAGCCTGATCCAGGTTTACACTGGCTGGATTTATGAAGGTCCTTGGATGGTACGCCGCATTCTGGAGGGTCTGTTGCAAAAATTGCAGGAACACAGCTTAGCGTCCCTCTCTGACGCCGTTGGCATAGACAGTCTTCAGACTTGATTTCAAGCTACCCACTGTCACTTGTTAATCAACCAACAACTGATAACTCACCCCTAACCGCTTACTCTAGAAGCTTCCCTCTTTGAGGATAATGTGGTATTTGGAGTCAAAGGAAATCTTTCCTTCTTGCTGTAACTTCCCTAACAAACGGGTAATTGTCACTCTGGTGACGCAGCAGGCATTGGCAAGGTCTTGATGGGTGAGACGAACGCTCAAACGAGTTCCCTGCGGCACAGGTTCGCCAACTTCCTGTTTCAGCAGCAACAATAGATTCTGCAAGCGGTCTTGCAATCGTCGCTGACCAGAAATCGCCAAAAGCGATTCTGTCTGCCGCAACCGCAAATTAATTTTCGGTAAAATAGTCTGGGCAAGATGAGGGGAGGCTGTTATCTCTGAGAGGGAAATGTTAACTATCTGCACGTCCGAGACGGCAGTTGCTTGATAGGTTGACAGGGCGGTTAAACAAGAGCCAAAAGGCATCGAAGGACCGACTAACCCTACCAGCACCTCTTCACAATTGTCACTCATCGTACTCAGCTTCACCAAACCCCGACACACTAACCACAGGTTTTGAGGGTCGAGGGGAATGATTTCTCCTTTGGAGTAAGCCTGTACAGGGCGATCTTGCTTGAGGTCGTAGTTATTTTTTTCTAGCGCCTTCTCTACCCGCTTGCGCTCAGTGATATCGCGAATCAGCCAACGCAATGTGACGGCTTTGCCTTCCCCATTATTATGAGTAGTGGCGACTGTTATCCCCGCGTCAAAAATCTCACCTTTACGGGGCTGTAGGCGTACTGTCCACTCATATACTCGTTGCTGCTCATGCAGCCGAGTCAGTTCGTTACGAAAGATTCGACGTTCTTCTTGAGGAATGAAGATGACAAACGGTTTGCCCACTAAAAACTCTGGCGACACGTTGAGCAGTTTAGCAGCAGCGCGGTTGGCTTCTCGGATTGTCCCTTCTGCATCCGTCACCAGGTAGCCTTGCGGTGCTAACTCGAACAGATCCTGGTAGCGGTGGCGTTCGGCTTCCAACGCCTGTCGTGCGGCTACAAGTTCCTCATTCTGCTGGCGTAGTTCCTCTAGCGCCACTTGTAGCGTTTCCGAGGCGATGCCCAACTCCTTGAAGGCGACTGGCAGTAGCTCTGGCTCTTTAGGCGGAGCGATGGTTGCCCCTTTGTACAGCTCAGCTAATCGCCAGTTAATTTGCTGAATTTGTTGGGCAAATAAGTTCACATTTATTTCATTTTTCATAGTTTTACCTTCACTAAGGGCATGATTGAGAACTTCTTACCCTCTATCAAGTTCACTGCTTTTTTCCTTTTAACATTCCTTTCTCTAATTGCGCCCTTCCAAAAGAGGCAATCCTTGCTCCCCCTATTTATCTATTTATTAAATGAATAAATTAAATATGCAAATAGCGGCAAAAAGTAAATTTTATTTAACTAATGTATATTCAAGCTTATTTTTTGAGATTATGGAAATAATTAGGGTTTTCTAACTAAATATTTAGCGATTGGAAAATCTTTGATGTACAACACCCTGTAGTGCGGAACCGAGCGCAATGTGAGTAAAGCACAAGGGAGATTCTATCACTCTCTGCATACGCTTTGCGATCGCTTCACAAAGTTGCTTTGCACTAAGCACCGCTTCGTTAACGAACGCAATCAAGAGTTCAGTTACGCGGGGTATGAAAAGACAAGTTTTGAAAGAACCTAATTAAAATTGCTTGTGATTTTTAATACAATTATTTACTGAGTTTACATCAATCTATTTCTTCAGATAGATGCAGGCGAAGAGGACAAAAGTTAAGCCTTAGATAATCGTTATCCTGCCGCAAGAAGCTGCAACGGGATATACTGACAGACAACACCAAGCCCCTAGAAAGCAACTGATAGGGGCTTTTTGTATTCAGAATTGCAAATAGATTTAATGTTCGCTGATTCCTCTAGTGTAAGCGAAAAGTCAGGTTGAATGAGAATAATTTCGTTTATTTATTAGCGATACAATTTTAGCTAAACAGTTAAAAACTCTGCTAGAAATACTGAAACCGTTATGTATGCGATCGAGTAGCAGCGTCTTCTGGAAGTTCTCTAAGCGGTAATCTGTCGCAAACACAAATAAAAACCTCCTGAGAAACTGCAATAGAAGGTTTTTTTGGATGCGCGATCGCCTAATAATTTCCCAGTCGGTTCATTCTATCTTAGAAGTGCAAGGCAATTCTCGCGATCGCCGTTTAAAACTGTTATATTTTATAAAACAGATGTCTCAAAGCTGTAGCTCTTACGCTTGTTTTGACAACTTTACTGTTCTATCCACGATAGCGCTATCTTTCCTAAACATAGGTTTTGTGCTTCCAATCACAGGTAAATTTAACATTCAACCCAGCCCTGTGGTAGAAGTTTGGTAAAACAGTAACGGGTAAAGTTCCAAAGGTGCATTCTTACGGAGTTGGGCAAACTGCCCTAGCAGTTTTTGTATGCAAAAACAAGAAGTTTCCCTATCTGTGTCATCGCCCCATTGCGTTTTGAAAAACTTCCAGGCTTCCTCATCATTAGCCACAGAGGAAGATACCAATCAACGCCAGCGATTAACCTTCCCCCACCCAGATTACAGTTCGCTTTGTGTTTGGCAGCTTCCCACCTTACCTCGCCACTATCGCGTTCGCCAAATATCAGTATTTCCTAGACTGCTAAAACTAGGGATATAAATAACAGTAGACTTTATAAAGCTAAAACATTAAAGAATGTTGTAAAAATCAAGATGTTTTGTGAATGATGGGAATAAGTAATGGTTTTTGATTACCTATTTATAAATAATTGAACGGAGGCAATTAATCTTTAATTAGCCTACCTGTTAATTAACTATAAAATTAGTTATAGAGGGTTGTACTATGCCAGAGAATATCAATAAATTAAGCTTTCTCAACCCCCAGAGTCGTTATTGGGGTCGTTTCACTCCGGAGGAGCTAGCTTTTAATGCGAATTTACAGGAATTTGCACAAAAAATTTCTTATATATCTGCGTTGCAAACCGGAGGTAAGATTTCTTCCGAACAGGCATACAAGGATATTAAGTCTCTGTGGAAGCAGTTAAAGACAAGTAAAAAAGAACTAGGCGTGGGAGCAAATATCCCAAAAACAGAAAGCTAGTGATGGTCAACAGTTACGCTGCTAATGTCAGGGTTTATTGATTATTCAGCAATATCTTGAACTTTAAGGTTGTATTGCATACACTTGTGCCAAGTTGCATCCGTTAAACTAGAATTCAAGAACAAATTTTGTGTTTGATATTCTTTGAGGTTTTCTAAAAGATATAAAATATCAATTTGGCGATCGCATCTGAGTACAGTAACGCAGTTGTATGAAAGCAGAATCGTACAACTATGAGCCGACTGCCAGGTTATCCTATCGAGCTGGGCAGAACTGTCATTCAGTTCAAACGAGAATTTCAATGCCTCTGTCTAGTTTGTCTAATCCCTAATTCTCTTAGTTATCACTTCCTATGGCACTGCTCAAAACAATCAAAGAGGTCTTGACAGGATTTGCACAAGGTCTCCGAATGTCTTGGTGGGTGGAAATTGCCACTACTGAGCCTCGCTGTATCTACTATTTTGGTCCCTTTCACAACTCCGCTGAAGCAGCAACTGCGTGCCCTGGCTATATTGAAGATATCCAAAGTGAAAAAGCTGGCGGGATCGAAGTCACCATCAAACGCTGCAAGCCAAGCGTGTTGACGATGTGCGAGGAAGAAGTCAACTAAGAAAACTGTCCGAAATCTACCATTCAGTGGTTGGTATATAAGATCACCAAGAGATTTAACGTAATGCCCACTCCTCCGGTAGAAGTTCAGGGAAGGGGTAGGGATTAACTTGGTTAATAAGGACAACAAATGAATGGCAATCTCCCTCTGGGAGTTTCTACACGGTACTACACGGTCAGGGAAACAGCGATTATCCTCCGGAAACGCTAAGTCGGATGGCGAACTGACAAGTCAGCGCTAGGCTAACGCCTTGCTTCGCTAACGCTATCGCGCTTTTGTTAACCCTTCCTTGTCGAACCCTCTGCTTAGTAAACTCCCAGCTTCCCTTTTAAGGGAATGTTTGTAAATTACACTTGGTGGCGCTATTGCCTGAGCTTTTGTAACTTAGCGTCCCTATTAGTTTATATTTATAAACACTATTGAGGAGACAAAAAGATTATGACTCAACCTCAGTTCCATGATGAATTGACCCTTTCGGAAACAGCAGAACAATTTGGAAAAAAAGCTCTAAAATTAGGTCTTATCCCTAGTTTTGTCGTCCGCTACTTTCCAGATAGCAGCCAATTCTATATTCCTAACGAAACCGAATCTGAACCGCTCACCCCAGAAGAGGCATATCTGCGTCTGAAAAAATTAGTGGAACAATCTGGTCAATAAGTGTTGTCCGCACAGTAGATGTCCGGCAGTCTCAGTAGGTGAGTATTAGGTAGGTATAAAAATTCAATATCAGCTAACCCCCTGCACTACATCAATCGGGTTACTTGGTTTGTCAATTATTTTACATTTATTTATACTTAATCCATGAGTTTATAATTATTAGTCGTTTTAAAAGCAGACTAGGAGAATGATTCGTTTACTCGTTAGTTTCTTAGAATTTATTTTAAAAACTTTTTACCAAGAGCGATGGTATGCAAGATTTTATGTCTTGGAAACGATCGCTCGCGTTCCTTGTTTTGCTTATTTATCGGTTCTTCATCTCTATGAAAGTCTCGGCGCGTGGCCTTATGCTGATTGGATCAAGGTTCACTTTGCTGAGTCCTGGAATGAGTTGCATCATCTCCGCATCATCGAAGCATTGGGTGGGGGGAAATCGTGGAGCGATCGCATGATTGCTCGGATTGGCGTCCTGGCTTACTACTGGATTCTAGTCTTTGTATACATGATTGCTCCCAGATCGGCTTACTACTTTAATCAGTTAGTCGAAGAAGGTGCTTACCACACCTACGATAAATTTCTAACAGAGCATGAGGCTGAACTCAAAACTCAGCCAGCTCCACAGATAGCAATTGATTACTACCACGAGGGCGATCTTTACATGTTTGATGATTTTCAAATCTCTCATACACCAAGGGAGCGTCGCCCAAAAATTGAGAATCTTTACGATGTGTTCGTTGCCATCCGCAATGACGAAAAAGAACACATCACAACCATGATTGCCTGCCAGCAACCAGACGCAAAAGAAAAAATTAAAAGCCCCCATTCCCCTGAATTTAAGCCCTCATCTGAAGAGAGTTAAGGCAATTTTTTCCTCTCAAATGGTGGCTTAAATCATTTCTAATAGCGTTACTTCCCAGACAAGTCGCGGTTGAGCATAACTCAGGAGAGATTGGCGGGCTTTTTCGAGTTGCTGGAGGGGCAATTTATGAATTACACCGTTCAAGAATTGCTGCCAGTAAGTGTGCTGTAGATAATCAACTAACCACAGTTGGGCTTCTGTATCGAGAGTTTTATCAATCCGTTTGGCGAGTTCAAGGGCGTCACGAAACGATTTTGGCAGATGGATAACGTCCTGAAGTAAGTCTTGGGGAATCGTTTGGAGTTGCTCCCAGGAAGCGATCGCATTTCCCGGACTGCCTTGCGCGATCGCTAACACCGTCGGATGCTCCAAAATCTCTTCGTGACCCGTCTTCCGCAACACCTGCTCCATTGCCGCCGAGTCTAAACCATAGAAAGGAATGTGCTGACAGCGCGATACCAGCGTTGGTAACAACGACGACGGCGTTGGTGCGATTAAAACCAGCGTTGCCCGTCCCGGTTCTTCCAGGGTTTTGAGTAAGGCATTTGCAGCCGCTTCTGCCATCGTTTCTGCTTGTTCCAGCACAACCAGCGATCGCGGTGCCTCCAGCGCCGAACGTCCCAGAAATTGGGTAATTTCCCGAATTTGCTCCAGCCGGATTTGCGGCGGAGCCTTGCGCTTGACACCCGCTTCGGCGGCTTCGGCGGCAGATAATCGTTGACCCTGATGCAGATAGGTCGGTTGCACCCAAAATAAGTCTGGATGATTGCCCTGCCGCAAGCGGTTTTTGATAGACGCAATACTCCCCTTGCTTCCTTCCTTAATCACAGGAGATTCGGGGGCGTCTGGCTCAGTTGCGGGTACATTAGCACAGAACAAAAGGTCTACAAAGCACCGAGCCGCCATGCTGCGTCCGACGCCTTCGGGACCCGCAAATAGATAGGCAGGAGCAATCCGATTTTGAGCCACTGCCTGAGTTAGTAACTCAACCGCTCGGTTTTGTCCGACAAGTTCCGCAAAAAAGTTCATTTAACCGCAAAAAAAGGCAAAACTAAAAAAATTTGCAAGCAGTACCATTTACCCTGGAGACGCGATATATGGCGTCTGGAACCAACCCTCAAAAATTGTATTGATAGTTTAATCGCCACTGCCAGGGAATTATAGATTTTTAATTTTATAGAGACCATTGCCGAAACCGTTGAGTCAAAATCGCCTGAATTTGCCCTTGGACTTCTGCCTCAGTGCCACTGCCATCCACCCGCACAATCCGCTGGGGATGGACTGCTGCTAAGGCTCTAAACCCCTGCTGTACCCGTTGGTGGAACGCCAATTCTGCTTGCTCCATTCGGTCGGCTGCTCCCCTGGCTTTAGCGCGTGCTAGACCTATTTCAACGTCAACATCTAGCCACAGGGTGAGGTCGCTTTCCAGTCCGTCTGTCGCCATTTGGCATATCTTCTCGATTAAAGATAGGCTAAGACCCCGACCATAACCTTGATAGGCGATAGTTGAATCGGTGTAACGATCGCACAAAATAATTCCTCCTGCCGCCAGGGTTGGTTTTAGCACTTCTTCAACGTGCTGCGAGCGGTCTGCTGCATACAACAATAGTTCTGTCCGGTCTTGAATGGGGTGATTCAGAGTCCCTTCGAGCAACAAGCGGCGCAAAGCTTTACCCAATTCTGTACCCCCTGGCTCTCTGGTGATCGCCACCTGCGAGAAAATCGGAGATTCTGCCTTCATCCTTTCCAGAAGCCAATCGCGCGATCGCTGCATCTGAGTTGTTTTACCGCTTCCTTCCACTCCCTCAAACACAATCAGCTTGCCCTGCATTCCCCAACCCTTATCATCACAGCCTCTTTTTTCTTGCTCAAGATCGGGATGTTGCTCACCAGCACCGATGAATCCACAACCCACTCATCCTTCATTCTTCCAAAGTATCAGTCAACCCCACCCCGTGCTTTTGGTAACTTCCCTACTTAGTTCTTCCGGAGGAGCGACTGGTATGCTGGAAGCTGATAAAGGCTGGGTGATGGCTCTAGCCTTAGAAGCAAGCATTCCTTTCTGACCCGAAACGAAGGTTCGGTATGATAAGAGGGTCGAGGGATATGACGTCGGGGATTTTTTATGGCTCGTTATACTTGTTCATTTATCGTTGCAGTTCCCCTTGAGCGTCTCCAGCAGGTGCTCATAGAAGTTTTGGAGTCCTGTAATTTCGATATTATCTACAACACTGGAGACTACTTGATGGCTCGCGAGATACCGGGTCACGTCTCTTTTGCCAAGCTGGTGACGGTGGAAGTGCTCATCGATAAATCGACCGCTACCGACCGAGAAGTGCGGATGAATTTTGTAGTGAAAAACGAAGAGTTGCCCCTGCAAGTGGACAACCACTGCCACCAGATGTTCTATCAGGTGCATCAGGCGATCGCGGAAAATCGCCATTGGCAACTAGTTGAAAGCGTCGCCGGATAGACAAGCTTCCCCCTGGGAAGTTCTCAGGCGAGATTTTCATGGAGAAAATTAAGGTTCTTCCCCATCGCCAACCATATTGGGACTAATCAGGGTAATGTCCCACTCATCTGGAGGTCCCGTGGGAATGGATTCTCGCTTCAGGTGGAAGTAGCGTGCCCGCACTTGCGGCCCAAACACAATCTCATCTTCATCTTCGAGATCGTGAGCTTGGAGTTTTCGACCATTGATCAACAGACCATTGGCGCTGGGCTTGCCTTTGTCGCCATCGACAATTCGATAATAGTAAGAGCCATCCGCACGCAATTTTTGCACTAAAGTTGCGTGCCGACGCGATACAAATTGGGAGTACAACCGGATATCGCACTTCTGGTCTCTGCCAATGCAATATTCCGGCTTTTCTAAGGGAAACTCCTTACGTCCCTGATCATCTTCAATAATCAATATATGGTTCAGATGCAGTTTTACAGCCATTGAAAAATTATTTAAGAGAGGGCGGTTGGTTTGTGAAAAACAGTTACTTAGACTAACAGTGGCACCATTCTCAACCGGCGGGATAAGCGCCTGTGCCTGCACCCTGAATATCAACACTCGACCGAGCATTATCTTGAGGAAAACAAGAGGCGCTTTGGCGGAGGTTGGCAGGACTCCAGCGTAACACCCCCACCTTCCCTGAAGCCAGTGTCGTCACCTTGGAGCAGGCTTGATGTGTTTGGAGGGTTATAATCTCCTCTATCATATTGTGGCACACCGAGTTAGCGGTCAATTGTTCGTTGGCAGTTATCGAAAAGCAGGTTTAATTTAAGATTTTTGTAACAAACCAATCCGACTGATTAAACGCGCTTGGACTCAATCAGTTATCGGTAGAGAGAGATTTACGGAGCAAAAGCGAGTTAGTGACGACGCTGACAGAACTAAAAGCCATTAATGCTCCGGCAGCAGATGGGCTGAGAACAAGCCCGAAAGTGGGTAGCAGCACACCCGCAGCAACTGGCAAGGAGATAGTGTTGTAGGCAAACGCCCAAAATAGATTTTGGCGGATTTTGTTGAAAGTCGCACGGGAAAGCTGGATTGACTTGACAACATCCAGAAGGCGATCGCGCATCAGAACAATTTGAGCAGTTTCAATGGCGACATCGGTTCCCCCTTGGAGGGAAATGCCAACATCTGCTTGTGCCAAAGCGGGGGCATCGTTGATGCCATCACCAACCATTGCGACGTGCTGACCCTGAGCTTGTAGCTGGGCAATCGCGGCTGCTTTGGCGTCTGGACGGACATCTGCTAAGACATCCGAGTCTGGATTAAGTTCCAACTGAGACGCGATCGCCCTTGCCGCTTCTAGTCGATCTCCAGTCAGCAGCATCACCCGTAATCCCATCTGCCGCAAGCGAGACACCGTTGCTTTCGCATCTCCTCGGAGGGTATCGGTGACGCCAATCAACCCCGCTAATTGACCGTCAGCGGCGACATAAACCACCGTTTTCCCCGCAGATGCCAGTTGTTGAGCCTGGTTTTGTTCGGAATCGCTGAGGGAAATTCCTTGCTGAGTCAACCAGTCTGCATTCCCCAGTAAAACCCGCACGCCTTCAACCAAAGCCGATACCCCTAGTCCCGGTTCCGTATAAAACTCTTGGGCAAGGGGGATGGTTAACTCTTGGCGGTGCGCTTCTTCCCCGATTGCCTCTGCCAGGGGGTGGGTGGTGCCACTTTCTGCCGCCGCCGCCAGTTGCAGGAGCATTTCTGGGAGGAAGTTCCCCACCGGCAAGTAATCAGTAACGACGGGATGACCCGTGGTAAGAGTGCCTGTCTTATCAAATACCACGATATCCAGGTGGTGTACCCGTTCCAGCACGTCGCCGCCTTTGATCAACAGCCCTCTTTCTGCCCCCAGACCCGTTCCCACCAAAATTGCCGTGGGGGTCGCTAAGCCTAAAGCACAGGGGCAAGCGATGACAGAGACAGAAATTGCAAGCTTTAAACTAAGTAACAAAGCTGAGTGCTGTAGAGGTGGGGGTTCCCTGTCTATGCCGCTGGCATGGTGCATGACTGAGTGCATCGCTGAGTGGCTCTCTATCCCTACTGCGCTCAACATCGTGACATCAGGCCAAAGTTGAGAGCCGATGAAGTACCAAAATAAAAACGTGAAGGTTGCTGCTGCCAGAACGCCGTAGGTGAAGTACCCCGCCACCGTATCCGCCAATAGCTGCACGGGAGCTTTTCGGATTTGGGCTTCTTCGACCAGGGCGACAATTTGTGCCAGAGTCGTATCCTTGCCGGTGCGAGTTGCCTTGATCGCGATCGCTCCCGACTGATTCAGCGTCCCAGCTGCCACCGAGTCTCCCGCTTGCTTCATGACCGGAACTGGCTCGCCAGTCAGCATTGACTCATTCACCGTTGTCTGACCCGCTACCACTTCTGCATCGACCGGGATCTGCTCTCCCGGCAAAACCCGCAACCATTCACCTACGCGGACTTGCTCAACGGGGATTTCAATGCCCCCGAAGTCGCTCCCCTTGGCACTTCCTGTGGGCGTAGAGCCAGCAGCCGTAGGATTGGCAATTAAACGAGCAACTTTCGGCTGGAGCGCCAACAATGCCTGAAAGGCTGCGGCGGCACGACCTCTTGCCCGTTGCTCCAAGGTGCGCCCAAGCAGGATAAAGCCTAACAGCATGACCGGCTCATCAAAAAAACATTCCCAACCCAGCTGAGGGAATAGCAACGCCACGCAGCTAGCCGTGTAAGCTGTAAGCGTTCCTAGCGCCACCAGGGTGTTCATATTGGGAGCATTTCGCCGCAAGCCCCGCCACCCATCGACTAATATCTGGCGTCCGGGAAAGAGTAACGCTGCTGTTGCTAATCCCCAGTGAAACCAAATGTTGGTCAGGGGTGAAAAATAAGCGGGAAAAGAGATGAAGTGTTGATTGAGATGACCAATTCCGGACAGCAAAATCAGAACGCCCGCAATGAATAATTGCCTCAACTGCTGGCGATTTTCCAAGGCGTGCCGTTCTGCTGGACTCAGAGTCTCTTTTGCTTTTTCGCCTGCGTTGGTGGCGAGACGAGGCTGGGTCGGAAATCCAGCTTCTGTCACCTGTTCGGCTAACGCAACTGGGTCAATCGCACCCGCTTCGCACTCTACGACAGCGACTTCTGTCACCAGATTAACGCGGGCAGAAACGACGCCTGGATGCTGGGTTAGCTGTTTTTCTACCGCTTTCACGCAGCCTGCACATTTCATGCCTGTGACATCCAAGGCGATCGTCTCTACGGGCGATGCAGGGGTAGCGGCTACGGTTTGGGGGGATTGCATAGAGAATCTTGGGACTTTCCACGACACCTCAACGCCAGACTGTTCTAGCGTCTCTATTTTGAGGTTAGGCGAAAGTCCGGGCGATCGCGCAAAAATTCTTAATCTTTTATAAGTTAGTTACCCGCGAACGGTCAACGGCTACTCCAGCGAAGATACATCACGTAGACCAGTGCTAGAGCCTGCATTGGCATGAGCGCGGCATAGCCCCTAAAGAAGAAGTTAATCTCTAAGCTAGACATTACACTGAAATATCCCATACCTAACAAAGCTAGGAACATGGGTAAAATCAGTTTTTTGGGTTTGCGTATTAGCATATTAAGTCAGGAGAAAGATTTACAGAAGAACTTAATTTAAACATGAATAAAATATCGCTCTATCTGTTAAATTTATCGTTGCAAAAACGACAAAATACAAACAAGCAATCGCAAATAATTTGACCTAAAAACAAAACTTTTTATACAAGCATGAATTCCTCAAAAAAATAGCTGACCTAAGGGTGAATGAACCAAGGCAAGATATAGTTCTCCAGACTTTGATAAATAATACAAGCGCAACGCATGGTAGCTTAAAATTAGAAGTAGGCTCAGCACCTGTAGCTTTCGGGTCCTAAGCATTTGAACATACAAGACGGCGATTTTACGTCCCGCGATTAGTTCAAGTGTAATATGAACTGTTGCAATCAAAAAGGCAGCGAATAAAACCGGGCCGAACAGGTGTTCTGCTAAGGCGCAACTCCAATCTCCTCGCACAATTGCCATAAAAGACCGAGTCATGCCACACGTAGGACAAGGAATCCCCGTAAAGTGCCGAATTGGGCAAACTAGGAACGTTACTTTATATCCTTGGTTATAAAAGTAGGTTCCCACTAGAGGTGCTGAACATATTCCTAATATCAACCAGCGAATCCGTCGAGCATTGCTAGACAGATTAGAGCGAGATAATTTAGACATGGCTCAAGTTAAGCTAGCGTCTACCCAAGCGCTCTCGCAGGGGTCGATCTAAAACCAACCTTTCTTGCTAACAAGGTAAGTGCTGACGAATTCTTCGTCAGATTTTGTCAAATAAGTTATTCCCTCGATCAAACCAATAATGCCCATAATTGGCGAACCGATTCCACAGGTAAGCAGGCTAACCAGCAACATGATGATGCCTTCTGTGTTATAGCCAAGAACAAACTTATGGATACCTAAAGCCCCGATAAGAATCCCGCAGACTCCAGCGGCGATTTTTTTGCTGGCATCAGTAGAGTTTCCATCCCTCATTTGTGTGAACCCTTGAAAAATTTGCTTTCCGCTTTTAGTGTTCCCAGTTGGGTAACGCATCTATCACAAGACGGAAAGCATTGATTCTTCTTAACAATGAGCGCCAGGAAACATCACGCAGATCCACTACCCAAGAGGAAGAGACTTAGCAAAGTGCCGCCATTCCAGAGAGAGTGGAGGAGCATTGGTGCAAGGAGGTTGCGCGATCGCGTATACACCACTCCCAAAACCATCCCCAAAGTCGCCAGGGGCAAGATTTCTGAGAGATTCAGGTGAACAATCGCAAAGAACAAACTACTGAGCGCGATCGCTCCCCAAACGGGCATATAACGGGTGAGGGACGGCAACAGAAAACCGCGAAACAAGAACTCCTCAAACAATGGTGCTGCCACCGCCGCCGTCAAGAAAAAGATCGCCAGCGCCACACTATCTTGCCCCTCTAGAGCAATCGGTAAAATCGGATTGCTGCCCCCTTGTCCCTGCCACAGCTTTTGGTTAATCAGCGACACCACAATCACTAGAGGCAGCGCGACTAAATATCCGCCCAATCCCCAAAGAATCCAGTTTCCCCGCCAATTGAATCGAAACCAACCTTCTGGCAACGGTAAAAAAGAGCGGATAGATAAATACAGAACCAGCAGACACTCAAACGCCAATGTTGCGTAACTCACCAGAACAAAAGCAGCTTGTGTCCGAATATCAAAGCTGGCTCGGTTTAGGGGCAGTAAGCTAAAAAAGAGCGGCAGTAGAAATTGACCGATAAAGAAAAAGCCTACGACGAACACCTGCCAAATAATTTCGGCATTCCAAGGCGTTGTCCAAGGGAGATCGCCATTTTGAGCGAGGATGGCTTCTTTTCCCTTAATTAGCACTCCTGCTAGCAGAAAAATCAGCAATCCTAATCCCACCAATACTCCCACTAGCGGGATTGCTCCAACAATCGCTAATTTGACAATTGCAGCTTCAGCGCGTTCCTGTTCTCGTGCCTGGAGTGCCGCCAGCTCTTCCTGACGTTCCTGTACTTGGTAGAGTTTAGTCAAAGCGCGATCGCGGAACCAGCCGTCTAAATGCTCTTGAATTTGCGGCTGGGCATCCAACATCAGACTGGGTGGCTCGCTCCAAAGTCCCACCAAAATCGCCGCTGGCTTAGTCTGTAACTCGCTCGCCGCTTCCTGTTTAGACCGATTAATTAATTCCGTCCAAGTTTTAATCGCCGCGTCTGTTTGTTCTTGTTGAGCTTGTAAAATTCCCAACCGCAAGTCAAGCTCAGCAATCAGCTGTTTTACCTTCTTGATTGACGCCTGCAATTGCTGCGGTGATTTAGCCGCATCTGGATTCGCATCGGCTTCCAATTTCAGCTTTTCGAGCCGCCCTTGCAGCTTTTCCAGAGTGGCTCGATCCTCCGAACGCGCCTCCTCATACTGCTTTTGGGCAGTTTTTAATGGATCTTCACCTAAAAGAGCGTTCCGGGCGTTTGTTAAATTGGCATCACCAGCTTTGTCGCCCTGCCACTCACTCGCTTGGAGTAACAAATTCGTTTGGTACAGTTCCAGGCGACCTTGAATCTGAGGCTGATTCCAGCTATCCAGTAATGAGTGGGTAATCAGAAACAAAGCCAAAATTGTCAGCAATCCCAAAAGCAACCGCTTAATTGTCATGAAAACTCCTGTAGGCTCTTAGTGTCACGGCACCTATGAGGAATATCTTAGATGCGTGTCCGGGACAGGTTAAAATTCTCCTGAACCTTTTTGCTCTTGATGATGGGCGTGGATTTCTCGCCTAGAGCATTAGGGGAACTTTACCTTACCAAACTGAGGCAGAGCCGACCTAATTCTTCTCTAGCTAAGCCAGCGAACAAGAATATGTAGGCTGCTGTCTTTGCAGTGCTAGTTTCCACGGAGGATATAACCCTGAATACTCGAGTCATTCTCGTGCGTCATGGTCAGAGCAGCTATAACAGTGAGCGTAGAATTCAGGGCCGCTGTGATGAATCAATTTTGACGGAAAAAGGTCGCGCGACTGCCCGTCAACTTGGCGCTACTCTGAGTAACTTGAAAATTGATGCGATTTACAGTAGCCCCCTGCAACGGGCGAAAGCAACCGCAGAGATCGTTCAATCCAGTTTGGCGACGCCTGCCCCCTTAACAGCGTCCGATAACTTGATGGAAATTGATTTACCCCTTTGGCAGAAAATGCTTTCCGTGGAAGTGCAGGAGAAATTTCCTGAAGATTACCAATGTTGGCATGAGCGTCCCCAGGAATTTCGGATGAGCGTCCCGACGCCAGAGGGATTAAAAGAACACTTCCCAGTCTTAGCCATCTACGAGCAAGCGCGGCAATTCTGGCAGGAAACTTTATCCCGCCATGCGGGAGAGACGATTCTCATTGTGGGGCATAACGGCATCAACCGGGCTTTGCTCAGTACGGCAATTGGAATATCGCCACAGCGCTACCATTCGATTCAACAGTCGAATTGCGGCATCAGCGTGCTAAATTTTGCCGCTGGTTGGGGCAAACCGGCGCAATTAGAGTCGATGAATCTCACTGCCCATGTGGGAGAAGTGCTGCCAAAGCCGCGTCCGGGTCATCGCGGACTCCGTTTGTTGCTGGTACGCCACGGGGAAACCGACTGGAATCGCCAGAAACGCTTTCAAGGGCAAATCGATGTTCCGCTCAACGATAACGGTCGAGAACAAGCCCGGAAGGCAGCAGAATTTCTCAAAGATGTGCCGATTGACTTTGCCGTAACTAGCCCGATGCTGCGTCCCAAGGAAACAGCCGAGATTATTCTGAAATATCACCCCAACGTCCAGATTGAACTACAGGCACCTTTGGCAGAAATTGGTCACGGGCTGTGGGAAGGGAAATTTGAAGAAGAAATTGAGCTGTCCTATCCAGGAATGCTGCAACAGTGGCGAGAGTTTCCGGAGACGGTGCAGATGCCAGAAGGAGAAAACTTGCAACAAGTTTGGGATAGAGCGATCGCAGCTTGGCAAGACATGGTCGCGTCTTATTCTGGAGATCGACCGAAAACAGGTTTGGTGGTCGCTCACGACGCCACGAACAAAGTCTTACTCTGCTACCTTTTGGGTTTAAATCCAGAAAATTTCTGGAGCATTAAGCAGGGGAACGGGGCAGTGACGGTTATCGACTATCTTCAAGGGCCAGAAAGTACGCCGGTGTTGCAAGCGATGAATGTCACAACTCACTTAGGTGGGGGCGTTCTCGATCAAACGGCTGCCGGTGCATTGTAGAGTGATGAGTTATGAATTTTGAGTTTTGAATGAAGAAACTTTTTATCTCAAAACTCAAAACTCAAAACTCGAAACGATTATGAATCAACTGCTTCAACAAGTACGGGTCATCGACCCAGTTTCTGGAACCGACCAGATTGCCGATATTCTGATTGCTGACGGTTATATCCAAACAGTCGAAACCGAAATTTCTGACTTGTCCGCTGACACGACCGTGCGGGATTGTCGTGGATTCGTCGTAGGGCCAGGGTTAGTAGATTTATACAGCCACTCTGGTGAGCCTGGGTTTGAAGAGCGGGAATCCTTAGCCTCGCTCGTTGATGCGGCAGCAGCCGGGGGCTTTACTCGACTGGCAATCTTGCCCGATACCCTACCCGTTCTCGACAATCTAGGGGGTTTAGCCTACCTTCAACAATCCAAAATCCAACATCCAAAATCCAAAATTGAATTTTGGGGGGCGCTGACTGTTGGTATCCAAGGGCAGCAGATGACATCCCTGGCTGAAATGGCAGCGGCTGGGGTGGTAGGCTTTGCAGATGGTCAGCCTGTGCAGAATCTGGCGCTGCTGCGCCGCCTGTTGGAATACCTCCAGCCGTTAGGAAAACCTGTGGCGTTGTGGCCTTGCGATCGCGCTTTGAGCGGCAATGGGGTGATGAGAGAAGGCACGGCGTCGATTCGCTTTGGCTTGCCAGGAAACCCAGCGATCGCAGAAACATCGGCGCTGGCTGCTTTGCTGGAAGTGGTGGAAGCTACTCGCACCCCTGTCCATATCATGCGCGTTTCCACTGCTCGCAGCGTTGAGCTAATTGCGAATGCCAAGGCGCGGAATTTACCGATCGCTGCGAGTACTACCTGGATGCATTTATTGCACAATACGGAGGCGGTAGGCAGTTACGACTCAAACTTGCGACTAGAACCCCCTCTCGGCAATTCTTCAGACCAAGCGGCGCTGATTCAGGGGATACAGAGTGGGGTGTTAGACGCGATCGCCATTGACCATACTCCCTACACCTACGAAGAGAAAACGGTCGCCTTTTCCGAAGCACCCGCGGGCGCAATTGGTCTAGAGTTGGCTTTATCGCTTCTGTGGCACACCTTTGTTGCGACTGGTGACTGGTCAGCTCTAGAACTGTGGCGGGTTTTAAGTACCCATCCGGCGGAGTGTTTGCAGCAAAAACCGCCAGCGATCGCGCCCGGTCAACCGGCTGAACTGGTCTTATTTGATCCCCAGCTAAGCTGGACAGCGGACAGACAAACCCTAAAATCCCGCTCAGAAAATACCCCTTGGCTAGGGCGATCGCTGACGGGTCGGGTTTTACAAACTTGGGTAATGGGTAATTAGTCAGTCAAACCGAAGAAATATCTAACTGTAGGGGCGGATTGAGCCAGGGGTTTAGTGACGCACAAATATCTTGGTGAAACTCGCCCCTATCTCCCTACTATTCCTTGGTATAAGCTGGAGCGCTATCCACTTCTCCGGCACGTTGGAGGGGCCAAAAGCGCACCACAGCACGACCAATGATTTTTTCGCGGGGGACAAAACCCCAATAGTGGCTGTCGTAACTGTTGTTGCGATTATCACCCAGTACCAGGTAGGAGTTTTCTGGTACCGTCACCGGCCCATAGGTATACTGTGGCTGTTCTTCAATATATTTTTCTGACAGGGGTTTCCCGTTGACATACACCCGTCCCCCTTTCACCTCTATCTTTTCCCCAGGTAAACCAATCACGCGCTTAATAAAAGCATCGTGAAAGTTTTGCTTTTCTAGCGCTTCGGTCGGCGCAAACACTACAATGTCGCCCCGCTGTGGAGATCGGAAGTTGTAACTAACCTTGTCTATAATCAGACGGTCATTGATTTGTAGTGTAGGCAGCATTGAACCCGAAGGAATGTAGCGTGCTTCCGCCACAAAAGAGCGAATTCCAAAGGCCAGAATGGCGCTCAAGCCAATCGTTTTTATTCCCTCTATGAAAGGATTTTCGGCTTTTGGTTGGGGGTTGAGGTCAGGTTGTTGATTCTGCACGTCAGTCATAAACGGTTAATCACTCAAGCAAATGAATGAAATTGATTCCCTAGGTAATTATTTATTTTAAGGAAGACGGATGATTAGCTATATATATTGTGTACAAATTTTGTCTAAATATATCCGGCTAATATTACAGATATTTAGCTTCTGCCGTTTACCGGGTTGCTGGATGGTCAGTTTAGAAAAGTGCCATCTTACGACAAAGCGCGATCGCACCATACAATTGTCGCTCACACTTAACTACTGCATCAACAACTGATTACCATGTTTTCTGCCGCCTCTGTGTTGATTCGCAATGCTCGAATTCTCCCGCATACGGGTGAATTTTTGGTTGGGGAGGTGCAAACCTTGGGTCGGGAAATTGTCTGGGTTGCACTAAAATCCTAGCATCTGGAAATCCTAGCATCTGATAGTCTACTAGTGGATAAAGAGATAGACGTTCAAGGTCTGACTTTGTTGCCGGGAGTCATCGATCCGCAGGTACACTTCCGAGAACCGGGACTCGAACACAAAGAAATTTGTTCGCGGCGAGTTGTGCTTGTGCTAAAGGCGGGGTAACGTCGTTTCTGGAAATGCCCAATACTCGCCCTCTGACAACTACCCAGGCGGCTCTCGATGATAAGTTGCGACGAGGTGCCCAGAAGTGCTTAGTTAATTATGGCTTTTTTATTGGGGCAACCGGAGAAAATCTGCCGGATCTTCTAGAGGCGCATCCACCTGTGGAATCAAAATTTTTATGGGGTCGATGCACGGTCAATTACTGGTGGATCGAGATACGGTATTGGAGTCTATTTTTGCAAAAGGAAATCGCTTAATTGCCGTTCACGCAGAAGACCAAGCTCGGATAAACCAGCGACGACAAGAATTTGCTGGAATTCACGATCCAGCCATTCACTCTCAAATTCAGGATAATCAAGCCGCTCTTTGAGCTACCGAATTGGCGCTCTATTTATCTAAAAAATATCAGCGACGCTTGCATATTTTACATCTGTCCACAGTCCAAAAAGCCGATTTATTACGTCAAGATAAACCGAGCTGAGTGAAAGCAGAAGTGACGCCGCAACACTTGCTGCTGAACACCAGTGCTTATGAGAAAATTGGCACCCTAGCACAGATGAATCCGCCATTGCGATCGCCCCACGACAACGAAGTTCTTTGGCAAGCGCTACTCGATGCTGACTTCAGCCATGCAGGGACGCTGTAGTGTTTCCCAAGTTGCCAACTGGATGTCTGCGGCTGTCGCTAAGGCGTATCAGATTCCCAAAAAAGGTGCGATCGCTCCCGGTTATGATGCCGATTTAGTTCTGGTAGATTTGGACAATTATCGTCCAGTATTGCGCGAAGAATTGCTAACCAAATGCGGCTGGAGTCCCTTTGAAGGCTTGAATTTGACGGGATGGCCTGTTCTATCACCATTGTTGGCGGTCAGGTTGTTTATGAGCGCGGGAAGCTAAATCTAGAAGTGCGGGGCGAAGCCTTGACATTTAACGAATAATTAAACGCTCTCGGTACGCCAAGGTAAGCGCAAAGGTACGCAAAGGAAAGACGCGATAAATCAGTGTCTAAACGAGAGCGAACCTTTGTGTTTAAAATTTTATTGACTTAAAATCAAACCCATCCGCTGGAATTAGGTTGGCTTGGCGACCATTATTCGCACAGTAGGTTAGATGGACGCTTAAAAAGCTGGACGGCTGATATGGTAACCGTTCTGCCCACTCTATCGCCACAATTCCCAGGGGCACCTCGAATCCTTCCCAGTAGGTTTCTAAATTCAACGCTTCGACTTCTTCTGGCTGCAAGCGGTATAAATCCAGGTGATACAGGGGGAGGCGTCCTTGTGCGTACTCGTTAATCAGAGTGAAGGTGGGACTCACAATCGCCTCGGTAATGCCCAAACCCTCGCCAATGCCTTGCACCAGCGTGGTTTTGCCAGCGCCCAAGTCGCCTTCTAATAAAAGTACACTACCGGCGGAGAGGGATTGACCGAGTGCAATCCCAAGCGATCGCGTCGCCGCCGCATCGGCAAGAGAAATGACAATTGACTCCAAATTACTCAAAACTCAAAATTTAAAACGCTTAAAAGTACACTACCAGCGCGGAGGGATTGACTGAGAGCAATCCTAAGCGATCGCGTCGCCCCGGCATCGGCAAGAGAAATGACAATTGACTCCAAATTACTCAAAACTCAAAACTCAAAACTCTACTGCCTGGGCGCGACTATACCACCTCAGCAACACCCGTGCCAGCCGCTCAGGATTGTGGCGTACATAACCCGTCTCTGGGTCTTCATCCATTACGTTGGTTAAAACGATGCGACGCCCCAGCAGCCCGATGGCTTCTCGATCTAGAAAAACCGGATGGGAGCTTTCTTGAGCATAGCGAATCAGGGCATTCGCACTGGGAACTTTCCGCTGCACCAAGACGGCGTTAAATAGCGGTCGTCCGCAGGCGGCGTCAATGGCGCGAATGTGGTCTGCAACCGTGTAACCTTGGGTTTCTCCCGGTTGGGTCATGATGTTACAGACGTAGATGCGGGGAACCTGCTTTTGGGCGATCGCTTCGGCAATCTCTGGCACCAATAAATTGGGAATCACGCTTGTATAAAGGCTTCCAGGGCCGATGATAATGTAATCGGCTTCCTCAATTGCCTGTAAAGCTTTAGGCAAAGCGGGGGGGTTGCTAGGAATGCAACCAATTTTCTTAATCTGACCATTGGCTTCTGTAATGCTCGATTCCCCCTCAATGGTGCGTCCATCCTCTAACTCAGCCCAGAGGCGAACATCGCACAACGTTGCCGGTAGCACCCGCCCTCGCACAGCTAAAACTTGAGAACTGGCAGCGATCGCTTGCTCCAAATCTCCGGTAATATCGCTCATTGCCGTCAGGAATAGGTTGCCAAAACTATGACCGTTCAGACCATCCCCAGCCTTAAAGCGATATTGAAACAATTCGGTCAGTAACTTTTCTTGGTCTGCCAATGCCGCGATACAGTTGCGAATGTCTCCCGGCGGTAGGACGCCAATTTCTCGCCGCAGACGACCAGAGGAGCCGCCATCATCTGCAACCGTTACAATCGCCGTAATGTGGGCGCTGTATTCCTTCAATCCTCTGAGCAAAGTAGAAAGCCCAGTGCCACCGCCGATTGCCACGATTTTTGGTCCCCGGTTAAGTTTGCGATGCGCCAACAGCACATCAATCAGTTCTTCATCCTGGGAAGGCTTCAGTACCTCGGTAATCGCTCCCATCGAGCGGGTTTGTCCTAAAAAAATAAAAAATAAACCCAAGCCAATCGCGATTGGACCGGACACATAATTGGGAATAATCGTGGTAATCGCTTCCAGAATGTTCCCAATGAACTGAATCAATAAGAAAATTGGGGTCAGTTTCACCCAAATCGCCAAACCTAGGCTGGTTAGCAGCACGCCTCCCACACTGATCAGCAACCAGCGTTTTACCAATAGTCCGGGCGCTAACCACTTAAACCAGGTATTGACTCGTTGGGGCGTCTTAGGCTTAAAACTCCAGACCATATGCGAATCTTGTTTGAGCGTGCGTAAGGCTTGTTTGAAAATAACGTTTGACATTGCGGATTCCTAGGGGACACAAAGGCAAGACTCGACTTTAACGTTGCTCGGCGAATCCACTCAAGTAGGCGCGATTGATGAATCGTCTCTACGGATTGATTGGACTGGCACGGGGAAGGCAGAAGTTGCTACCCACTGAGCAACACTAAGGCTGTGCCCATCAGAATACATTTTCACTAAGCCACTCAGATGTGACATACGAAACTAAGAAACAGAGGAGGGGATTTTTCAACTCAGCTTATGATAGGTTGCGATGGTTTGCTGCTTGGATCAGGAATCAAGATGTTACGACTCAGTGATTAGACCCGCTTGTTGCTTCTAAGCGTTCAATTAACCGATTGCAGTTCCCCCTTGAGTGAATCCCCAAAGCTAGGCTAGATGGAAAAGCGTATTTTAGGATTAGACCCCGGACTTGCCAGATTAGGATTTGGGACAATTGTCTGCCAAAAGGTAGATTATGCCGCAGCGGCAGGTGGCGATCGCGCGAAGCGCCAAGTAAAAACTGCGTCTGAGGTGGTAAGTTTACTAGATTTTGGCGTGATTCAGACCTCGGCAAAGACGGAGATGGGGGAGCGACTCCGCACGATTTACGAGGATTTGCACACGCTGATGGAGCAGTGTCAACCCCATCTGGTGGCAATCGAGAAATTGTTTTTTTATCGGATGGGAAACACGATTGTCGTGGCTCAAGCACGGGGGGTGCTGATGTTGGTGTTGGCACAGCACGGGGTTCCGTTTGTTGAGTTTACGCCTGCCCAAATTAAACAAGCGCTGACTGGCATGGGAAATGCGGATAAGTCCGAAGTGCAGCAAGCCGTGGCGCGGGAGTTAAGTTTGGACTACATTCCCAAGCCGGATGATGCCGCCGATGCCCTTGCTGTAGCGTTAACGGCGTGGTTTCAGGAGTAAAGGCGATCGCTTTCTAGAGACTGAGTGCGGTGAAGCCCAAAGAGCGATCGCTCTTACTCTTGACATTTCTGCCTTCTTTCCGATGATTTGGATTAATCTTTACTTGTATGCTATTTGACGAGGAGACTTCTAAAAGATTGACGATCCTGATGTTCGGTAGCGTCAAAGCTGAATAAAGATGCTGGGCAACTGAAGCCGAGCCATCTTCAAAAACTTGGTTCTACCGTCAATCGGTTTTCTTTGCTGAAGTCTCTAACAAAAACTTTTTGGTGAGATGAGGAGTTGACCGTATGAAAAAGATGAGTCGCTGGGGCAAGCCTATCGCTCTCTTTAGTTTAGGCTTGAGCGTCGTGGGAAGTCTGAATTTTCCCACTCCTGCCATTAGCACAACCACAACTGCTAACACGATTGCACAATCAGAACAGAACTCAGTTCAACCTGGGGGCAGCTTTGAAATAGCGCAAAGTCTGGTAGGACAATGCCGCGCTACGAAAGCGCGGATTTTTGTCTATACGCAGCGATCGCTCTCCAGCCAAACAATTAGAACGCTCGCTGCTGGCGAACAAGTTACCCTTGCAGACAATGGCAGCGCTGGTTTTATCGCCATCAGTGCCCCTGTAACCGGGTATGTCCAAGCAAGAGACCTTACAACCTGCTCTGGAGTCAATCCTACCCCTAGACCTACTCCCAGCCCTACCCCGACTCCCAACCCAACTCCCAGCCCGAATCCCAGACCGAATCCTACAACTAGCCTTTGCCGCGTCATTACCTACAAGGGCGCTGAAGGGATGGCTATTCGTACCGCACCCGGCAAAAACGGTACTAGAGTTGGCGGAGTTAAGTTTGGAGATAGAGTCACCCTCAGAACCAGTCCTCCAGCATTCACCTTCGACGCCGAACGCCGTGCCTGGGTTCAGATTACAGCCCCTGTTGCCGGATGGATTTCTTACGGGTTTCCCAGTTCAAACTCGACCAATCTCGGCACTTGTCGCTAGGCTTATCGTCTATTAAGCTAAAGCCATAAAAGCAAAATCACCCCATTTGAATTGCCAAAATTCGGAAATGGGGTGATTTTCTATTAAGCGTGAATTCAATTTTACGATTCAGTTTTAATGAGGGAATCAACCTCGATTAATTGAGCATTAAACAATTAGCTATTGGCTCACAGAGAAGTCTGATAGTAATTTTAGGGATTCAGACAAAATTTATACTACTCTACTTGCCGAACTGACATCCGGTGCAGCGGCAGAGTCAGGACAGAAGTAAAGGTCAACAAGTAAGAAAAAGCAGCCGTTAACTTCAAACTCATCAACAAAATCTCCCACTCAGGGTGGCTAAACTTCAGGATACCTACAACAACGCAGTAAACTATCCAGTAAGTAAAGCTCATTGTCAATAGCATTTCCTCCGTTTCTTCAAGCTCATCCACCTGAGTTTGTTTGTCAACGGATAGTAAGAAAAGTCCAGCAATACTACCCACAAAAGAAACAAAAAGTAAATATTCGTGCCAGTTCAGATTTGGCATTAGCCTATCCCCTTTATCCCCAAATTATGAATTGGGGATCAGTCTAAAGGATAATTTTCCTGGGATAAAGCAATAGTTACAAACTGCAATCTAAAGCCCTTGAAAGTTTAAAGTTTTGTAAAAAGTATCGGTCAAGGGCATTCTTTTCTGAACCAGCAGAAGGCGACTTAACACCCCTCTGGCTGGGTTTCACAGGCACCGATACTCACCCAACTGCTAGAACCATCTGCCCAATGTTCCTTTTTCCAGATGGGGGCATTGTGCTTTAGGGTATCAATTGCATATTGGCAGGCTTCAAAAGCTTCTGAGCGGTGAGGACACCCAACCGCAACCAACACGCTGATTTCGCCAATCTGCAAGCGTCCGATGCGATGGTGAATCACTACTCGATTGACATCCTGCCAGGTTTGGCGGATATTGGCAGCAATTTGACTAAATATGTGCAAAGCCATCGGTTCGTAGGCTTGATACTCCAAAGCAACCACCGGCTTCCCATCAGTTTGATTGCGTACCATTCCACTCATGACTACCACGGCTCCGTTGGCAGGATCGTCCGCTAGTGAGTAGACTTCCTCCATTGATAAGGGAGCGAAGCTAATCGTAAAACTATCTTTCGCGGAGGGTTGATTGGGAAGGTTTAGGAGAGTGGTGACGCCATTCATCACGTTGAAATCCTGAGAAAGGAACTGGATCTATTTTGATCGATCCAGCACCCGCATTACCCTAAGCGATCGCTCCTTGGACTTGTTGTCTCAGATTGTGTTGTTCCAGATTGTGTCGATGTACCCCAAGATTTTGCAGAACCCTGGCTGCTAAACCTTGCCACCGCCCATCAGATATAGGAGCGCCATACGGACAGCCACGCCGCTAGTCACTTGCTGAGAGATTAAGCTGAACTGGGGGTCGTCCATCAAGTCAGAGCTAATTTCTACGCCTCGGTTGACGGGTCCTGGGTGCAGTACCTTAACGTCAGGTTTGCAGAGTTTCAGGCGATCGCGTGTTATCCCATACCGCTGATGGTACTCTCGCAAACTGGGCAGCAAATGCTGCGTCATCCGTTCCTTTTGCAGCCGCAACGTCATCACAAAATCAGCATCTTGTAAAGCGGGTTCCAAATCCCAGTGGAGAAAAAGCTTGCGGCTGGGAATGGGGGATTGGTCGTGGGTGCTTGGTAACGGGCGATCGGCTCCCTGGCTCCCCTCCTGAGTGCCATAGGCGGCAAACAACTGAGGGAGAAGCGTGGGGGGTCCTGCTAAGTGAACCTCCGCACCCGTTGCCGTTAAACTCCAGATATTCGACCGGGCAACCCGCGAGTGGAGAATGTCGCCGACAATGGCAATTTTTTTATCTTTGAGCAGTTCAAGTCGCGGGTGATCTGGGTCTAACAGGGTACAGATGGTGAAAAGATCCAGCAATGCTTGGGATGGATGTTCGTGCTGACCATCCCCGGCATTGAGGACGCCCACCTTTGAACCTAAGCGATCCATCTCGGCAGCGATCGCTTGCGGCACCCCCGCCTCCCGATGACGAACCACCATCATGTCCGCACCCATCGCTAAATAGGTTTTCGCCGTATCTAAAATGGTCTCTCCTTTCGTTAGAGAAGACGTTGCCGCTGCAAAGTTCAGCGTATCGGCAGAGAGACGCTTTGCCGCTAGTTCAAAACTGCTGCGGGTGCGGGTAGAGGATTCAAAAAATAGATTTGCTACCACCTGACCTTGTAACGTTGGCACTTTCTTCGTGCGTCGCGACAGTACCTCTCGGAAACTGGCGGCAGTTTGCAACACAGTATTGTATTCAATTGGGGTGAAATCAGCTAAGGAAAGAACGTGGTGACGAGTCCAGGTAGTGGTAGCCATTAGGTGTGGTCAGTAGCAACGAACAACGAACAGAAGACAACTGACTGCTCATCTAGATACTACATTCAAAGCCGCTGAGATTAGCGTCAGGAAAGTCAAGAACCCCAGCGCATCTAGCGTCGTAGTCAGCAGCGGACCGCTAATGAGTGCTGGATCTAAGTTCAACCGTTTGATACCCATTGGCAGCAAAGTCCCTAGGGTGGCAGCCATCAAGACATTGATAGCCATCACCAGTCCTGCAACCAACCCCACCCATCGCTCATTGGCAGGAGACCAAATCAAAGAAAGGGCACCCAAGGCAAAACCCAGTGACAAGGCTGTACCCAAGCCAGCGAGAATTTCCTTACGGAGAAGTTTCAGCGTATCCTGTGGTGTTATTTCACCTACACCTAGTCCGCGCACAGTCACCGATAAGACCTGAAAGCCGACATTGCCACTACTATTGGCTAAAATTGGCATGATGATTGCCAAAACGGGCACTGATGAAATCGTTCCCTGAAAAGGCGCGATCGCATTGGCGGCTCCGACATAGAGAATAATATTCCCTAACAGCCAAGGCAGACGCTTACGAAGCGTCACCAAAGGAGGCGACAAGGCGGCTTCATCACCGCCACTGACTCCCGCCAGTTTTTGAATGTCTTGTGTGGCTTCCTCTTCTAGAATGTCTACCACGTCATCAATGGTGACAATCCCCACTAACCTATCTTCGCGGTCAACCACAGGCACGGCGATCAAGTCATAGCGCTTCATTAGTTGCGCGACTTCTTCTTGGGGCGTTTCTGTGTAAGTTTTGACAACGCGATCGCTCGCAATATCCCCAATCAGGGCATTGGGAAGCGAAAACAACAGTTGCCGCAACGATACAACCCGAACGAGCTTGCGGTTGTCGTCGGTGACGTAGGCGTAGTAAATTGTTTCCTTATCTTCGTCACTGACACGGATTTTGCTCAAGGCTTCTCCGACCGTTAAGCCTTCGCGCAGCCGTACATATTCCGTCGTCATTACCCGACCCGCCGTGCCTTCGGGATAGCCCAAAATCCTGGCAGTTGCCTGCCGTTCTTCAAGGCTGAGTTGCTGCAACAGCCGCTTCACAATGCCTGCGGGTAGCTCGTCAAACAGTTCCGCCCGGTCATCCGGTCGCATCGCCTCTACAATCTGACACACCTGGTTATCGTGCAGCGAACCAATTAGTTCTTCTTGCACTTCCGGCGGCAGATATTCAAAGACATCAATGGCTTGAGCTTTATTAAGCAAGCGAAACGCGATCGCTCGCTTGGATGGGGGCAGTTCGACAATGTAATCCCCTACATCAACCGCCGGTAAGCGATTTAGCTCAGACTTAAGCTGATTTAAGTCAGCAATATCCGACAGTGCAACACGTCCTTCCTGAGTGAGCATAGAAACCTCCTAGTCTCCCCCCCGCGCTGGGAGAGACTGACCCGCCCAGGCGCTAGAGGAGCTTACTACTGTCACCTAATGGACTTCGGTCCATAAATTCCGCAGAAATCTACACTGATATTGCTCAGCAGTATCAGTAAAACTATGCTATCCCCTCAAGGTGCCATTTACCATTGGGGGCTATCAAAAAATCTATCTAAAGACAGATTTCAAAAGCGATGAGGCGTACAAAAAATTATTGGGTTCCTCTATTAACTGGAGCGATTGTCGCCAGTCTGAGTAGTTGCGCTTCTTTACCGACAAACAGCGAAAGAGACAAAGCTGGCTTACCTCCTGCTCATGCTATTGAAGCCAGCAAAACTACGACGAAAGCGTCAGATGCCAGCCGATTGTTGACGGGTGCGATTAGCCAAGCAACAACAACCGCTCCCTCAAAAAACAATGTCACCGTCACCATCTATCAACCCGATACTCAGTGTGAAGCGCTAGTACCGGAAAAAGTAGACGTTTCAGCGGTTGAAAGCGTCCAAGCAGCGGTAGGCAAAGTTCTGGAGGAGCGGGACACCGCCGACTTTAATTTAGCTGGGTATCGTGTCATCGTAAATCCCAGCAATCGAGTTGCTACGGTTGATTTGCGAATTGCACCCGGTTCCCAGCGGAAATTTGTCTCCCTTTCGAGCTGCGAACAATTTGCTTTGTTCGGTAGCCTCAGAAAAACCCTCACTGCGAATTCTCAATGGAAGATCAAAGATGTCCGCTTCACAGAGCAGGGCGAAGACATCTCCCTTTAAAGTTTCGATTAAAGTTTGGAGACAGCAGCACAACCGCGTAGATACCACCGCCACGGCAAATCGATTCCCTGTGATAAACCAATCCGAGTTGTTTGGACAAGTTCCGGCATAAATTGTGACTGACGATGCTCTAGCCACAGGGGTTGACCGGGTTGTAAAACTTGTGAATTCAGGGTGCTGTCAATTTGTAAGGCGCGGCAGAGTTTACCTGGCCCCGCGGCGATTCGATGGGGTTTCGAGCGATCGCTCTCTTTGATCCAGGACGGTATAGACTCTAGTTGCACAGCCCGAATCAAAACAGCACTGGGAATGCTGTCCTGGTCTGTGACCACGTTCAGGCAGTAGTAAATTCCGTAAATTAAATAAACATAAGTTCTCCCGGCTGGCCCGAACATCACCCAGTTGCGCTCGGTTCGTCGCCGATAGGCATGGCAAGCCGGATCTTCAGGGCCATAGGCTTCCGTTTCCACGATTAGCCCTCGGATGATTTCTCCATCAGGCATCTGTCGCACCAACGTGCAGCCCACCAAATCAGGTGCAACTTCAGTGGATGGGCGATCTAGCCAAGAAACTTCTACAATTTGGGTATTTTTAATCAGATTCATCGTTAAATATACTTAAGATATACCAAACCACCCCGTTCAATTCATAAAAACTCATGGATGTCAAGCTAGTTTTAGCAGCCTTAACACTTGTTTTTACCGTATCGTGCCTATTTTTTGGCACTAAAAATGGATTTTACGATTCAGACAACTATCACGGAAACGGTTCTGCTCATTAAGATCGCTGTTAGCCAGTCAATTTTGGATTTTAGAGTTTGCGGAGGTCGGAGTTTCTAAGCCTCCGATGATTTTGGATTGAATCTAAAATCCAAAATCTAAAATTGAAAATCGAATGATGAGTCAACCCCCCCCGGTATCCTCTCACGGCTATGACGAACTAGCCTATTTTCCCTATGGCGTCGGTCATGGCGACGAAGGCATCTGCTTGCTGGTACGGATGGGGCCACACCGCATTCTCCTAGACTGTGGTTTGGCGGACATTTCCTCGCTTAAAGGTGAGGGAATTCCTCCAGCAGATTTAGTGCTGTGCAGCCACGCCCATCCGGATCACGCTAGGGGATTGCTGGCGCTGCATGAAAGCTTCCCCCAGTTGCCAGTCTATGCAAGTGAATTGACAACCCAGCTGCTGCCACTGAATTGGCCTGAGATAGCTCCGCAGAATCTCCCGCAATTGTGTCAGGCATTGCCGATGCGATCGCCTGTCGAATTCAAAGAGGGATTGAGTGCGGAATTATTCCCAGCCGGACATTTACCAGGCGCATCTGCCATCTTGCTAACCTACACGAGTCGCCACCGCTCTTACACCCTACTTTATACAGGTGATTTTTTCCTTTCAAACTCGCGCCTGGTAGAGGGGTTGCCGCTAGAAGCATTGCGAGGCTTAGAGCCAGATGTGCTAATCGTGGAAGGCAGTTACGGCACAGCGCGTCATCCCCACCGGCGGAACCAAGAGAATCAGCTGGCAGAGCGAATTAATCAAGCGATCGCTCAAGCGAATTCTGTCTTGATGCCCGTGCCGACTTTGGGACTGGGGCAAGAACTCTTGATGCTCTTGCGGAGTCACCACTTATTCACGGGTCGCAACCTCGATATCTGGGTAGATGGTAACGTGGCAGCTGGCTGCGATGCCTATTTGGATATTCTCACCAACCTCCCAGCCTCTGTGCAAAATTTTGCCCGTCATCAATCCCTATTTTGGGATGAACGGGTGCGTCCCAGAGTGCGTCGGTTGCTTCCAGAACAACGTCCCTCTGTCGGTCAGTCTCCATGCATTATCCTGACTGAGGAAAACCACGATCTTAGAGAATACTGTCAACCAGGCACCGGGCCGTGGGTGTTATTACTGCCCCAGCAACCCAGGTTCTCCCAAGAGCCTAGTTACTCATCGTTGACGATACAAAACTACTTGCTTGCCCAGCATTCTGATGGGCTGGGAACCACCCAACTGATTCATAATATCCGTCCTCAGCACGTAATTTTTGTTCATGCCTCTCCCACCTACCTGGCTGATTTGACCGGGTTGGAGGAGTTGCACAACCGTTACCACTTGCATTCTCCACCGGCTGGGACGCTGGTAGAACTCCCGATTGGCGAGACGTTTGTGCAACCGGCGGCACCCGAAACCAGTTACGAAGGGGAGCTGACGGAACTGGGAACGGTCGTTACCATCACCCTACCGGAGGCGATCGCTGCCGATCCCCGTTGGCAACACTTTGCTGATACTGGTTTAGTGGAAGCCCGGTGGCAGGGTGAGGAACTGGTATTGCGCGGATTATCCCAACGAGAACTTTTAAGCCAAAGCAGCGACGCCAGAGTTCCCATGAATGTTGAGTGCTGCGGCAACTGCCTGCACCAACGAGGGCAGCGCTGTTGGAATCAGGACTCGCCCCTGTATGGATTTAAGGTGACACCTGAAGGATACTGTCCAGTTTTTGAACCGGCGCATCCGCCCCCAACCCCTTCAGATGACGACGTAGAAAGCCTCGAAGATTGAAAAAGATAAAAAATACAATCAAAAATTAAAAATGAAGCATCCCCCATTTCTAATTTTTGATTTTGCATTTTTAATTCCTTAGTCTGGATTCGAGTCGGGGAAACGCGGACGAATTTGTTCGGCTTCCGGACAATCGTCAGAGACAAGCGGTTCAGCATTGCCTCTGGGCACTGAAGCCAGCTTTTGTGTCACAGCACCAATGCTTTCGAGGCGAACCATTTCTTCCCAAGAACAAGCTTCATCTTCTTCTTCGGTTTCATAGCGGAGCGTGACTAAATCTCCTTCAATGTCAACGATGCGAGCGCGTTCGATCCAGCGTTGTTGGTCCCGCAAGAAAATACAGACCTCACGACCATCGCAACAGAGTTGATAAATCTTGCGGTGTAGCATGGGTTGCTTCTCCTGAGCAGATAAGTTGTGCAATTCTTAATGGAGCCTGTATACCTTTTTTTAGGTATCCAGCTTCTCTCAAACGTAATCGGGGTTGAATCCTGCCATTCTCCCAGGCTCCTGTCCTTATCTTTACCTATTTTTCCCAAAAGCCTGGAATGTGGGATTTGGGTTGGGTTTCTTAGGGGCGCAAGGCTTTGCATCCCTAAAGCCTGGGAATGCCGATTTTGGATAGGCAAGGAAGCCTCTTGGTCAGCCCCGTGCCAATTTTTGGAAAGATGTGGAAATCGAGGGTAGGGACAAGGGTTCAAAGTGAGCGTTCTAGATGATATTGCCGATTTAATTTCAAAGTTTAGCTTGAATCCTGCGGCATTTAAGATAGGGATTGTAGGATACTCCCTCTGGTAGAATGCGCGCACTCCCATCCTCATTCAGGGTTTTTACCACTAAGGGAAACTTGAATCAAGGCAGCTACGAGTATCAATGAGTCTTTTGAGATGAGTAATGGGAAGGCAACTGGTGACAAAAAGCCTTGACTGGCAACCAGTCCAACCTTGTAGCAGTCAATTCAGTCATCCTAACTCTCGCTTTGTTTAGGAAGCGCACCTAGCTGAGATTGGTAGTTCTTATTAATCATTCTAATAATTCTTGGCCCAGGTCGGCAGCGAATAAATAAAAATTCTACTGATATCAAAGTTTTTCTATCGTTTTGGCAGCCGTGCCGCGATCACGATGCCTTGTAGTTATCAAAGAACGGTTTCAGGGCTTGTATCCGAGGCGATATCAGCGCTACGCTCTGCCGTGCTTCTCTTTGAATCTTACCGGCATTCAATGCCTGGTGTAAGGTGTCAAGAGCTTCTAAATCCGCCGATTGGTAGCCTTTCATCACTAACACTTGGCGAATCAGACCTTCAGAAGCGACGCTGAGGCAACCTGTTTGGAAAGCTGACTTTACAAGTGTGCGAATCATGGCGACCTGTTTATCCTTGATTTGCTGAGATATCTATCTTTGAGTATGAAATACTTTCCAAGATTAGGAATTGATGGTAATCCGCCATTTTTTGTGATTTTAGACCGTATTTTTAGGTGATCGAGGTCACAAATGGCAAAACCAAGCGGATGCTTGACAAAAGAAGAGTTTACTGCGGTTGCTTCTCTACTGAGCAAGCTGTCGATTTAATCCTATAGATAGATTGACCGTATAAAACAGCTTAGTGCAGCGACTGTTAAGGATGTGTAAAGTAAATATGGGAATTTCAAGAAATGTTTGTTAAAGTTTGAGACAATCAGCAAATCCTCCATAGAAACGGAAAAAGACGGGTGTACGCGATCGCCACTAAGCAGCAGCTCTACAAAACCTACATCCTCTCAGACCAAGCCGCTCAGTCCCATCTAGAGGTCGTTCCAGAGCGAGGCGGTATCGTTACTAGCCTACGCATCCAAGGACAAGAAATCCTCTACCTAGATGCAGAGCGGTTTGCCAATCCAGACTTGAGCGTTAGAGGCGGGATTCCGATTCTGTTTCCCATCTGCGGCAACTTACCCGAAAGTCAATACACCTATCAAGGTCAGCCCTACACCCTCAAGCAACACGGCTTTGCCCGCGATATGCCTTGGGAAGTCACCGACCAAGTGACTCAAGACCTAGTGAGCCTTACCCTTGTCCTTAACAGCAACGACCAGACACGTGCCGTTTACCCGTTTGACTTTCAACTCGCCTTCACTTACCGTCTGTTGGGTAACACGTTAGAGATTCGGCAGCGCTACACTAATCACTCAGCCGAGCCGATGCCCTTCTCCACGGGTCTGCATCCTTACTTCTGGACACCCGAAAAAACCGGAATCAAGTTTGGAATTCCCGCCGCCGAATACCAAGATCAGCGCACCCGCCAAACCCATCCCTTCACGGGTGCCTTTGACTTTAACCAAGATGAAATTGATGTCGCCTTTAAGCAGTTGAGCGGTCAAGAAGCCACTGCCTCCGACGCCAGCCGACAGTTGCAGCTCACCCTTAGTTGGGACAACCCTTATTCCACCTTTGTCTTCTGGACGGTCAAAGGCAAAGACTTTTACTGCATGGAGCCTTGGAGTGCCCCTCGCAATGCTCTGAATACCGGAGAGCAGCTACTGCGTCTAGAACCGGGAGGCAGTTTGGAGACATCAGTTCGTTTGACCGTAACTTTTTTATAAAAAAGTTTTTTTCAAAACCCCTTTCCTAATTCCAGTAATCTGTGTTACCGTTGTAAACGTTGTCTAAACAACTGAAGTTTTCGGGTCGCTAACTCAACGGTAGAGTACTCGGCTTTTAACCGAATAGTTCCGGGTTCGAATCCCGGGCGACCCATAAAAAAATACTCAAAAAAATACCTAAAGAAAATTAAGACAAGAAGCGAGAAGCGCTCTGGCAAACGATTAGTTTTCTCATTTCCTAGCTGGAACCAGGAGAATCTACGTTATTGAGAGTACAGCCTTCTAAAGAAAGCATTCCCAGACATAAATTGGAAACGAGAGCAAAACCAAAACCCTGTTAGAAAGCCTAATGCTCTTGCTAAACCTCCACCATCAGGCAATCTTATAAATGCAGTATTGGCTGCTTATCTCGGAATTATCAAGATAATTCCCTAGAGACTGGTAAACTATCTTAAGATTATTGTAATAATTTCGCTGTCCAGAACAAAGTAACTGACGACGAGTCAATAGGAGGACTATTTATGGCGCTCGTACCCATGCGGCTGATGTTGGATCACGCAGCTGAGAATGATTATGGAATCCCAGCTTATAACGTTAACAACATGGAGCAGATCCAGGCCATCATGCAGGCTGCTCACGAGGCAAATAGCCCCGTGATTCTGCAAGCTTCTCGTGGCGCTCGGAACTATGCAGGAGAATATTTCCTACGCCATCTGATTCTGGCGGCAGTTGAAACTTACCCTCATCTCCCAATTGCCATGCACCAGGATCATGGTAATGCCCCAAGCACTTGCTACTCTGCCATGCGCCACGGTTTCACCAGCGTCATGATGGATGGCTCGTTAGAGGCAGATGCTAAGACTCCAGCCAGCTTCGAGTACAACGTGGAAGTCACCCGCAAGGTGGTGGAAGTCGCTCACTCAATTGGCGTCAGCGTAGAAGGCGAACTGGGTTGCTTGGGTTCTCTAGAAACAGGCATGGGTGATAAGGAAGACGGTCACGGTGCCGAAGGAGTTCTCTCTCACGACCAGCTGTTGACCGACCCAGACGAAGCAGTTGCCTTCGTAGAACAAACCGGCGTGGATGCTTTGGCAGTTGCGATTGGCACCAGCCACGGCGCTTACAAGTTCACCCGCAAGCCGACTGGCGAAATTCTGGCTATCAGCCGGATTGAAGAAATTCACAGCCGTCTGCCGAACACCCACCTCGTGATGCACGGTTCCTCCTCTGTGCCCGAAGATTTACTTGCCCTGATTAACCAATACGGCGGTACAATCCCGGAAACCTACGGCGTACCCGTTGAAGAAATTCAAAAAGGCATTAAGAGCGGTGTCCGTAAGGTGAATATTGACACGGATAACCGTCTGGCGATTACCGCTGCGGTGCGCGAAGCCTTGGCTAGCAATACTAAGGAATTTGACCCCCGCCACTTCCTCAAGCCTTCCATCAAGTATATGCAGAAGGTTTGTAGCGATCGCTATCATCAGTTCGGTGCTGCTGGTCAAGGTACCAAGATTAAGCAGATGACTTTGGATGAGTTTGCTGCTAAGTATGCCAAAGGCGAGTTGAATGCTGTTACCAAGAAGACTGTAACTGTCTAAGAAAAGTTTAGGTTTTGGATAAATCTAGTATCTAAAATTTGAAATTTTTCTTGTCGGGTGGCTTCCAAGCCACCCGTTTTTTTGTGTGTAAGAAGAGTTTTTTGGCAAACTTTCAGGAACAGGGAATAGCTGCTTTGTATAAATGCATAGCGTTGCTTTTTAAGAGTTTGTCAATCTTATGGCTAACAATAAATTTAAGCCTTCTCCCGATTTAGGTAAGCCCGCCAGACGGGATGGTAGTGCCCCTAAAGTCACTGGCAATCCAAAGAGTACTCCTCCCAAGCGCAAGAATACTGGTAAGTAAGGTGCCCGATGCGGCTTGTTTGCCGTTCGGTAATACCGGCGGTTGGCGCAATGTCTAACAAGAGGGCTTCTTTTATACATTTCTGGATTTTAGATTTGGGATTTTTGATTAGAAAACCAAAGCTAAAACAAGATTGAAAGATTTAGAATCTTTCAATCTAAAAAATGGTATTAGTTTGCGCTATCGCCGGTCTATTTTTTTCCCAAAAGGCTCAGATAAAAACCCGATGTTGCAGGGAGGGCATTTGGCGGCGGATTTGTTCTAGGCGAGAGGGGTTGATTTCTGCGATCGCTACTCCCGGCGTATCTCCGGCATCCGCTAAAATAACGCCCCAAGGGTCAATAATCATCGCGTGTCCGTGAGTGTGACGCAGGGCGTAATGCTGCCCAGTCTGAGCCGGTGCTATCACATAGCAGGTGTTTTCGATAGCTCTGGCTTGTAGTAAGATTTGCCAGTGATCTTTGCCAGTGTAGGCGGTAAAGGCAGCAGGGACAAATAAAATGTCGGCTCCCATCTGCGCTAAGTGCCGGTAAAGTTCTGGGAATCGGACATCGTAGCACACCGAAAGTCCCAAGGAACCCAAATGCTTGGAGGGATAAACGGGTGGTAGCCGCATCCCAGCCATGACGGTGCTAGATTCTCGATAGGTATTGCCGTCGGGCAAATTGACATCAAATAAATGTACTTTTTGGTAGCAGGCGAGTTCTTCTCCTGAAGGATCGATGAGCAAAGCGGTGTTGTAGACTTTGTTGGTGTCAACGGGAACTGGAAACCCGCCACCCAAGATGGTGACTTGGAAGCGCTGAGCCATTGTTCGGAGGAATTTTTCGCTCTGGGTAGCGATCGCCTCCGATTGGGCTATCTTCTGCTTCTCTTCTCCTAAAAATGAGAAGTTTTCTGGCAAGCCTACTAACTCAGCACCCTGACGCACAGCAAGCTCGATGAGTTCTTCTGCCTGAACCAGATTTTTTTCCACATCTGGCAGGCTTGTCATTTGTATGGCGGCGGCGAGATAGGGCTTCATTATCACTCTCGTAATTTCATCTAAATCAGTCTAAATGCTGGTGAAGCTGAGAACATCAGAATATATATTATTCCTTTGTTCTGTGTCTAGGCATTGATGAAGGGTTGGTTCGAGCAATCCTGTGGATTATACCGAAGGTACTTATTTAGAGAGATATTTACGCAGCTAAGTAGGAATGCGGACACAAATCATCCGGATGCGCGTCTTCAGTGACAAAGATGCTGTTTTGAAATCATCGTGTGTTCTGGTAGCAATGGCAATGAGTCTGATTAGTAAAATTGTGCAACAAGCTTTGGTAACGGGCTATCTAACGGTTGAAGCCGAAGAGCAGCTACGTCAGCTTTTAAAAACCAAGTATGACTTTGATGACTTTATGGCTTTCATTACCTTACAAAAAGAGGCGATGGAAGGTCGGGTTCGTCAAGAGTCTCGTGAATTGCTGCATTCTAGCCGTGTTTCTGCCTTAGTTTAAACGGGGGCGATCGCTTATTTTGCATTAGCAGAGCGCCACGCGGACGCGCTATCGCAACACTTGCGCGTTTGTCACCGCAGCTTAAAGAAAGTATTCACTGGATCTAGGCACTTCAGGAAGAGGGAAAAACCGGGCGATCGCTTTCTCAGATGAGGTTGAGCGATCGCTCTCTCACTGTATTGAGGTTTAAATTATAACAATGAATATTATTGGTTGACACTACGACAACTCTATGAATGAGTTGGAGTCCTTGGCTGGCACGGGATATCTGACTCGTTGGAGATCAACCTTCGGAATGGCGAAACGGCAAGGCATCCACGTTACGGTTAGAGGAAATATTTTCTAAGGGTCAACTGTGGAGCTGGATATCTCTGTTCTGGTTAAAACTTTTGTAGCTGTGTTTGTCTTGGCAGATGCGTTGGGCAATGCACCGATCTTTTTAGTCCTGACGAAGGGCATGGAACCGGAGCAAAGAGACAATGTGGTGAATCGGGCAAGTATTGTAGCGACAGGGGTGCTGCTGATATTCGCTTTTGGGGGTAAAGCAGTTCTAAATTACTTAGAAATCAGTATGGGGTCTTTGCGGGTTGCTGGGGGACTGCTTTTACTCTTAGTTGCCCTACAAATGCTACGTGGAGAACTAGATACACCGATTGTCGAGCAGCAGCGCGATATCGCGATTACTCCGATGGCATTGCCTCTGTTAGCTGGGCCAGGAACGCTAACGACGGTGATGCTGTTGATGTCTGAATCTCCAAATGCTCATCTCAGCGTGGTGGTCGGGATTGTCTCTGCGATGCTGGTGACATGGTTGATTGTGCGTCTGGCAAACCGGATCGACCACTTGCTCGGTGCAGAAGGTGCGGTGATTATTACTCAACTTTTAGGCTTTCTGTTAGCAGCGCTGGCAATCGAAATCGGCAGTGCTGGGATTCGGGAACTGTTTCTAACTTAAGATGCGATCGCGTTTTTTACGAACCGCCAAGACGCAGAGGGCGCGAAGCAAGAGGGGAAGAGAGGGCGATCGCATTCTCCATGTAGGGGCGAAGCATTCGGGCGAGTTAGGTTGTGGGAAAAGGGTAGATTAATACCCCGAATGCTTCGCCCGAACGCTAGGCGATCGCATTTGGTGAGATGAGGTAGGCGATCGCATCACCTTTCCACCACGCCAAATAAGAGCGATCGAGAACTTTAACTCAATCCTAGCTGTTGCTTTAAAGCTTCTGGCACATTCTTGGCTGTTGCCAAATTCCGAATATTCTCCCACTTCGTATACTAGACCTCCTGCATGAATCAGGAGGCAGGTGCCAGTTCGTAGTTCAGCAAGCCAGCAATTAGGTTTAAGCGCAAACCAAATCTCTGCCTGCGATTGCGATAACGTCCTGAAAAAATGCGAAAAATCTTGAAGCGGCGAATC